>NZ_JBNGOZ010000024.1:0-68746 GCF_050589825.1 Carboxylicivirga longa | reverse complement strand
CTAAGGAAAGGTTTTTGAAAATAGACCTATGTTATCAACAACTAATCGGTTTTACAACGCATTATTAAACTATAGCCATAATGAACAAAAAAGGCAAACTCATTATTTTTTCAGCCCCGTCGGGAGCCGGGAAGAGTACAATTGTACAAGCTCTCCTAAATAAAGGGTTCAATCTGGAATTCTCCATATCGGCGACCAGCAGAGCGCCCCGCGGCAATGAGAAAGAGGGTGTGGAATACTATTTCCTGTCCGCAGACGCTTTTCGCAGCAAGATAGCAGAAGAAGCCTTCCTGGAGTGGGAAGAGGTGTACGAAAACACCTACTACGGAACACTCAAAAGCGAGGTGGAACGCATCTGCTCGGCCGGCAATAACATTGTGCTGGACATTGATGTTGTGGGAGGCCTCAATATTAAAAAAATGTATGGCGATGAGGCCCTTAGCATCTTTGTACAGCCCCCTTCCATCGAAACCTTAAAGCAACGCCTGCAGGGGCGTGGCACCGACAGCGAAGAAAAGATAGCCATGCGCATTGCCAAGGCTGAGAAAGAGTTAAAGTATGCCGGTGAGTTTGATGCCATCATTGTAAATGACAACCTGGAGCAAGCCATTAAAACGGCCGAGGAAACGCTGACTGACTTTTTAAAACAGGACTAACATGCGTCATATCGGCCTCTTTTTCGGCTCTTTCAACCCCATTCACATCGGGCATCTGGCCCTGGCCAATTACATGCTGGCCTTTGAGAGTTTGCAGGAAGTATGGTTTGTGGTCAGCCCCCAAAACCCCTTCAAGCAAAAGGAAGATTTGCTGGATGCCCACCTGAGAGTGGAGATGGTGCGCCGTGCCACACAACACCAGAAAGCTTATAAAGTAGAGGATATTGAACTGCAATTACCCACCCCCTCCTACACCATTGACACACTTCGTGCACTCAAAAAAGCGCACAAACAAACCGAATTCAGCATTATCATGGGGGCCGATAACATCCAGAAGTTTGACAAATGGAAAGCGGCCGATGAGATACTTGCCAACCACCGCCTACTCATCTACCCCCGTCCGGGTTATTCCGTTGACACGGCCACCCTGCCTGACGGCTGTAAACTCACCAATGCCCCACAAATAGAACTGGCTTCTTCCGACCTGCGGCAATGGCTCAAAGCAGGCACAGAACTGCCTTTTCTGATTCCGGAATGCGTAATGGATTTCATTAAAGCAAAGGGGCTATATGCATAAATGGCCGACTGCACGTTTGCAGCCGACCATTCATAACTAAAGGTATAAACTAATTCAATTCTTAATACATTTTTAAAACCACAGATACCGGGAAGTGATCGCTGTAGCCACCATCGTGTCGATTGCCCACATAAGTGCGGAATGGATAGCCCTTATACTTACCTTCCGGCACCTTCAAATGCGCATAACTATATACCAAAGCATCTTCGTAACGCAATCCCTGTTCACTGCCCAAAAGACCCTGAGTAAGGATAATCTGATCAAATAAATTCCATTTGCCGCGGTAACACAAGGTACCTTCGCCAGCCTGATGCTTCCTGGCAAAAGGGTTATACACATCATCACCCGTCAATTCGGAGCGCGTACGACCGCGCAAAACATCCTTTACGCTAACATTGTGCGGATCATCATTCAGATCACCCATCACCAATACTTTTGCCCCCTCGTCCAGTGCTAAAAGTGAATCGACGATGGAACGTGACAACAAGGCAGCCTCCTTACGTAGCGGACGGCTGCGCTCCTCTCCCCCATAACGCGATGGCCAATGATTGACCAATAAATGTATCTTCTCATTGCCCAGCAATCCGCTAACCAGCAGTTGATCGCGGGTATAGATACGACTACTGTCTTCCGCATCATAGATCATAAGAGGTATGGCTTTTATTGTCTCCGGATTAAATAGGTCACTCCGGTAAATCAAGGCCACATCAATTCCTCGTCTGTCTGGCGAATCTTGATGCACAATTTGATAATCACCTCCCGCCAGGGATTTTTCCTTTACAAGATCCTCCACAACAGTGCGGTTTTCCACCTCACACAGTCCCACTATTGCAGGATACTCCTGCCCAACAGTATCGCTAAGGCTGGAAATAACCTGGGCCATGTGCTGAAGCTTCGCCTTATAGCGCGCTTGAGTCCATGCTTTTCTTCCATCAGGGGTAAACTCCTCATCCCGCACATCAGGCGCATCTATGGTATCAAAAAGATTCTCCAGATTATAGAAGCCAATCACTACTTCCTCACCTTTTTTGATGCCTCCGCTTCCACTGCTACAGGCCGATAGGATCAAAACTACGGCTACAAAACTGAATAAACGCCTTACAATTAACATATATATCAAATTTTCATTCTCAAAAATAGTAAAATTGACCTAAACAACAAGGCAACAACAACTAATTTTCAATACCTTAATTAAACACCTCAAGATCAGCCCCAAATCCAAATAGACCTATTGGTCTAATCAATAAAAGCTTAAGACCAGCTTTTACATTGGAAAAAATTATTGAATAAAAGGTCTTAATAGCCCTTGCCTGATGTCAATTTTTTTTGTCAATTTGTAAATGTGTTATTGACACAATTGAGTGAATTCAATTATTGATCAAACGAACCAAATTTTGGTTTTATCATTACACATAACATGGGTAAAGTTTTAATTATTGGAGCCGGCGGTGTAGGTACCGTTGTTGCCCACAAGATGGCATCTTTGCCAACAGTTTTTACTGAAATCATGCTGGCCAGTCGCACAAAAAGCAAGTGTGATGCCATCGCTGAAAAGATAGGTGACAAACGCATTAAGACGGCACAGGTAGATGCCGATAAGGTGCCCGAGCTGGTTGAGTTAATCAATTCTTTTAAGCCGGACATTGTGGTAAATGTGGCATTGCCCTATCAGGATTTGACTATTATGGATGCCTGCCTGGAAACAAAAACTGCCTACCTGGATACAGCCAACTACGAACCGCTGGATGAGGCCAAATATGAGTACAAATGGCAATGGGCCTATCAGGATCGCTTCAAGGAAGCCGGAATCACCGCCATTCTTGGATGTGGCTTCGACCCGGGTGTAACCAGTATTTTTACGGCTTATGCCGCCAAGCACCACTTCGATGAGATTCATTATCTGGATATTGTGGACTGCAACGGAGGAGACCATGGCAAAGCCTTTGCCACCAATTTCAACCCCGAGATTAATATTCGTGAGGTAACACAGAAAGGTAAATATTGGGAAAATGGACAATGGGTAGAAACAGAGCCACACGAAATTCATCAACCCTTAACTTACCCTAATATTGGTGAGCGCGAATCATACCTGATCTACCACGAAGAGCTTGAATCACTGGCGAAAAACTTCCCAACCCTGAAGCGGGCCCGTTTCTGGATGACCTTTGGCCAGGAGTACCTGACCCACCTGCGGGTTATTCAGAATATTGGCATGGCAGGCATTGAACCCATCATGTATGAAGGGAAAGAGATTGTTCCCATTCAGTTTTTGAAGGCCGTACTGCCTGATCCGGGCGATTTGGGTGAGAACTACACGGGCGAAACCTCCATCGGCTGTCGCATTACCGGCATTAAAGACGGTAAGGAGAAAACCTATTATGTATATAACAACTGTAAGCACCAGGATGCCTTTAACGAAACCGGTGCACAAGGTGTTAGCTATACCACGGGCGTACCCGCCACCATCGGTGCCATGATGTACCTGCAAGGGCTGTGGAAGCAACCCGGAGTATTTAATGTTGAGGAATTTGATCCCGATCCATTCATGGAGCAGCTCAATAAACAGGGCCTTCCATGGGTTGAAGAACATAATGTTGACCTGGAACTATAAAAACGACCATGGCAATTAACTATACACAGATACCCTCGCCCTGCTACGTGCTGGACGAGGGTCTTTTGCGCCGTAACCTGGAGCTAATCAGAGGGGTGCGCGACGAAGCCGGTATCGAAATCATCATGGCCTTCAAAGCCTTTTCCATGTGGAGTGCTTTTCCCATCGTTACCGAATACATACCCAGGGCCACGGCCAGCTCCATTCACGAGGCACGCCTGGCCTATGAAGAAATGGGTGCCAAAGCGCATACCTACTCTCCGGCCTATAAGAAAGAGGATTTCCCCCTTTTGCTTAAATACAGCAGCCATATCACCTTTAACTCACTGTCGCAATTCGATCAATTTAAGGCTGATATGCAGGCTCATCCGGAAAAAGTATCGGCAGGACTGCGCATTAACCCGCAGTTTAGCGATGTGAAAACCGATCTTTACAACCCCTGCGCACCCGGATCGCGTTTGGGCATAGTGGCTGACGCCCTGCCCGCTACGCTTCCGCCACAAATAGAAGGCTTACACTTTCATACACTGTGCGAATCCAGCTCCTACGATCTGGAAAACACCTTAACTGCCATAGAAGAACGTTTTGCCCCCTACCTAAAGCAGGTGAAATGGATTAATATGGGTGGTGGCCACCTAATGACACGCACAGGCTATGACACAAAACACCTGATTGACCTACTTAAACGTTTTCGTGAGAAATGGCAGCTAGACATCATTATGGAGCCCGGAAGCGCCTTTGCCTGGGAAACGGGGGTATTGGTATCGTCGGTGGTAGATGTGGTAGAAAACAGTGGTGTTAAAACGGCTATCCTTGATGTTTCCTTCACCGCCCATATGCCCGACTGCCTGGAAATGCCCTATCAGCCGCGCGTGGTGGGTAGTCAAATGGGTGCCATTGAAGGAAAGCACATCTACCGGTTGGGTGGTAACAGCTGCCTGGCAGGTGATTACATGGAATACTGGTCGTTTGACAATGCCCTGAAGCCGGGTGATAAAGTTATTTTTGAGGATATGATTCACTATACCATGGTGAAAACCACCATGTTTAACGGCGTACCTCATCCCGCCATAGCAATATGGAATGATAACACCGGACTATCTATCGTGAAAGAATTCGGTTATGAGGATTACAAAAACCGATTAAGCTAGAAATATTGAACTCATCGGATGATTGGTTTATTTACTACTAATTAATCATCCGATGAGTAATATACTGAATTAAAGATCCACTAACTTTTTAACGCAGGATATTACTTCCTGCATCTCAATGGGTTTGGTAAAATAGGCTTGTACCCCAAGAGCCTTCATCCGATTAAAGGATAAACTATCCTGCTTGGCCGTAATGACCACAATAGGCAGCTGTGCAAGCGTCAGCTCAGCCTTAATCGCTTTCAGAAGCTGAAAACCATCTATTACCGGCATCATCAAATCAAGAATACACACTTTGGGCTTTTCACGTTTAATGGTTTCAAGAGCACGTGTACTGTCATTCTCCATTAACACTTCTATCCTATCATCGTCATTAAAGATGGCCTTTATTAGATAAAGACTCACTTCTGAATCATCAACAACTAATACTTTATGAGACATACAATTAAAAGGTTTCAAACTCATTATCCCCATTGCGCCCCATATCGAAACATACAGCCTCTTTTTGCGGCTTCGACATGTTTGACTCTTCAGTTGGCGTGTGCTCCACCTCCACCTTACGCTGAGACCTTGTATGATATTCCTTGACAGCATCACCAATATTGAAGAAAGAAACAATTTCCTTCAACTGCTCGGCTTGTGTGTATAACTCTTCAGCACCGGTAGCCATCTCTTCCGATGCAGCAGCATTTTGTTGGGTGATAGTATTGAGTTGCTGCATGGCCTTATTAACCTGATCGGCACCCATATCCTGTTCCTTACTGGCCGAGGCAATCTCTTCAACCAGTCCGGAGGTCTTACTAATTTCCGGCGCCAACTGCTGAAGTTTAGCAGCTGCTTCCTGCGCCACACGCGAGCCATTTTTTAATACCGAATCTATTTCCTGCGCCGATAACTTACTGCGTTCAGCCAATTTTCGCACCTCTGCAGCTACCACTGCAAAACCACGCCCTTGCTCACCGGCACGTGCAGCCTCCACTGCTGCATTTAATGCCAGTATATTCGTTTGGAAAGAGATATCATCAATAATCGCCAACTTCTCAGCGATAGTACGCATACTCTGGACAGTATTCTCTGTTGCCTCTCCTCCTTCTTTAATTCCGCTGGCTGCAGCAAAGGCTATATCCTTAGTCTCATTGGCATTTTGAGCATTGCTATTAATATTGGCCGCCATTTCTTCCATGCTGCTGCTCACTTCCTCTACCGACGAAGCTTGCTCACTAGCGCCCTGACTCAGGTTTTGCGAAGTACTGCTCATCTGCTGACTGGCTGTAGCAATATTATTGGCCCCATTGACGATGCTCGATACAATCTCCTTTAACTTTGCTCCCATATTGGCCATAGCATCCGTCAACTGGCCAATTTCATCCTTTTGCTGAACATCAATAGTGGCACCCAAGTCACCCTGCGCCAACTGACGAGCATAGATAAGCCCCTTACTCAAAGGTGTGGTAATTATACGCATCAGCAAAAAAGCAAATGTAACCCCCACAATCAAAGCCAGTAATAAACCGGTAATCATTATGGAGTTGGACATCCGCAGACTCGAAGCACTAGAAGACGCCATATCTTGTGTTTCACGCAATCCATCTTCGGCTGTAGCAGCACAACTCATAACAAAGTCCATACCGGCTTTGCTACTTTTGTCAGCCAACTCTTCCCTCCTCTGCCAGTCACTTATAAATTGCTCCATAGCACCTTGATAATGCTCCGCTTCCTGCCTAATATTATTCAACGCCACAATATCATAACGCATAGTAGTATAGCGTCTAATAATTTTCAAATCATCATAAACACGGGAAAAAGAAGCAAGTGCCTGCTCAAAAATTTCGGGGTCGCGAATGGCCTGTGACTTAAAGTTTCCTACACGCACTTCATTTCCCAGATTAATAATTTCAGTGATTAACTCAATTTTCCTCAAGCGATCAGGTGTTGTACTGCCAGCTTTTATCTCACTAAGCATCTTCTTATTTTGCTCCTTCAGGTAGGCATGACAATTAAGCATATATTCGTGGGCCGACTCATCCATAACAGTGCGTGCCTCAGCCATTCGGGCGTTAACCTCCACCGTCTGATTCACGAGACCAACAAAAGCATTAGCAGTCGCTTCAGCCACTTTAAGATTGGCCTCCAGAGTATCCAGTCGCTCGGCACCGGTCACCAGTTTGTTCCCGTCAATCAAAGCCTTTTTAATATCGGCAATTTCACTCTCTGCATTATTATAGAAGTGCTTCTCCTCGGTGTAAATATAACAACTAACATCACGCATGGCGCGGTTGGCCGCCTTGCGCAATTCACTGGCTATTTTAACTTCGGGCACAAATTCTTTTGCCAACAGTTCCGATTCATCAGCCACTGTTGCCATATTAAACACTGCCAAAAGCCCAATGATTAAACTGATAACTATTAAAACTCCAAAGCCTATTCCCAGTTTAAAACCCAGGTTCAAATCATTAAAACGTCGTACAAACTGCTGATAAAAATTATTTTTTCCCTCCGCTGCGGTGTGAGCCATACTTTCTACTTTTTTAAGATTTCTATTCAATAAATATTCGGATTAACACGAGAAACCTTTGTGATTTCTGCATGTCAGGTAAAGTGCCTACAAAAATAAATACCCACGGTAATAAGGATCAAAACATCTCAGAGTAAGATTACCTGATGCAGCAGGTATTTTTACGTCCTTACCCTTTTAAACTCCATTCCAGGCACTACTCACGATGTTACCCCGAAAATACTGATCGGATGACTAATTACAGTTTGTTTCCTCAGTCATCCGATAAGTAATACAACACTGCAACCCTGTAAACAAAGGTGTTATTACCAACATTCAACCCACTCCGGGGTTGGTAAATAATGAACGATAAACACCATAGGTTAGCACCTGTGGCTATTGATATTTGATCCCGCCGGGATCACAAGAAAAATCATCTAAACCTTTATTGATTGATAAAAACATACACTTCTTACTTAAAAGTGGTATATGCAGCTAAAAGCGCAACATCCCCCCCCTCTTCCCTTTGCGCTTGAGCGGAAGGGGAAGTACAACGCCAAAGGTGTTGGGATGGGGATCGCAGCTTAATTACATAATGGCAATAAGATGCGATCCTGAAAATACTGATATTTGATCCCGGCGGGATCAGAAAGAAAATAAAATACTACCAAAATGTAACCAAATGCATTCAATTCGTATAATATCATTTGATTTTATGATGAATTTTTGTAGAAACAGCACATCGTGCAAACAGTGTAACCACAACTGCCTGTGCGATCTTGAGAATGATATAGAAGAGGAAGAGCTGAAAAATAACATAAGCGAGATTTCATTAAAATTGGGAGATACGGTGCTTAAGCAGGACAGTTTTGTTTCGCAAGTGGCTTTCTTAAAAGAGGGAATCGTAAAGAAGGTACTGGAAGGGCGAAACGAAAAGAATGTTATCCTAAATATACTGGAACCGGGACAGTTTATCGCCCTGCCTGAACTTATAAAGGCAGCTCGTTATCCTTTTTCACTGGTAGCCCTCAGCGACTGTAAAGTTTGCTTCATCAACCGCGACTGGCTTACTAAAGTTGGCCTTTTAAACAGGCGTTGGTGTGAGTTTATGATGTCCATGACAGCCACCAACTATGCTTTTATATACCAACAGCTGGCCACTAACAGTACACGCAACAACTATGGTAAATTAGCCTCGACCATCCTGTACCTGACCGGTCCGGGTTTTAAAAACGATGTGATGAACCTGCTTAGTCGAAAAGAGTTGGCCGAACTGGCCATTAGCTCAAAAGAAAGTGTGAATAAAATTTTGCAACAGTTACACCATGATGGCATAATTAAGCTGGATAAGCATAGAATAACACTGCTGCGACGCGACTTACTTGAAAAACTAAGCACACTGGGATAGACAAATCAATACAAAACCTTATACACCGGATGACTATTCATGCAAATAAATAGTCATCCGATGGGTAATCTTATATTATTTACGATCCAGTAGCACTACATTTTCCACATGGTGGGTGTGCGGGAACATATCTACCGGCTGAACACGTGTTACCTTATATCGCACATCAAGCAAATTGATATCGCGCGCCTGTGTGGCTGAGTTACAACTCACATAAACAATACGATCTGGTGCGGCATTGATAATGGTCTGCACCACATCGGCATGCATGCCGGCACGCGGTGGATCCACGATCATCACATCAGGTTGACCATGCTTTTCAATGAAATCGAAATTCAGCACATCCTTCATGTCACCGGCAAAGAAACTTGTGTTTTCAATTTTATTAATAGCCGAGTTAACACAGGCATCCTCAATAGCTTCGGGTACATACTCAACACCTATTACTTTCTTGGCCTGACGCGCCACAAAGTTAGCGATTGTACCGGTACCGGTATATAAATCGTACACCACCTCATGGGGCTGTATGGCGGCAAAATTGCGCGTGATCTTATACAGCTCATAGGCCTGCTCCGAATTGGTCTGGTAGAAAGACTTAGGACCAATCTTAAACTTCAGCCCCTCCATCTCTTCAAAAATATGATCGCGACCGTTGAACAATACAATATCCTGATCAGTAATGGTATCATTCTTCTTGGTGTTGATCACATACATCAGCGACGTTATTTCAGGGAAAGCATCCTTAATATGATTTAACAAAGCTACACGATTCTCTTCATCCTCATGAAACATTGTAAGGATCACCATCAGCTCATTGGTTGAACTGGTACGAATAATCAGGGTACGTAAAAAGCCCTCTTGCTTCTTTAAATCGAAGAAAGTAAGACCATGCTCCAGGGCGTAATCTTTAATGGCCATACGAATGGCATTGGACGGATCCTTTTGCAGGTAACATTTTGTAACATCCTCCACCTTATCGAACATACCAGGAATGTGAAAGCCCACACCATTACGGTGGGTTATCACTTCTCCGCTTTGTAGCTCTTCCTCCGACAGCCATCGGTTATTAGAGAAGGTAAATTCCAGCTTATTGCGATAAAAACGTATTTTTTCTGATCCCAGAATAGGAAGCGCTTCGGGCAACGCTACTTTTCCAATGCGCGACAGGTTATTAAGCACTTCACGTTCTTTATACTTCAGCTGATGATCGTAGGGTAACGCCTGCCACTTACAGCCACCACACACACCAAAATGATCGCAAAAAGGCTCCTGACGAATACTGCTGTACTCATGAAAAAATACTGGAAAGCCTTCGTAGTAACTGCGCCTCTTTTTAGTTACCTGCACATCTACCACATCGCCCGGCACTGCCTTTTGAACAAATACCACACGGTCGTCAACACGGCACATCGCCTTACCCTCGGCGGCCACATCGGTAATCGTTACCTTTTTTAGTAAAGGTTTACTTTTTCGAGATCGTCCCACTTTATATCGTTTTTCGAGCGCAAAATTAGTCAAAAAAGCCAATATTAGCGACTAAAGGCATGGAATTGGATTAATGAAAACTGGGCAACTGGTTGAAGAGTTTAGGAGTTGAACGAATTAAAAGCTGATGAGACGATTGAATTGTAAGCTGCCCCCTCTTCCCTTTGCTTTTGAGAGCAAGGGGAAGTACGCTGCCGAAGGCAGTGGGATGGGGATGGATAAGGAACTGCATAGAAGTTGAGGCGTTTAAAAGTTGAAGGGCTGAAAAAATTGGGAAACTGGGGAACTGGTGAGTTGGGAATATGACATACTACTGTAAAAGACTAGTAATAATTGATTTAAATAATAAACCAACCTTTCCCCCTTGGCGAAGGGGGACGGATCAATAAGTTTTTTCTGTGTTTATAGTGTCGGGGGATTGGGGCTTACGAAACTTACGAATCGAAAAAACTGGTGAACTGGTTGAGGAGTTTAAAAGTTGATGAACTGGAGAATTGAAGAATCGGTGAACTGGTGAACTGCAAAGTTAGTTGAGGAGTTGAAGAGCTAAAAAATTGGTGAACTGGGGAACTGATGAGTTGAGAATATGGCATGCGACTGTAAGAGGCTAGTAATAATTGATTTAAACAACCAGCCAACCTTTCCCCTTTGCCGAAGGGGGCGGTTCAATAAGTATTTTCAATGTTTATAGTGTTGGGGGGATTGAGGCTTACAAAATTGACTCTATACCTCTCCTGTTTTGTTGCTATAACACTCCCTCTGCGGGTTAAAAATCAACCTTAATATGTGGACAGAACAACTTAGCTTGCAGAGTAAGCTTGAATAAACATCCCACATGCAAAGGTCATTTTCTCAGGATAATCACTATTTTTGTTGTTCATAGCAAAACAAGAAACCAAAATTACATTTTAATGGAACAAAAAGTATTGACGTACAAAGACATTGATGCATCCATCCTAAAGTCTTTGCCCAACCCGACAGGACAGGCCTACGAGATTAAAATTAAAATACCTGAATTTACCTTCCTGGGGGTGAAGAATCAACCCGATTTTGCCGATGTGTTTATCACCTTCTACCCCAAGAAGCGCATCATAGAGCTTAAATCGCTGAAGGAATATGTGTATCACCTGCGTAACATCACCGTATCTTACGAACGCCTGATTAATGTGTTTTACGACCACTTGGTGGAAGCTTACGATCCCGAGCGCATCCGCCTGACCATGGTATGTAACCCGCGTGGTGGCATCAGCTCAAAGCTAACTGTTGACTCAGACTGGAAGGTACGTGGTGGCGATGAGAAATTCAGCGACTGGAAAAATAACCTGGAAGACACCTGGAGCGTGACGATGTAGATGATTAGACTGTTAGAAAATAGACGAGTAGTCGTATAGATCTTAGACTAATAGACGATTAGATAAGAGAGGGTTAGATTATTTGAAAGAAGAATAAAAAAGCTTGAGCAGAATGATAAAGGCGACCCTGGGGTCGCCTTTATTGTTATTGATTGAAAGTATTTTCTTCGAAAGGATTATCCTGAAGGGATTGAGCTGCAGTTGGTTTCGGTGGCGGTGGTGGTGGTTTAGTTTCATCACCATAGGACATCAGCACCAACGAGATATCTGCATCAATTGTGTAATATTCAATTACCGGTTTACTATATGGTCGTTTCTTTAGTCTCATTATCAATGTACGAAGTAAACAATAATTCGTTTAGTTTACAAATACTTTTCGCGTTGTTACCATTCCATTCGCATCTTTAACTTGCACAAGATAAATACCAGAAGTTGTTAGTGCACAAGAATAACTAGATGATGCAGTTGAAGTTTCAACAAGCTTATTGCCCGAAAGCGTATAAACGCTAATAACATTCTCTAACAAAGGCAAGTTCTCAATTAGCAAAGTATTATTAATGCTGCGAATAACAATTGATGAACTTTCATTTAATTCATCTTCTATTCCTGTAGCTTCGGCGGGGGCAAATCGAATTTGAAAACGCCCCTGACAATCACCCTTATCAGCTGAGAATGAATAGGAAGCCTCTTTTTTAAGATCAACAATTACGGGTACATCTCCGGCACCCCTATCCTCAAGATAAACATCCGTAGTTTCATCTATATTCGTTAATTCAATGCGTCTTAAGGTAAAAGTACCGGTAGATGGAACTTGTAGAGAAAGAGGAACGATTACATCACTTTGCTCAATGGGACTCAAACCATAAATGCAATACTTCGCCTCGTCTTCAGCAATATAAGGCTGAACAAAGTTATCCGATGTAGTAAAGTATTTAGTTGTTTTAAACTCGGTAGGGTCAACAAGACCATCTCCAAAAGCAATAACAAGTTCATCCTTGTACACACCGTTAATTGCCGACAACCTAAGACGTGGAAACAAGCGCGACTCAGTAGACTTTAAATAGGAATTATTCACATAGTTTTTACAGTCATCGTCAAATGACACACTCTCGGTACCGGTAACTGATGAAGGAGCTACTTTTACCCAAAAAGCGTGATTAGAGGGAATAAGCGGAGACTCAATATTGGTGCCCGCACCCAAAGGGGCATTATAGGCGCCGTAGTTATCATTTTGATTGTCATAGATCCAGAAAGCATTTTCGACGGCGCCGGATGATCGACCAACATACCGCCAATCAATAGCACAAGTGTAAGGGTTACCTATCAAATTCCACCCTACACTTTTACCTCGCTTAATTTCAATACTTTTGGGTGCCGAATGAATAAGTCCTTTAAAACTCAGTGTCTGTGCATCTCCCGCATAAATATATCCCTTTCCGACCTCCAAGGCAGCGTTTCCCGATTCAGTCAGCCAATCACCGGTCGCATTATCCCAATAATACAATAGAAAACTATTAGGAATTTGATCAAGCGACATACCATTAACCGGAACTGCAGTATAATACAAACGGTTACCACTACTTATTACCTGTTTAACACATACATCTTCTGAAGTAACAGCGCCACTGCCTAAAATGATAAGGTCGGCATTACTATTTAGATCAGAATTTAAGTTCAAACTTCCTGTGATATCAAGCTGTGCATTGTCATTAACAATTAACCGTCCTCCATATTCTATAGTAAGATCGTTAACCACGGCTGTACCACTTAAAGTGGCTGAAAAGGAAACGTTAGAGGGTATAATTACATTCGCATTGGGCTCAAAGGGTTTATCCCAGTTAGCAGGATCACTCCAACTGCTTGAGTTAGTCCCCTTCCACGTACACTGCTGCACCGTAGTAAAGTTCCAGGTGGTTGCATCGCTAAAGCCCGGAAATGACACACTGTCAGTTGCAGACTTTACAAAACCATCATTCATTGTAACATAGTAATCTGTCTTTGCTTCGAATTTCTTATGATCAAGAACAGTTAAAGTGTTCCCTGATACCATAACTTCAACAGGTAAAAAAGACTCAACACTACCATTTGCTCCTTCAACAATTAGACTACCCGTTCCCAACACGATATCCTGATCAAAAGTAATACTCAAAGGCGCATTCATATCCACACCCTGCGAATCATCTGGCGGAGAAAGTGCAGTGATGCTTGGTGGGGGGATAATCGCATCAGTTGTGAAAGCAATCTCCGAAGGTTCTGTTTGCTCAATAGCACTTCCCACATACCCTAAATCTACCGTAACCAAATAGGCTACATAACTAGTATTTTGAGTTAAATTTTCAGCATACAAAAAATAGTCATTTCCTGCTCCTCCACGACCAGGAACTGTGACCTCACCATAAAAACCAACTGGCAATGTTGTCGATTCTGGATCCGTTAAATTAATTACTTCCTGTATTGTTGGCTTAACATCTGTAGCTTCTTTTATAATAAACAATGTCACATATCCTCCCTGCGTCAAATTCGTAGCAAAAGTCGCTGTTGAGGTGCTTTTTTCTACCAAAGAAGGATAATTTGGTGTATATTGAACCTGCCCAAACCCCAAATGACTGAAGAGGCAAAAGACGATGATTATTGTTAATTTGTAAAAGTACTTCATGGTTTTAGGTTTAATCAAGTTAAGCATTTGTGCGCCCCAGGAGATGCACAAGGCATCGAATGAGACCCCAAATAAGTCGAAAGATAATCATTTCGATTGGTTTAACACCTTTTATACCTTATTAGACACCAGCCGTTTTAGCTTGTTTGATGAATACGGCCATTCTTTAGGTAACTTAATCTTATTTTTCGATAAGAGTAAGTCGTGCCAGATAGTCATAATGATCACCTTCGGCTAATACCTCACAAGCAAAGCCATTCTCCCGAGCAACACGTGTCAGCAATACCGGATCGATAAACAGCCACTCGAAGGCCGGTGTTTTATGCTTTCCATATTGCATGGTGTACATCACCTCACCGTAGTACTGTTCCTCATCGGGTGCACAGTAGCTATCCTCATCAATGTATAGGTAACGCAGGTCCGAACTATCTAACAGTATTTGTCCGTTTGTGTTCAATAGAGCGCGTGCCTTGGCAAAGAACACAGGCAGATGATCGATGGCAGCGACAATACCTATCCCATTCATCATCAACAGCAAGGTATCGTATTTCCTATCGGCCGGCAGCTGATAAAAATCTTCGTTAATAACGTTTATGAGTCCCCGTTGCTGTGCCACCTGACAACAGCCCCGCGAGGTATCGAGCAGGGTAACCGCATGTCCTCGCTGCTTCAGTTCCAGGGTATGCGAACCAACGCCTCCGCCGACATCCAGCACGCTTCCTCTGCAATGAAGTAAAGCTTTCTGCTCCAGGGGCGGCATTTCAGCAAAGCTCCTGAACAAATAATCAACAGGCAACACATCGTCCTCCACAATATTAGACTGCACGGTAATTTTCAGATTGCGCTTACCGTTCAAATAATCCAAGGCCGCCTGCCCCAATGGATCCACTAAATTCTTCTCTCCCATAATTCAATTCCTGTGGCACAAAAATAACATAGATAATGATGACGTCCAAGATGTTCGGTTAAAGAGCAAGTATTTTTGTGCAATGTCCGATGATGCAGGCTCCCTGCTCCGTGCTTGCTTCGGGTCCACTGCGGGAATTGTTCGGGACTTATTCGGCTCTGCGACTCTCCTTCGGCTCCTATGGAATCGACAAAATACCGAAGAAGCATCGTTCAAGCAAGCTATTAGCCACGTTTGGGCCCCATCGAAGATCCATTTAAGCCACCTTCAACTCATTAAGTTGCCTGAAATTCCGAAACACTAAGAAACAATCCCCCGAATCGATAAACACCGTAAAATCTAACAAACAGGCCCCCTTCGCCAAGGGGGAACGGTTAATTTATCATCCCTATCATTGATTACTAGCTTATTGCAACTGCAAGTCACATCCTCAACTCACCAGTTTACCAATTTTTCGACTCACCAGTTCTTCAACTTTTAAACTCCTCAACAAACTTTACAGTTCGGCAATTTTTCCGATTTGTCAATTCTGCAAGACCCAATCCCCCGAATCTATAAGCACTGAAAAAAACTTATGGTCCAGCCCCCTTCGCCAAGGGGGAAAGGTTGGTTTATTATTTCAATCATTGACTACTAGTTTGTTATAGTCACATGTCATATCCCCAACTTATCAGTTCCTCAGTTCCCCAATTTTTCAGCTCTTCAACTCATAAACTCTTCAACTAGCTAAAATTCTAGCTCTTTGAGTCCTTTAATCGTGTCTTGTGGATTGGGTGATTTGAATACATAACTACCTGCCACTAACACGTCGGCACCTTTTTTTACCAGTTCTGCAGCATTGGTGTTATCTACACCGCCATCCACCTGAATAAGTGCACGACTGTTCTTTCTTAGCACCAGTTCTTTTAACTGCTCCACTTTATTGAAGGTATTCTTAATAAACTTCTGTCCGCCAAAGCCAGGGTTAACCGACATAAGTAGTACCAAGTCCAATTCTGCAATGATATCTTCCAATACCGACACCGGGGTATGCGGATTCAAGGTCACACCGGCCTTCATATCAGCCGCATGCACGCTTTGCACGGTACGATGCAGGTGGGGACTGGCCTCATAATGTACATTGAATAAATCGGCTCCCGCCTTCTTAAAAGGCTCGATATAGCGCTCGGGCTGCACAATCATCAGGTGCACATCAAAAGGCTTTTGTGCCAGTGGCTTAATAGACTCTAAAACAGGAATACCAAAGGATATATTGGGTACAAAAACACCATCCATAATATCCAGGTGAAACCAATCAGCCTCACTGTTATTAATCATCTCTACATCCTTTTTAAGGTTGCTAAAATCGGCCGCCAACAGCGATGGTGCTATAAAATGTTTCATTTTACTATGCTTCTTGTATGAATAAAAAAATGCGTTGCAAAAATACAACACATTACAGAAACCCTGTGTGATATTTTACACATTTTAATTATTGCCCCAGGAAAGAACGCAGTATCTTACTGCGGTATGTATTCTTTAAACGCTTAATGGCCTTCTCTTTAATCTGTCGTACGCGCTCCCGTGTCAGGTTAAATAATTTACCGATCTCCTCCAGTGAATAGGGCGGTTCACCACTTAAACCATAATACAGCTTAATAATATCCGACTCGCGCGTTGACAAAGTAGCCAGCGAGCGATCAATCTCCTGACGCAGAGAGTCATCAAGCAGATGCGTATCGGGACTCAGCGAGTCATTGGACAGCAACACATCATAAAGGGTATTATCCTCGTCCTTCCTAAGGGGCGCATCCATGGACAGGTGACGCGATGACACTTTCAAAGCCTCTTTCACCTCCTTGGGTGCAATCTCTAAGATACTGGCAATCTCCTCGGCTGTGGGCTCACGCTGAAAATCCTGCTCCAGCCGCGCAAAAGCATTGTTCACTTTATTTATGGAACCAATTTTATTAAGGGGCAAACGCACGATGCGCGCCTGCTCAGCTAAAGCCTGCAAGATGGACTGACGAATCCACCACACGGCATAACTGATAAATTTAAACCCACGTGTTTCATCAAAACGTTGGGCGGCTTTGATCAAGCCCAAGTTACCTTCATTAATTAAATCAGGCAGACTCAGACCCTGATTCTGATACTGCTTCGACACCGACACCACAAAACGCAGATTCGCATTAATTAAGCGCTCCAGCGCCTTATTATCTCCCTTCCGTATCTTCTTTGCCAACAACACTTCCTCCTCGGCCGTCAGCAACTTCACTTTTCCTATCTCATGCAAGTATTTATCAAGGGAGGGCGTTTCACGATTAGTTACCTGTTTGGTAATTTTAAGTTGTCTCATATCGAATCAGTTATGTTTGGTTCTGATTTATTATATCAACGCGGGTGCTAAGTTTTTTGTTCTTAAGGATAATTAAAATTGCCTTTTTTTTTTGTAATGACAAAGTGATTGACAATTAAAAAAATACAGACATTTCATATATTTAATAAAAAAATTTTGCATGTAGGCAAACTTTCCATAGATTTGCAACAACTAATGTTGACACCTGTCAGGTGCTCAATCCTTATTATAACTTTCGAACAGGATCATTCAAAGACAAAATTAATCCAGAAGATATTTCTTAAAATATTGTTGATATAGTTATGTACGATATACTCGAACTGAACAAGAAGCTATTGACCGAGTTGCGTCAAATAGCCAAAGAACTCAATGTAAAACGCGTTGAGTCCTACAAAAAGCAAGACTTGGTATACAAGATTCTTGACGAACAAGCCATCCAGGTATCGGGCGATAAGAAGCCCAAAAAAGAAAAACCAGCCGAAAAGAAACCCCGCAGCAAACGACCACGTACCCAACGCAATGAAGGCCCTGTTGCCTCATCCGTAAAATCAAAGATTGCCGAAGCTGCTGATGCCATCTCCCCCAAAGAAGAGGCTCCGGCAAAAGCCGAAAAGTCACCCGAGACTAAGGAAACACCTAAAAAAGACAAGCAGGAAGCTCGTATAGAAAAAGCGGTGGAAAAACCAACCGTTGAAAAGACAGAGACACCTGTCGCTAAAGAAGAGAAAACAGAGACTCCACGTGAGCAACGTGAACCCCGCCGCCGCGAAGAAAAAGAGAAAGAAAAAGAAAATCAGCCACGCGATAACCGTCAGCAGGATGATAGTAGTAAGCGCCGCTACCAGAATGATAAGGGACGTGACCATAATCGCCGCCAGCAGGATCGCAATGACAAGCAATATGAGTTTGAAGGTATTATCTCTGCATCTGGCGTACTGGAGATTATGCCTGACGGCTATGGCTTCCTGCGTTCATCGGATTACAACTACTTGAATTCACCCGACGATATTTATGTGTCGGCCTCGCAAATTAAGCTTTTCGGCCTGAAGACAGGCGACAGCGTATTGGGCACCATCCGTCCGCCTAAAGAAGGCGAGAAATATTTCCCACTGATTAAGGTGGAGCAGATCAATGGACGTCAGCCTGCCTATGTGCGCGATCGGGTGCCTTTCGATCACCTCACGCCCATCTTCCCCGATGAGAAATTTGACCTGACAACAGGCCCCAAAGCCAACCTGTCATCGCGTGTGGTGGATATGTTTTCGCCCATTGGTAAAGGACAGCGCGGACTGATTGTGGCACAGCCCAAGACCGGTAAAACGGTATTACTAAAAGATGTGGCCAACGCCATTGCCGCCAACCACCCCGAGGTTTATATGATCATTCTGCTGATCGACGAGCGCCCCGAGGAAGTAACTGACATGGCACGCAGCGTTAATGCCGAAGTGGTATCATCAACCTTTGATGAGCCGGCCGAGCGTCATGTGAAAGTGGCCAATATTGTGCTAGAAAAAGCCAAGCGCATGGTAGAATGCGGACATGATGTAGTGGTACTGTTAGACTCTATTACGCGCCTGGCACGTGCCTATAACACTGTATCACCTGCATCGGGCAAGGTACTGTCGGGTGGTGTTGATGCCAATGCCCTGCACCGTCCAAAGCGTTTCTTTGGTGCGGCCCGTAATATCGAGAAAGGTGGATCATTAACCATCATTGCCACAGCATTGACTGAGACGGGATCGAAAATGGACGAGGTGATCTTCGAAGAATTTAAGGGAACGGGTAACATGGAGCTGCAGCTCGACCGTCGCCTGTCTAACAAGCGTATCTTCCCTGCAGTGGATGTCAATCTGTCAAGCACACGTCGTGAAGACCTGTTGATGGATCAGGAGATGATGAACCGCATTTGGATACTGCGTAACTACCTGTCAGATATGACGGCCGTTGAAGCCATGGAATTTCTGCATGACAGAATGCGTAAGACCAAGTCAAACGAAGAATTCCTGATTTCGATGAATGACGGATAAGAATTAATCTAAGATACCACAGAGGCCGCAAGTTACCGGGTTTAATCTCCCGTAGCTTTGCGGCCTTTGTCGTTTTCTTACCCCATAATATTCAATTGCGTTGCAGTTGTTTTTTTTGTTTATTACTCTCATCCTCAATTCATCATGTAATTCCCCTGCAGAGAAAATCTGCGGCTTTCCGGATGACAATGACACCAACGTCCAAGCCCGAAGGGGCGACAGTTGTATAAACATGGCTGACAAGCCGGAAGCGGCTTTAACAATCCGATTACCAATACCTTTTTTTTGCAAGATGAACGATAATTGATTAAGCACCCCATTTTTTATTTCATTAGATTTGTGATTATCAAGTAACACGATATTATGAAGCAAGTTGCCGTATTTTTAGCCGAGGGCTTTGAAGAAGTAGAAGCCCTTACCCCCGTTGATGTATTAAGAAGAGCCGGTATTGAGGTCACCACCGTATCCATTACAGGACAGGCCACTGTGAAGGGTGCCCATGATATACCCGTCGTAGCCGATGCGCTTTTTGAATCCATAAACTTCAACACCTACGATGCCCTGATACTGCCCGGTGGCATGCCCGGCACCAATAATCTGAATGCACATGCAGCATTAAGACAATTAATTATTGACTTTGCCGATCGTAATAAAATATTGGGAGCAATCTGTGCAGCTCCACTCATACTGGGAGAGTTAGGCCTGTTGCAAAATAAAAAAGCAGTTTGCTATCCCGGATTTGAAAAACACCTTAAAGGCGCCACCATCACCAACGATGCTTCTATAATCGACGGCCACATTATAACAGCCAATGGTATTGGTTCAGCCATGCCCTTCGCCCTCAACCTGATCCGTACCCTGTGCTCCCCTGAGCTCGCCAATGAGTTAGCAAAAAAGATGTTAGTAAAAACATAATCCCTACAACGCCATGCGCTACCGCCCTTTATGTCTGCTAATACTGCTTGTGATGCAGTACCCCTTAAACGGTGTTCCCCGGATGAAGTTTCAATCCTACAACCTTAACCATGGCCTATCGGACGGCACCATACACTGCTTTCATCGTACCTCCGATGGCATGATATGGATTGGTACCAATGGCGGCATGGATCTGTTTACGGGACATGAGTTCATTCCCCTCAGCCATTTTGTGAATGATTCGCTTTTTAGCCTTAACACACCGGTAAAATCCATTATCGAAGGGCAAAACCAAACCATATGGCTCGGCACCTGGGGTCAGGGACTCATTCAGGTAGATATAAAAACAGGTACACACAGGAGAATTAAAACATCACAAAACAAAACAGACATCAGTAAGACCTACATCAACATCCTGTCGTCCATTAATAAACAGCTTTGGGCAGGCAGCACAAAGGGTCTTGTGCAAGTGGTCGATACGAGCCTCATCCACTATACCTTTGAAGAGGTGTTAACCAGAGGTGCGCCAGACATACGGGCTATCTTCTCACTGGAGAACCACCTACTTTGCCTCTTTACCCATGCCGGCGAAATTGTGGAGCTAAACGAGCAGAGTGGTACTTATGATAAAAGGGGGGAGATCCCTCTGCCTATTCAAGACATTAACAAAGTGCTCAAAGTCGATAATGCTTACTGGGTGGCCACCCAACAAAACGGACTTCTACGGCTGGATGAAAACTATCAGCTTCAGAAACTTCCCGAGGAACTAACGCTCCTCTCTAGTGCGCAGATCACAGGCATCAGCCATCACCCCGACTATGGTCTCTTCATCGCTACCGAAAGCCAGGGCCTGCACATTATTAACAACACCAATGAATATATCCATATCAAGTCTCCACACCTAGATAACACGTTTAAGAATAAGCTGAAAAGCCTGGTGATTGATCGGGAGGGCATGCTGTGGATAGGTTATTACAAAACTGGCTTTAGCATGGCCAGCTACAAGCACGATGGCATAGAGCACATCCCTGGCGGTGAACTACTGCCCAGCTCCTTTATTACAGGCTTCTGCGAAGATGAATATCATAATATCTGGGTAGGCACTGAAGCGGGCATGGCTCTGTTAAATGAGCAGTATCACAAAGTGGACCCCACGCCCTTTCAAAAGCGAATTCTAAAACTTTTTGAACAGACATCCATCACCACACTCACCGGCAACAAAAAGCTAAACCAAGTGTATGTAGGCACAAAAGGCAAAGGCTTCTACTCCATAGATTTTGCCAAAAACCACATTTTGAACACTAATAGCACAAAAAGTAATCTAAACAGTAACTTTATTCGTCACATACATTGTGTCAGCGACACACTATTGTATATCGCCGCACATAGAGACGGTCTTTATAAATTTAGCAATAATAACTTAGAGAAAATACACTTGTACCATGACAGTGAATATGACCAGCAAGACTTTCTGCATATTCAATCCATCGACGCCAATAGCGTATGGCTGGCCAGCTCCAATAAGGGAATGTGGCGCATCAACACTACAGAAGGAACAGGCGAAATTTTTCCATTGCCTATGGCGGGCAAGTGTTATTATACCTGCTTAACAAGTGATTCAAGCACCTACGTTGCCAGCGACCGGGGGCTTTGGCGCTTTAATGAGGAGCAGGCCACTTTTGAACTTGCCCATTCGATTCTCTCTAAAGCGTCCATATTGAGTATTATTGAAGCCGGACATCACCTGTGGCTCAGCAGCAACCAGGGTCTTTATCGCTATGCTGCCAATGGACACAACCCGGAAAGTGTCAACAGCAGAAATGTACAAGGCAAAGCATTTCAACCAGCTGCAGCCTGCCGGCTGAGCAATGGCCAACTTCTTTTCGGTGGCACCCATGGCTTTAATGTCATTACCCCATCGGACTACCTTACCCAAACTAACAGCCCTCTACTCTTCCTCCATGATCTTAAAGTGGATAATACATCTATCAAGCCGGGCATGGATATTAGTGATAATGATCCGTTAGTGCAACACATTAACTTTACGGATGAACTGATTATTCCTCATCACATTGAACTATTTAGCCTGCGTGTAAACCCTATTGATTACAGCAGTAATGAACCCCCACAAGTGGCTTACCAACTTGAGGATGCGAATGGCAAAGGCAAAATGCATTATACAAATGGTGACATCACCTTTGTAAAGCTGACACCCGGCCACTACCGCCTCAGCATTTATCCACTTGACAGCAGCCTGCAACCAATCGAAACAGCTGGCAGGAATCTGACGATCATTAAACGGGCTAAATGGGATAACAGTCAATGGTTTTATATTCTTCTAATCAGCAGCTTGATCATGCTCATCCTAAGCATCATGGGCATACGTATCCGTCAATTGCTTAAAACACGAAATCTATTGCAGCGCAAAATAACACAGCGAACAGCCATTTTGCTCAGTCAAAAACAGGAACTACAAAGGCGGGATGAAGAACTGGAAAAAACGCTTCAACAAAACAGGCCGCCAGGCGAAAGGTGATGATCCTAGGTTGAATGAACCAGAGCCAAGCAGCTTATAATTTAGAAACAACCTTAAATAGCAATATCCGGCATCACTAAGACAAAAAAATATTACTTTTGTCCGTCTGAATAAAGCGCTGAGTATGCACAGGCAAAATTGACTGACATACTTGCCCAATTGCAATCAATTGACTTTAACAAACTGAACCACATCAAGTCAACAGAGCCGGCTTAGGGTTTTTGTAACATAGCCATGGATGCACACCTTATTAAAACAAAGGTGAATCCACAAAAACATTGAATCACAAGGTTTTATGATTAATCACCCCAGGGCGCAATAAGAAATTTATAATGTAAATCTTACACTTTAACGTATATTACAAATGAAAAAGCACTTTGTAACATTAGCACTATGCGTTGTGGCATTACTAAGCCACGCACAAGGTAATACCCCACATGCCATTGGTATTCGACTGGGAGCAGGCAACACCTTTGGCTCCCAGGTTAGCTATCAGTATAAACTCTCCAACTACAACCGCCTGGAGATTGATTTTGGCTTTAACAGTGCCAATGATGGAAATGGTTTCATCCTTTCGGGTGCCTATCAGTGGTTGTGGGATATCGAGAGTGGTTTTAACTGGTATGCAGGGCCGGCCGTATCTCTAGGCTCCTGGAATTACGACAATGATTATGACGGCAAAGGCGATTCTGGTGCATACTTTGGCCTGGGTGGTCAAATAGGTATTGAATACAACTTTGTGGAAGTACCCATTAACCTGAGTTTGGACACCATGCCCCAGTTTGGATTTGGTCCAACAAACCACAACTTCAACATGGGTTTATCGATTAGTGCACGATACAAATTTTAGACTACACCCCAATTAACCTTAAAACTCGGCAATTCGTCGAGCTTTTTTTTTATATTTTTGATCATTAAAAATGGAGAGATTGTTTATTACAAAACTGGTTATAGTGAAGAAAACATTCAACTATTAGAAGAAACAATCAGAGATTGTATCAAAAGCTAAGTTTGCCTATTCAATTCTAATGTATTCCACCGGGGTTTAAATAACTTAAGGCAGCAGAGACGCTGATATAAGATAAATTAATAAATTGCTCTTTACAAAGTTAAAAAAGCATTTGCGAGATTTCTTAAATTTCAATAAACTTGAAGATTACAAAAGACCTTGATGGTTGCCGTAACGAGGAAGATCTTTTTAATCCACAGAAAACAATTGTTGATTACTGAGTAAACCGCTACCAAAAACCGTTGAAGACATTGAAAAAGAACGATCAATAGCATTTTAACCAGAATTATGCGAATTCTCTCTGCACCAATAATTGAGCAAATAGCCGAACCCACTTTGTGGATTGACATCATGGAATTAGCCCTGAAAGCCTCCTGCGACCGGGACTATTTCACTCCCAAACGAACCCACCACGACATCAACGGCAACAGTCTGCTATTAATGCCATCTGTTGGCCCCGACATATTTACCACCAAGCTACTGACCGTTTTTCCCGGCAATGAGCAACATGGAAAAAATGCCATTAATGGAACAGTGATGCTCAATGATGGAGCCACTGGTGAAGTCATTGCGTTGCTGAATGGTGCCAAGCTAACAGCCATGCGAACTGCCGCTGTTGCCTGTGTGGGCATTCGTCACCTGTCCGATCCATTGGCAACCACACTGGGCATAATTGGTGGTGGTGAGCAAGGCCAACACATTGCCTGGATGGCCTGCCATGAACGCGATCTGGAACGCGTGTATGTATATGACCAATCACCGCAGACCATCAGTAACTTTATAAGTTTCATGGGCGATAAATGCCCCAATGTAGATGTGGCACTGTGTGAAGATGCTCAACAAGTAGTGGTTAACAGCGAGATAGTAGCCACTGCCACAGGTGCTACCGAGCCCATTATTCCAAACCTGGAGGATCTGATACTGGGCAAGTGCTTTATCAGTGTGGGCTCCTACCGCCCTGAAATGAGAGAGCTTCCTGATTCTCTATTTCGCCTGATAGACAGTATATGGATTGATGCCGAGCATGGCATTGACGAGAGCGGCGACCTTATTTATCCACTGAAGAACGAGCTTGTAAAACCGGAGCAGGTAAAACATCTGGCAACACTTATTGAACAGCCCAACGAGTTAGGTTTTCGTGAAACACGATTATTCAAAACCGTGGGTCAGGGTATCTTTGATTTATTTGCGGCCAAGCTGGTTTATGAAAAAGCCCGTGACGAGCATTTGGGAGAAGAAATAGAACTATAGCAAAAGAGCTGAACCGAGTAGGGCAAATACAATTTAGCACATTAGAGCTCCCCATCTATCGATAACCTCCCTGAAGATCATGAGGGTAGGAAGTTGAGCGATCACCCTCCGCTAAAGATAGAAAACCACGAAGTGCGCTCACCGTGCACCACTATGAACGAGAAGGCATCAACCGCAGCCATCAGGAAGCTAACAGCCATAAGCATAAATAAGAAAAGGGATTTGTAATATTTACAAATCCCTTTTCCTTATTTTTATACGCTAAAGCATTACTTTTTCTTCACCACCTCAATTAAATCCAGGTCGAAGATAAGTGTTGAATTAGGGCCAATCTTAGCACCTGATCCACGCTCACCATAGGCCAGGTCGGCAGGAATGTACAAACGCCATTTACTACCTTCAGGCATCAGCTGCAAAGCCTCAGTCCAACCCTTGATAACGCCGGTTACAGCAAACTGCGCCGTATCCTTACGCTCCACCGAGCTGTCAAACACCGTACCATCAATCAATGTGCCGTGGTACTGACACTTCACACGATCGCTTTTGGTAGCCACAGCGCCCTTGCCTTCTTTCAGTACCTCGTACTGAAGACCTGAGGCCGTTGTTTTTACCTCGGCACGCTTGGCATTGTCCTCAAGAAATTTCTGCCCCTCGGCCAGGTTAGCAGCCGCTTTCTCAGCACGCTCTGCCTCTTTTACCTTGCGGTTCTCTTCCATCACCTTGCGCAAGTACATATCGGCATTCATCTCAGTGAAATACGACTTACTATAGGCAAACTCATTCATAAAACCTTTCATAAAAGTGGCTTCATCAATTTCGTTAAACATGCCTTCAAGGTGTTCAAGGTTGGCTTTTTTTACTTCCGCCTTACCCAGGGTTTTTGCTAACTGCACACGCGTTGCGGAGTCTACCTCTAAAGGCCAGTGCTGAAACTG
This sequence comes from Carboxylicivirga longa, assembly GCF_050589825.1. Taxonomy (NCBI): domain Bacteria; kingdom Pseudomonadati; phylum Bacteroidota; class Bacteroidia; order Marinilabiliales; family Marinilabiliaceae; genus Carboxylicivirga; species Carboxylicivirga longa. The sequence goes on along the minus strand of NZ_JBNGOZ010000024.1, from coordinate 42,438 downwards.
CTTCTTCAGGTTGGCAGCCTGCAAATAACCCAATGCGTAACTCACACTGTCTGTTTGATTGCTAAACTCCATTTTTCCCGTGTTGGGAACTTTTGTGCACGATGCCATTACCAATAAACCTAAGGCAAAAGCAGTTAGTAGATTTGTCACTTTCATTTTTAAACAGTTTTGAATTTATATGTTAGTCTTACTTAATCGCTAACAGCTCCACTTCAAAGATTAGGGTTGTGTGGGGACCGATGTGCTGTCCGGCACCGCGCTCACCATAAGCCAGATCAGAAGGCACAGTAAGGCGCCATTTACTGCCCACCGGCATCATTTGCAAGGCTTCCACCCATCCTTGTATAACACCATTCACAGGGAAAGTAGCAGGCTCGCCCCGCTGCACTGAACTATCAAAAACGCTGCCATCGATAAGCGTACCGTGGTAGTGACACTCTACCTGGTCGGTAGCTGTTGGCTTCTCACCTGTTCCTTCCTTAATTACTTCGTACTGCAAGCCGCTTTCCAGGGTTACAACACCTTCCTTCTTAGCATTCTCAGCTAAAAACTCTTTACCGGCCTGAATAGCTGCCTCGGCCTGCTTGGCTTGTAACTCACCAAAAAACTGCTGCAAGGTTTGGTTCGCTTCGTCGGCTGACATCTGCGTTTCCTTACCTTCAAAAGCAGCCTCCAGCCCTTTTGTAAATTCTGAAAATTCAATTGTTGCGATACCTGAGGCTTTAAGATTTTGCGCCAGGTTCATTCCAAGGGCATAACTAACTTTGTTCATCTAATAATTTTTAATGTAGAATTCTAACTTAAATCAGCTGCGAAAATACATTATTCATATAAAATAGAAAAACAACTACTACAAAGCCTGGGGCAAACGCATTAAGCGACTTCATCATCCTCCCTACTGCCTCATTGCTTTCGTTTAAAAGAAACAATATACCCACTCCATGCCCACCATAATTTTAGGCAGTAAACGAGTGCACTCATGGAGATTTATAAGTTGTTCAATTTATCGTATCTTCGCAGCCAGAAACATAAGAAAAGAAATGACACATAAAGCAGGCTTTGTAAATATTGTTGGAAACCCCAATGTTGGCAAATCAACATTGTCCAACGAATTGGTTGGCGAACGTTTATCGATTATCACCTCCAAGGCTCAAACAACCCGACACCGTATATTCGGCATCGTTAATAAACCCGAGTATCAAATTGTTTTCTCGGATACTCCCGGGGTACTAAAACCCAACTATAAGCTGCAAGAATCGATGCTTAAGTTTTCCAAATCGGCCTTGACAGACGCGGACATTATTTTGTATGTGACCGACACCTTTGAAAAGCCCGATAAGAATGATGATTTCCTAAGCTCGGTACAAAAAACCGACATACCGGTTTTACTGGTGGTTAATAAAATTGATTTAATTGATCAGGCCAAGCTGGACGATCTGATGGACTTCTGGAAGCAACAATTACCCAATGCAGAAGTATTCCCCATGTCGGCCTTGCATAAGTTTAATGTGCAAAACCTAATGGATCGTATCATTGAGCTTTTACCCGACTCTCCCCCCTACTTTGACAAAGAATCATTGACAGATAAATCAGAGCGCTTTTTTGTGGCCGAAATTATTCGTGAGAAGATATTGGTGCAATACAAGAAAGAGATACCCTACTCGGTAGAAGTAGAAGTGGAAGAATTTAAGGAAGAGGGTGATCGCATTGAGATACGTGCCATTATTCATGTGGCCCGCGAATCACAAAAAGGCATCATCATTGGACACAAGGGCGTTAAGTTGAAGTGGGTGGGCATTGAGGCTCGCAAGGATCTGGAAGGATTCTTTAAGAAGAAAGTTCACCTAAGCACCTATGTAAAAGTAAGTAAAGACTGGCGCGACAAGGATAACTTCCTACGGGGGCATGGCTACGAACTGAAATAGATAAATCGGCGCAAGTCGCAAAATAAAGATTGGTGTAAAGCAGGAGTTTAACTACCTTTGCAGCCCCGAAAAAATAAAAAGTAAAATCAACATGGGAAATATCGTTGCAATTGTTGGCCGTCCGAATGTGGGTAAGTCAACACTCTTTAACCGTTTAACAGGTACTCGTCAGGCCATTGTCAATGAGGAGGCCGGTGTTACACGCGACCGCCTGTATGGAAAGGCTTTCTGGAATGGCGTTGATTTTTCGGTGATCGACACCGGGGGCTATGCAACCAACTCCGATGATATATTTGAAGAGGCCATACGCCGACAAGTGCTAATTGCCATTGAAGAGGCAGACATCATCGTGTTTGTGGTGGATGTAACCACAGGCATTACGGATTATGATGAAGGGGTGGCCGATGTACTGCGCCGCTCACAAAAACCCGTTCTACTGGTAGTTAACAAGGTGGATAACAATGAACGCATCACCGAATCGAGCTATTTCTATGCGCTCGGTCTCGAGCATCTGTATCCCATCTCTGCTGTGAATGGAGCCGGCACCGGCGATTTTCTGGATAAATTGGTTGACTTGTTTCCCAAAAAGGAAAACGAGGAGATGCTGGAATTGCCTAAATTTACCATCGTGGGGCGTCCCAACGCCGGTAAATCCTCCATTATCAATGCTTTTATTGGTGAAGAACGCAATATTGTAACACCCATATCAGGCACCACGCGCGATTCCATTTTTACACGTTACAATAAGTTTGGACACGATTTTTATCTGGTTGATACAGCTGGCCTTCGCAAGAAATCACGCGTACATGAAGACCTGGAGTTTTATTCTGTAATGCGCGCCATCCGTGCCATTGAAAACGCTGATGTATGTATGCTGATGATTGATGCTACACGCGGCTTTGAAACACAGGATCAAAAGATATTTAACCTTATTCAACGCAATAAAAAAGGCATTGTAGTGCTGGTTAATAAGTGGGATCTGATTGAGAAAGATACACACACGGTGAAGAAATTTGAAGCAATGGTGCGCGATGCCATGGCGCCTTACACCGATTTCCCAATCATATTTACATCGGCCATTACCAAGCAACGCATTCACAAAGCCATTGAAGCAGCGCTGCAAGTGTACGAAAACAAAGAGACGAAGATTACCACCTCAAAGCTGAACGAAACACTATTGCCTCTTATCGAGAAGTACCCACCCCCATCAACAAAGGGAAAGTACATCAAGATAAAATACATAACGCAGCTACCTACGCAATCGCCCACTTTTGCGTTCTTCTGTAACCTGCCCCAATACATCAAAGATCCCTACAAGCGTTTTCTGGAAAATAAAATCCGCGAAAACTGGAACTTTAATGGTGTGCAGGTGAATATTGTTCTGCGAAAAAAATAAAGAGAAAGGGTGTCTCACAACGCAGTTTGATGCACAAAGTCATACACGATCAAAAGCGGTAACCAACGGTCACCGCTTTTGATTCTTTGACAATGGCGCTGAGCGTTGCAAGACACCCGCGTCTTTTTAGTCCCAAAGCACTTTCACTCATTTGAAAACTTTTTATCTATATTTGCCTTTGGTTTAAAAAGGACCTGTCTGTGTACAATTATCGTAAATGAATTGCTCCTACAATATGGAATTTAAGCTCAATAAAAGCCTTCTACTACTCGTTCTTAATTTACTGATTGCAGCATCAGGACTTGCCCAGCGTACCATTAGCGCCGGCCCAGGTCAGATGAACAGAGGCGGACAGACAGCCAATAATACAGGTGAGACATCGGACGCAGGAGAATTTATAGCCCCCGACGTGCGTACCTGGCGCCTCAAGGACGACTTTACTTTTAGCGATACAGTAGCCGTAGACACCCTTAGTAATGGTTACCAGGTCTACAACCCCATCTTTAAAAAGAGCATTGCACAGGTATGGCTGGGAAATATGAACACGGCTCATCAGTCCATGATTTTTGACGAACAACAGCGTCATTATGGATATATGTTCTACAACTCCTTTTTAGCCTATCTGCCCCAACCTCAAACACTCAACTTTTACAACACCAAAACTCCCTACGTTAACCTAAGCTATCATTTTGGTGGCCCCAAACGGTTTTCAGAAGAAGCTGTAAGCGCCCTTTTTACCCAAAATATTAATCGTAAAACCAACGTAGGTATACAATATCAACTTCGCTCATCAGTGGGCCTGTATCAGGGACAAAAGGCCGAGAACCAGAATTTCAAGTTCTGGAGTAGCTACAACGGACAGCGCTACAATATGCAAATGGCCTTTATCTACGCCTCCATTAACAACCAGGAAAATGGCGGTATTAACCTGAATGTTGACAACACCGACTGGACACAGCTGGATCCCAAGGAAGTGCCCATGCATTTTGCAAAAAACACCAGCCATAAGATCAATAACATACAACTTTTTTACAATCACTCGCTATCCATCGGCAACATCAGTGTGAGAGAAACAGATTCTACCACCACCAAATTGCCGGTAAGCACCGTGTTTCACACCCTGCAATACGATCAGGCAAACCGTCGATATAACATTGATGAGCTGGAGAGTTTTTACATTACCGACACTCCCTTTTACCCAAATATCTACCGCGACTCTTTGCAAACGCGCGACAGCGCTACCTACCGCAACCTTCGCAATACCTTTCAAATAAAATTTAATGAGGAAGCCAACTCTTTGTTGCGTTTTGGCCTGCGTGCCTACCTGGTCAACGATGTGATGATGTATAAGTTTCCGGGGCAAACAAGCTGGCGTGAAGATGAAAACGGGAATGACGTGCCCCATTACCAAACGCGCGACACCACGCTGGTTACCTCAGCCATTGGCGGACAAATATTCAAGAACCTGGGTAAGAACTTCTGGTGGAATGCCGGCGTAAAATTATATTTCCAAGGCTACCGCGCCGGCGACTCAGAAATTACCGGACAGCTCAACTCATCCTTCAGAATAGCCCGTGACACGGCCGGTTTTTTTGCCAATGGCGGCATTTACCTTCGTCAGCCCGAGCTATTTGAAAACCAATACTATTCCAACCACCTGCAATGGTCGGAGGATTTCAAACAGGTGAAAAACGTACGTGTGCAGGCCGGCTTTCGCATCCCCTCACGCCGCTTTGAGCTGAGCGGAGGTGCTAACCTGGTTACTCAGCACATCTACTGGCAGGAAGATGGTACTCCCAACCAAACTAACACGGTATTACAAGTACTAAACGCACGCCTGAAAAAGCATTTTATCTGGGGGCGTGTGCATTGCGTCAATGATGTAATTGCACAATACACAAGCGATGAAACCTATATACCCGTGCCACTATTAGCGCTTTATAACTCCACCTACTACCAGAATACGCTATTTAAAGTATTGCACTTTCAAATAGGCTTTGATGTGCGCTATAATACTGAATATTACGCACCCAAATACATGCCGGCAAACGCTATGTTTGTAAATCAGCTCAATGAAAAAGTAGGTAATTACCCCTTTGTGGATGCCTTTCTTAACCTACAGCTGAAACGGGCTCGTATCTACGTTAAATTCGACCATGTGAATCAGGGTTATCCCCAGGCACCTTATTACACCACTTATCAATATCCGGGCAACCCACGTAGCCTTAAATTTGGCGTATCCTGGAATTTCTATGACTAACAAAACAAGCTAAGTTGTTATTTATCAACATAAAGCATTACCTTTACAGCAAATTAAAACCGGTGTTATGCAACGATTTACTCTGCTATTAATGGTGCTTATTGGCGTTTGGGGATGTCAGCCCAAGGACAAAAAAAAGAGCGCCAAAGCACCCGTGGAAATCGCATCCATCGATTTGGATGACATTATAAAGCGCGGTAAAATACGCGTGGTAACCGATTACAACTCCACCAATTACTTTGTGTACAGAGGACGTCCATTGGGCTATCAGCTGGAACTGCTTCAGGCCTTTAGCAACACTTTAGGGCTGAAATTAGAGATTGTGGTATCGAACAATGTGGATGAGAACTTTAAAGACCTGTTGCAAGGTGAAGTAGATCTGATAGCCACCAACCTTACAATTACGCGCGACAGGAGCCATCGGGTAGCTTTCACCGAGCCCCATTGCGAAACCCGCCAGGTATTGGTGCAACAGACGCATGATAAAAATGGAAACCCTTCAACGACGCCACTCATTCGCAATCAGCTCGATTTGGCTGGAAAAACCATTTATGTGCAGGAAAATTCAGCCTATGTAACCCGATTGAAGAGTCTGGCCAATGAGATTGGAGACACCATTCATGTTGTTGAAATACCCAAGTACGAGGTAGAGCAGCTTATATCCCTGGTGGCAAGTGGTGAAATTCCGTATACGGTGTGCGACGAAAACCTGGCACGTATCAACCTCAATTTCTATAAAAATATTGATGTCGAAACAGCGGTAAGTTTCCCCCAAAAAATAGCCTGGGCAGTGCGTCCCAATGCTACCAACCTAAAAGATGTGGTGGACAACTGGCTCATCAGTTTCAAAAAAACCAATCAATATCAACGTATTTATCGCAAATATTATATTAACAGACGCACTAACTACCTCACCAATTCGCGCTTCCACTCCATTAAAAGTGGTCGTGTATCGGCCTTTGATGCCCTTATTAAGGAGGAGAGTGCCAAGCATAACTTTGATTGGCGTCTGGTGGCCGCACTCATTTATCAGGAGTCACGCTTTTTACCGGAAGTAGAAAGTTGGGCCGGCGCGGTGGGACTCATGCAGCTTATGCCACAAACAGCCGCAACATTTGGTGTAGAAGAGATCACATCGCCCCAGGATAATATACAGGGAGGCCTCAAATTCCTGATATGGCTCGATAAGCGTTTTGCCGATGAGATAACAGACCCTGAAGAGCGCCTTAAATTTGTACTCGCCTCCTACAATGTAGGTCCCGGCCACGTGGAAGATGCTATGCGCCTGGCTCGTAAAAACAATAAAAACCCGTATATATGGGACGATAATGTGGACTACTATCTGCTTAACAAATCAAAGCCCGCATTTTATAACGATCCGGTGGTAAGACATGGCTATTGTCGTGGCGAGGAACCTTATCATTACGTCAATGACATTCTGGAACGTTATACGCATTACAAGAATGTGATTGCCGATTAGCAAAGAGCGGACAAGGCTGCATAAGGGTCAGAAATTCACTGAGCATCATTGCTGTGGCACCCCACACAACGTAATCATCTACCGGATAGAAGGGAGCCTCTACCCGTGTACCGTTGATGGTACGTGTAAAATGACGCACAGTGCCCGGCGACAGCAGATAACGCACCGGGGCTTCTATAACAGCCTCCACTTCGCGCCGGTCGGGAATAAAAGAAGGCACAGTGTGAGTGACACACACCTGTGGATAAACCAAAAAGTTTGAGTTGGGTATATAAAGGGTACTTAACTGACGAACAAAACGCAGGTGATGACGATTCACCCCCACCTCTTCATAGGCTTCCCGCAGGGCCGTATCAAGCATTGAACGATCTCCCTGTTCGAATTTCCCCCCCGGGAAACTCACCTGCCCGCTATGCGCCCCATTGTACTGCGGTCGCTGAATAAGAGGAATCATCCACTCCCCTTCTTTTTTATACAGCAAAATAAGCACACTACTTTTGCGTGCCCCTGATCCATCATACTTCATATTGCCGGTAAAACGTACCGAGGGCGACATAAGCTTTTGCGCAGCTAATCCGGGAAGCGGCTGCTCCAATGCAGCTGCCAGTTGTTCAATCTCCAGCTTCATACATACATTTTTTAAAAGAAACCCGAGGAATCAATTGTTTGTTCCCTAATAATATAAGTATTTCCGACCATTTATACCAGCCAGACTCCCATAAAAAATTGAGCACTAAAAAAGCCGGGCGTTCCCGGCTATTTGTCCCATTTATTAACTTAAACCTTTTTTTAAGTATAGCTTTCCAGAACACAACGATCATGCCAATATCCATAAATCATTAACCAATAGATAACACAGAGAATTACAAGAATGGTATAAATCACAGATACAGTGAATTACCATCACATAGAAGCGACTATTAAAAAATGTATTCTTAACATTAGACAATTTTGAGAAATTTATTAGTGTACGTTTTCGAACATATGGAGTTCTTTATCGAACAATACGCATTTAGTTAAACCGAATGGCCTTAACAGGTAGTATGCGCGACACCAGATATGAAGGCCCAAGCATCATACTCATGGTCACCAGTAATACGCCGGCATTGAGCAAGAGGAGGTGCCAGAAATTAATAGCAATAGGAACTGTAGTAAGATAGTAGTTCTCTGGGTCGAGACTAATCAGTCCGGTGTATTTCTGCACTACACACAGCAGCACACCTATTACATTGCCCCACAGCAAACCCCGACCAATAATAAAACCCGATAAATAGATAAATACCTTGCGCAGCTTCCAGTCTTCAGCGCCAATAGCTTTGAGGATACCAATCATATTGGTACGTTCAAGAATAAGGATCAACAGCCCGGAAATCATGTTAAAACTGGCCACCAGCATAATCAGCACGAGAATAACATAAACGTTGGTATCCAAAAGGTTGAGCCAGCCGAAAATTTGTGGTTGCACCTGTTCGATGGTTCGATTACGAAGCATGGTACCATCGTCCTCTATGCGGGCACTGGTGAGGTAGTAAATTTCATCGTTTACCGCCTGCATCTTATCAAAATCATCCAAGCCTATTTCGTAACCCGATATCTGCTGCTCATCCCATCCATTCAAACGCTGAATATGTTGAATATCAACAAAGGCATACACCTTATCGTATTCGGGAAAATGGGAATTATAAATGCCGGTAATGGTAAACAGACGCTGCCGTATATTATTCTGCACAAAATACATTCGAATCCGATCGCCCACTCCAACATCAAGCATATTGGCCAGTGTGGCCGATAGCAATGCCTCATCCGAACGAGTTGAATCACTGAACTGTGGAAGTCGACCTTCAACCAGGATAGAGCGGATAAACGACCAGTTATAATGGGCATCAACACCCTTTAGCACCACCCCCTGAATGGCCGCTTCTGCCTTGATTATGCCCGGTTTGGTAGCAAACCGCTGAATATATTCGACTCCTTTCAGCGCACTTACCTGCTGTTCAAGCTCCTCATCGGCATGTATTGGGTTAGTATCGGGCGAGTAGTTATAATCATAGCTCATGATTTGAATATGAGAGGCAAACCCGCTTATCTTTTGGCGTATTTCGCGCTTAAAGCCAAAGCCAACAGCCAGAGACAATATCATCACCACCATACCCAGGACAATGCCCAGGGTAGCCACTTTAATCACAGGTCCGGCAAGCTTTTTTCCGGCCAATCCGCCGCTCGCTATTTTTCTTGCTACAAAAAGTTCGAAATTCAATGTGCTGAGTTTTATGCAAAGTTAGAAAAAGTGAGCACATTACCCGCTAAAAATAAAATGGGCAATAAGCAGCTTGTAACTGCCTATTACCCATTTGTAAAATATTTTATATTGTAAACACCTAACAGGTGCGCCCCGGATAAGCTTTCAGGGCAGCCTCGAGTGTTTCAAGGGCATTTGCCAGGTCTTCCTTATTCAACACATAGGCGATGCGTACCTCATCTTTACCGGCACCGGGCGTACTATAAAAACCCGAGGCTGGCGCCATCATCACCGATTGTCCTTTGTAGGAAAAATCGCTTAAAATCCACTGACAAAAAACATCAGAATCATCGATGGGCAGCTTGGCCACCGTATAAAAAGCACCTTTGGGCATAGGGGTGTAAACACCCTCTATTCTATTGAGCCCTTCCACCAGAAAATTACGACGATCGATATACTCCTGATAAACTTCCTCGAAATACTCCCGGGGAGTGTCGAGCGAGGCCTCAGCTGCAATCTGACCAAAGCCCGGAGGACTCAGACGCGCCTGCCCAAACTTAAGCGCTGTTTCCACAATGGCTTTATTTTTGGTTACCAGAGCACCAATGCGCACACCACACTCACTATAACGCTTTGAAACAGAGTCGAACATAACCACGTTATCTTCAATTCCCTTGAGATGCATGGCCGAGATATGCTTCTCTCCATCATAGCAAAACTCACGATATACCTCATCGGAAAAGAGATATAAATCATGCTTTAACACAAGCTGCTTCAGCTGATCCATCTCGTCCTGGGAATAAAGATAGCCGGTTGGATTATTGGGATTACAAATAACAATACCCTTTGTTTTAGGACCTATCAACCTTTCAAACTCTTCGATGGCGGGTAGGGCAAAACCTTCATCAATATATGAACGAATGGGTTTTACCACAAGGCCGGCAGATACAGCAAAACCATTATAGTTGGCATAGAAAGGTTCTGGTATAATTACCTCATCACCAGGGTTAAGGCAGCTTAAAAAGGCAAAGGTAATGGCTTCTGATCCACCCGCTGTTATTAATATCTCATTTTCATCAACCGGTATATCAATGCTACGATACATGCCGGCCAATTTTTTACGATAAGTTTCAATACCAGCCGAATGACTATATTCAACCACCTTCAGATCGATATTACGAATGGCATCAAGCGCCACTTCCGGTGTTTTAATATCGGGCTGGCCAATATTTAAGTGATACACCTTTGTTCCCCTGCTCTTTGCGGCTTCCGCGAAAGGTACGAGCTTGCGAATGGGCGAAGCAGGCATCTGTTGTCCTCTTGTAGAAATATTAGGCATTGTGTAGGTTTTTTTTCGATTGATAAAATTAACTACTCACAAATGTAAATTTTAAGCGGTAGAAAATTCATGATTTTATGCATTTTTAATAATCCACTTACGGGCAAGTATAGGCCATATTTTCTTATGTCAGGAGAAAACCTATTTTTGTGCAAAAATTGCTTTGTATGTACAAAAAACTACTTACGCTTTTGCTTGTTTCCTGTATCAGCACACTTGCGATGACACAAATTGTAAGCATTGACAAGCGCCGCACCAAAAATCCCAACAAGGGCTTTCAGGGGGATGTTAATGTAGGCCTTAATTTTGTGCATACTACTACTGATATGACTCAACTCATGTCGCGCCTTAAGCTGCAGTATAACGACAACGATAATACTTACTTATTTTCAACCGATGTAAGCTTTAGTAAGGTCGATGACAAACGCAACATGAACAATGGCGGCCTTATGTTTAAATATAACTATTGGGTGCCCGACAAAATTATTATTGCCGAGGCCTTTTACCAATATCAGTACAACCGGGTAAAACAACTAAAGCACCGTCACGTATTTGGCGGTGGACCACGTTTTAACATAGCCGATAAAGATAAATTCTCATTATTTATAGTAGCCTACACCATTTACCTAAATGAACTGTTTGAGACCAGTGATTACCAACGTCGCAAAAGCCTGGTTAAATTTAGCTCCATGCTCTCAACCGATTGGAAAATGGCTCCCAATGCCTCTATATCGCACAGCACCTATTACGAACCGGACTATTCCGATCCGGCTGATTTCCGCATCTGGAGCGAGACACGCTTCAATGTAAAGATTACGAAGAAGTTTGCTTTTGCGCTTTACGTGCGGCTGGACTATGATAATTTGGTACCGCCCGAGGTGGATCCCTTGTTTTACACCATCAACAATTCATTCAGCCTGAGCTTCTAAAAAAACTTCACGCCCTTCTGTAACCTTTATTGACTTCAGTTCGCCTTACAATGAAATTATTATTCATTGGGTGCTATTTTATTAATAGCGTTCGATAAAATATATAATTTAGTTAAACCTATTAACTGAACATGTATTCAGTTATTCAACTTAAACCAAACCTGTAATGCTAATCCTATGAGCAAAAGTTATCTTGTTGGGCTCCTGTTAATGCTTCCGTCCTTAATATTTGCCCAAGGCGTAAAAGGAACCGTGACAGACGAAGCCGGAAATACCATACCCTTTGCTACCATCTACCTAAAAGAAACCACTAGCGGTACAACTACCAATGAACTGGGTGAATACGAAATTCAATTGCCCGCTGGCAAGTATACGATCATCTTTCAAGGTCTGGGTTTTCAAAAAACAGAGCTAATGGTTAATATTAACAACACATACATTACCAACAACATTATTCTTAAAAAACAAGCGTACCGAATTAAAGAAGTACGGGTCTATTCCGGCGGTGAGGATCCGGCCTATCCCATTATGCGAAAAGCAATAAGCCTTGCCCCTTATTACCAACGCCAAACGGAGCAATACAGTGCGGAAGTATACCTCAAGGGCAGTTTACTGATGAAGAAAATACCCAAACTGATTGAGAAAATGATGAATGCTGAGTTAGAAGATAACGAACTCATCATTGAGGAAGGCAAAACCTACACCATGGAATCGCTAAATGAGATCGCCTTTACAGCTCCCGACTCCTACAACCACACTGTCATTTCATCGCGTTCTACCTTCCCGGATCCTGAAGAAGAACATGTGATAGCTTACATCACCTACAGCTTTTACGAACCCCATCAGGATATGGCCATTTCACCGCTGGCACCCAATGCCTTTTCGCATTACAAATATGTTTATGAAGGCTTTTTCTATGAAGGCGATGTGGCTGTCAACAAAATTAAGGTTGTGCCCAAACGCAAGAGTCAGCAAACCTACAGCGGGTATATTTACATCGTTGATAAGCTGTGGAACATTCATTCTATTGATGTAACTAACAAGGCTTTTTTCGGCACTATAAACATTAAGCAAGTATATGCACCGGTCAAAGAGCGCTCGTGGCTGCCCATCAGTCACCATTTCCATCTAAAAGCATCAATAATGGGTGTGAAGGCTGATTTTCGCTATGCCGGATCAGTCAAGTACGATGATATAAAACTCAATACGCAACTACCCGTACCATCCTCCCTTATGAAGCAATATGCAGCGGAAGAAGCCGCTGAACAACAGGCCAGGCAGCACGAAGAAATGACCCGCCAGCAAAAGAAGATGGAAGAGCTATTGGCTAAGGAAGAGTTATCGAACCGCGATATGATAAAACTCTCGCGCCTGATCGAAAAAGAATCGCGCAAAGAAGAAGCGGCTAAAGAGGAAACACTTGAAATAAAAAACACCTACAAGGTAACACACAAGAAAGATAGCATTAAGCGAGATTCGAGCTACTGGGAAAGCATGCGCCCCATCCCTCTTACCCGTGATGAATTGCGTAGCTTTGAAATAAAAGACTCTATTAAACTGGCCACAATTGAAACTGACACAATTGGGAGCGTAAAAAAAGGAAGATCTCTGTTTAGCAAAGTCTCTGGTGGCTTCCTTAGTGGACATACTTTTTATGCGAAAGACTCGGCCACCCGCATCTCCTATGATGGCTTAATAGGCCTGAGTCAGATTGATTTTAATGCCGTTGACGGCTGGAGTTATGCGCAAGGTTTAACACTGCGTCACCAAGTGGACTCATTTCGCTCCCTGAACCTTGAACCTAAGATATCGTATGCCTTTGCCCGTAAAAAGGTATTGTGGAAAGCCAAGGCACGGTATAACTTTGGTAAGAAAAGCCGTGCTAACATTGGATTATCCGGCGGTCAGCAAAGCCAAGACTTCAATGGCCAATATGGCATCGACCGTACCTTAAACATGTTCTCGTCTTTGCTTTTTAAAGATCATTATATGAAATTATATCAGAAGGATTATGCAGCCATCAATGGTTCTTTTGAACCTGTACATGGTATGCGCGTCCGTCTAAGGGCTTCCTACAGTTCATACAAGCCCCTGAAAAACCACACCAACTGGTCAATTATTAATAATGATAAAGATTATGCGCTTAACATTCCTCCCAATGATGAACTAAGACCCGAGCACTTAGTAGGTCAGGCAGATCTTTTCACTTCCGCTGAAATAAGCTACACGCCCCGGATGCGCTATCGTATTTACAAAGGACGAAAATACAACGTGGGCTCCAGGTACCCTACAATCAGGCTAAAGTATCAACGCGGCATAAATAATTTATTAGGCAGCGATGCCGACTATGAACAAATCAGTGGTGAGGTATCACAGAAAAAAGAATGGGGCATATCCAACGCCTTCAACTGGCAGGTAGGTGCCGGTTATTTCACACGAAACAGACAGATGCATTTTTCGCGTTTCAGGCATTTTAACACATCGGAGATACCGGTTAATTTTAAATCGTGGGAAAACGCTTATATGCTGCTAGACGACTATCGCCATAGCACCAACGAATGGTATGCCCAGGCTCATGCATCCTACACAACACCCTATCTGCTGCTTAAATTTTTACCTGTACTCAGCAACCGCCTGTGGACCGAAAACTTATATGCAAGTTACCTGACACAGCCTCACTATAAAAACTATGCTGAAGTGGGTTACAGTCTGAACCAAATCTTCCTGATTGGCAGCACCGGTGTATTTGCCGGTTTTGAAGACGGCCGTTATGCACGATGGGGCTTCAGAGTAGGCATCAACATCAATTAAAGCAAACAATACCAACGCAGCACTTGTTAAAATGAAGGCCTGTTTACTATCTTGCAGGTGATTTTCATTGATTATAACACCACAGAATATGCATCAAGCAAAAAATCATATACTTGTCATCTTTGGCGCTTCGGGCGACCTTACCTACCGCAAGCTGGTACCCGCCGTTTTTGATCTCTTTAACCAAGGGCTGTTACCCGAAAAATTCGCCATACTGGGACTTGGACGAACCGAACTTGGCAACCGGGCTTTTAGAAAAAAAATGAAGGAGGGCATACAACAGTTTGCACTCAATAAGCCGTCGGATGATGGAAAGCTCAATCAATATTTGGAGAAATTGCACTATTTCTCATTCGACACCAAGGAACCGGATGAATATTGCCTGCTGAAAGGAAAACTGCGCGAACTGGATGAAGCCTGTCAGACTGACAACAACATTATCTTTTACATGGCTACCCCACCCAGTATGTATGAAATAATACCGGCGCAACTGGCCAAGCAAGGGCTCACCGACGAATCACAGGGCTTCAGGCGCCTTATTGTTGAAAAACCCTTCGGCTACGACCTTGAAACTGCGCAGAAACTCAATGCAGATTTACTCAACAGCTTTCATGAGGAGCAGATTTACCGCATCGACCACTACCTGGGTAAAGAAACGGTTCAGAACCTCTTGGTCACCCGCTTCTCTAACGGTATCTTCGAACCACTCTGGAACCGCAATTACATCCACCATGTAGAAATAACCGGTGCTGAAAATATTGGCGTGGGCATGCGTGGCGGTTATTACGAAGGATCGGGTGCCCTGCGCGATATGATTCAAAATCACTTGCTGCTGCTGGTGGGATTAGTCGCCATGGAGCCCCCTACCCTTATTGACTCATACAATATCCGCAATGAAATAGCCAAAGTATTTCACTCGCTACGCCCAATAAAGGAAGAAGAAGTGAGTAAATATGCCATTCGTGGACAGTACACGGCATCACACATTAAAGGCGAAGCGGTAAAGGGATATCGCGATGAAACCGGTGTGGCACCTGATTCACGCACTGAAACTTTCGCCGCCATCAAGCTGTTTATTGACAACTGGCGCTGGGCCGATGTACCTTTTTACATCCGCAGTGGCAAGATGCTGCCTACCCGTGTTACTGAAATTGTGATACACTTTAAATCAACGCCGCATCACCTGTTTGTCAACGATGCCAATATCAGTAAGAACTACAACCAGCTGGTCATCCGCATTCAGCCCGACGAAGGCGTGTTATTGAAATTTGGTATGAAGGTGCCGGGTGCCGGCTTTAAGGTACAGAACGTAAACATGGACTTTCATTACAGCGACCTTTCTGATACTTATCTACCCAGTGCCTACGAGCGTTTGCTGCTGGACTGTATGCTGGGCGACAGCACCTTGTATCACCGTGGCGATGCCGTAGAGGCTGCCTGGCGCTTCGTAGACCCCATCCTAAAGGCTTGGAAAAAAGACGATAGCATACCGGTTCACGGCTATCCGGCCGGCACCTGGGGCCCCGATGTATCTGATAATCTAATTGAAGAAGAAGATATAACCTGGCGCTACCCCTGTAAAAACCTGGCCAATGACGGCAATTATTGTGAGTTGTAACAAGGATAGAAGTAAATTAAGGTAAAGATGATAAAGATATTTGACACCAAACAACAACTGGCCCAATATTTCGGGGAGTTCTTACTTGAAGCCACACGCCAAAAGCCCGATCTATGCATTGCACTGTCGGGCGGCAGCACGCCCAAAGCCATCTTCGATGTGCTGGCTCACCGTTATGCCAAGGCCATTGACTGGACCCGATTAAAATTCTTTTGGGGCGATGAGCGCTGCGTGGCCCCCCATCATCCGGAAAGTAATTTTGGCATGATACGCGAGCATCTCTTCGATCATGTAAAAACACGCGCAGTTAACATCTTCAGGGTCAAAGGAGAACTATCTTTGCAGGATGCCCTGGTGGACTACACCAATGCCATTGAGGAATATGTACCCACAGTAAACGGTTGGCCTCAATTTGACATTATGATGCTGGGCATGGGCGACGACGGACATACAGCCTCTATCTTTCCGCATCAGATACACTTATGGGACAGCAACAGCATTGCGGTACTGGCGCAACATCCCGTAAGCGGTCAAAACAGGGTGAGCCTGACCGGTTCCGTCATCAACAATAGTAAAAATATTTTCTTTTTGGTAACCGGTGCCAACAAGGCCGAAAAGGCAGATGAAATCATCAATCAGAGAGGCGATTACAGACACTACCCAGCCGCCTTGGTAGATTCCAACAAAACAATTTGGCTTATGGATAAAGAAGCGGCTGCGAAAATAAGGCCCTGACAAGTTGATTATTGCGATACTACTTTCAAACCAATAATTGAGACGATCAAAGTAGTAATAAAAAAAAGACGCCAAAATGTAGCCGGTTCATTGAAAAGCAAAATACCAAGCAAAACTGTTCCTACGGCGCCAATTCCTGTCCAAACCGCATAAGCTGTTCCAATGGCCAGATGCTGCGTTACTTTTACAAGTAAAAGCATACTTATTGCCAGACAAATAAGAAAACCAATGTACCAATAAACTGCATCGATGCCAGTGGCTTCCTTGGCTTTTCCAAGACAAGCCGCAAAGGCCACTTCAAATAATCCGGCAATAATTAATAGTATCCAATTCATTTAGATTATTATCAAAACATAAAGACTCACAACACAAACCTTACAGGCAAAAGTTGCCACCTCTGATAGTTATTGTTTGTTAGAACGGCGCTCAAATTCCCCTCTCGCCTTCAATTCCATGGGCAATATACAATTATAGATAAAGCGGTTGAGCGGCACATCCACTCCATATCGCTCTGCCAGTTTAACAACCGTTCCATTCTGATATTCAATTTCCGATGGTTTACCCGCCCACACGTCTCGTGTTAAGGAAGAGGTTGCATCATAGTCCACAGCGTCAATCACCGCTATCGTCTTCTCAATAAAATCGGCTTTGATGGACACCCCTTTTTTCTGCGACACGGCATAGATTTCATTCAACAAACTCACCATCATCTCTCGAGTCTCTTTCAAATCGCGCAGTTCACCATAACTGGTTTTTGTAACAGCCAACAAGGCGCTGGTGCAAATAAAAATAAACTTCTTCCATACATCGGCTTCAATGTCGTGCGATGCCTTATGGGCTATGCCTGCCTGCTCAAAAAGGCGGCTTAATGTATCCATACGCGATGAGTGCACACCACTGCGTTCGCCAAATACAATCTCGGGCTTAAAACCAACATGATGGACCACCCCCGGTGCTTCTATCAGGCTAAAAATGCGACACAAGCCACCCATAACATGTTTACCGGGTATCACTTCGGCCAACTCATCGGCAGCCATAACACCATTTTGCAGCGGTAATACGATACTGCTATCATGCAGTATTTGCTTTACCTCATCCCTAATATCTTTCACCTGCCAGGCCTTAACAGCCGTCAAAACCAAATCGGCCTTGTCAATATCCCAGATGCGCTCAGTGGCCTGTGCATCGGCAATGTGTATATCTCCTTTAATACTCTTTACCAACAATCCCTTATCCCGGATGGCTTTTAAATGCGCTCCCCGAGCCACGAAAGTAACGTCATTACCCGCTTGCGCCAACTTAGCACCAAAGTATCCACCTACACCCCCGCTTCCTATAATTGCAATCTTCATAGCTTTCCGATAAATATGTATTACTCATTAATTTTAAGGTCTTCGCACTAATAATAAACCCTATCGTAAAATTACACGAATTAGTTAAAGCTACAAACACGCACACCCTTGTTTACAATTAAAATAATGTTTATATTTATAAGGGTTCGAACTCAGGTACAGCGCTCACACCTTTATCGCCAGCTTGCTATTTGTTTTCTATTTTTTCCACGAATATTAAAATAGATGATGATGAACCTCAGGTACTTTTTACCCATCACATTTATCGCAATCATCTACAATGGTTGCGCCAACGATTATGTGAAGCCGTCCTCAAAAACATATGCCCCTGATCTTGCCTTAACGAAAAACATTAGCATTAATTATTTGGAAGAAGACACCCTGGAGGCTTCTATTGGGCTGTGGATGTTCAAAAAGAAAGCCTTGAAAGAAAATGCCATCGCCAACTGGCTCAACTGGTATAATCCGGATATACTGGAGCCCATTAATATTATCTGGATCGACTTGCGCGCCAATGACGAATTGGAAGCCTCAAAAAATATAGAGCAATTTCTCATAAGCAATGGCTGGAACGTGCGATCAGGCTCCTCAACACGATACTTTGCGTATGTTGATGGCAAATGGTTATTCCGCTATTCAGGCACTTGGTCCGATCATCCTAATCCCAATCTACCCAATAATCACGCAAGAGTATTTACAGGACACCGACTAAGCAGTCAAAAGCAAGTTGTACACCTATCAACTGGCGCCTTTAGCCGCGAGGATGGCCCTGTGCATCACTACATTTCCTTCAACGAAGCACGCAACGCCCTGAGGCCCTTGGGTGGATGGAAGCTGGCTGAAGAAGAGCTTGATCTGGGCAACAGAATTTGGCACAGCCAATGTACTACCATGGATCACACAGGTGCAAGGGTCTTTGTGTTGCATCCCCAGAAATAAGGAAAGACCTTCCCCCAACAATGCTATTTCACACATGCACCAGCGCCATAACAATATCAACAGATGTTTGTTAAAACATCAGCACCAACAATCTCCATATGAAACGATATTTGATAATACCAATCACCATTCTTCCATTTTTAATCAGCAGCATAATAGGTAGCACGATAGGCTGCACTGCTAAGGCTGACAAGCAAGCCACCACTAGTGATAAAACAGCACAGTTATACAAAACCTACTGTATTAGCTGTCATAACGATAAAAAATCATCATTCATCAACCGCCAATGGCTTTTTGGCAATTCAAAGGAGGAAATATTCAAGAGCATAAAACACGGAAGAAATGCCTTTGGCATGCCCCCGTTTGGCAATGGTCTCAGCGATGAGCAGATTAATGAGCTGAGCGACTATGTTATTACGTTGGCCAATCAGCATAAAGATGAAGTGGCTGATCGAAGTGATAAAGGTGAAGTACATGAAAGCGAGGAGCAAAAATTTCGCCTTGAATTAGTGCTTGATGGACTGGATGTCCCCTGGGGTCTTGAATTTATGCCGGATGGGAGCCTACTCATTTCAGAGCGCAACGGCCAACTGTTGCACTACAGGCAAGGCCACCAAGCCATTATTATTGACAATACACCGGAGGTAATAGCGCGGGGGCAGGGCGGTTTACTCGATCTGGAACTGCACCCCCAATACGAAGACAACGGCTGGATTTACCTGGCTTACTCGGCACCCGATGCTAAGGATAAAAGCAAGGGTAACACAGCCATCATGCGGGCTCAGTTGATCGACAATCAATTGACCAACAAGGAGGTAATCTTTCAGGCCTTACCCCTGACGGATAAGAGGCACCACTACGGCTGTAAGCTGGAATTTGACAAGGAGGGCTACCTCTATTTCTCGGTGGGCGATCGTGGCGAACGCGACCGTTACCCGCAGGCACTGGATAACGACTGTGGTAAAGTCCATCGCATACACGACGATGGCCGCATACCCAGCGACAACCCTTTCGTAGCTACCAAAGATGCACAACCCAGCATCTACTCCTATGGCCATCGCAACCCTCAGGGCTTGTGCATGCATCCTGTTACGGGTCGCATCTGGACCGATGAGCATGGCCCCAAAGGTGGCGATGAAATTAACATTATTGAGGCCGGCAAAAACTACGGATGGCCGCTCATTTCATTTGGCATCAATTATAACGGCACTATTTTCACCAACGACACCGCACGCGCCGGCATGGAGCAACCCTTGCACTATTGGGTGCCCAGCATTGCCCCCTGTGGGATGACCTTTGTGAAAGGAGATCGATATCCCAACTGGAAAAATAATATCTTAACCGGATCACTGCGCTTCGAATACCTGCACCGTGTGGTGCTGGAAGGCGACAAAGTGGTGCACGAAGAAAAACTACTGGAAGGAATTGGTCGTGTGCGCAATGTGGAGATGAGTCCGGATGGCTACATCTACATTGCCGTGGAAAAACCGGGAAAAATATACCGACTCGTCCCCTTGTAAATTTGCCTATGCGCTTATACTTATTAGTCATTGCTGTATTCAGTGCCATTCAGGGGCTGTCGCAGAACCCTGCTACAAGCGATAATTCAGGCGACACCATCCATCACAGTCTGGATGAAGTAAGCATTCGTGCCAGCTCCCTTGTAGGCTCCCCTGAAGATTGGCCGGGTAGTATTTCATCCCTCGACTCGTTAAGCTTGCAATCAGCTAACAGCTTTAACATAGCCGAATACATTAACCAAATGCCGGGTGTGTTAATGCAACAGGGTACCTTAAGCACCAATCGCATTACCATCCGTGGCATTGGCTCCAGAACACCTTATAATAGTAATCGTATTAAGGCCTACTGGGGCAATGTACCCATGACCGACGGCGATGGTGTTACGGCCATTGAAGACATCGCCCTCAACGATATCAATGCAATACAAGTACTGAAAGGTCCATCTTCAGCACTTTACGGCGCAGGCCTTGGAGGCGTCATTCTTATACATCCCTGGCCGTCCCCTAACACCAGGCAGCAACTTATGGTGAATAGTGAAATTGGACGGTTCTCAACACTCACCAACCAACTGTCCCTCAACTTCAACTCGCCCAAAAGCAGAACTCTTATTACCGCTCAGCAATTATCCACCCGTGGCTATCGCCAAAACAGTGAATACAGACGATACAACATCACCCTAAAGGGAAAATACTTAATGGGCAAAAGCCAAGTGAACTACCTATATAGCTACCGGCATCTGTATGGTCAAATACCCAGCTCACTGGACAGCATCGACTTTAACGAAAGACCCGAAAAGGCAGCTGATGCATGGCAGGCCATTGGCGGATACGAAAAGTCAGGCCGTCACCTTGTAAGCACCGGCTTATCCACCCAGTTTTCATCCTCGCTCTATCATTCAGCAAATATCTTCTTCTCAGCATCTGACCTGGATGAACTCCGCCCCTTCAATCAACTGAGCGACACAAGGCACACCATCGGCCTTCGTGATCAGTTGAGCTTTGAAAAGGGTTCGTTCAAACTCAAAGGGGGTGTGGAAGCTATGCTCGAGTACAACACCCTCGCACTATTCAGTACCGATGATGAAGACTTTGGCAATCAGCTGAGCAGGCTAGAGCTAAAACGCAGTTATGTGAATCTCTTTCTGCTTGCTGAACAAAGCATAAGGGATAAACTGATTTTACAAATGGCCTTTAATCTCAATAAAACGCAGTATCGCATTGAGCATTCCAAAACCGGCGATTTTATCCGACACCAATATCCGCTGATTGCCTCTCCGCGCATTGGACTTAACTATCAATTACGGCCTGTGATGAATATCTATCTTGCGGCCGGACATGGTTTTTCAGCACCTTCGGTGGAAGAGGCACAGATGCCCGATGGCAGCTTCAATGCCACTGTAAAACCGGAGGAAGGATATCATCTGGACATCGGCTGGCGTTACGCATCACCCAATAAAAATACCCAATTAGAACTGACCGCCTATGGAATGTGGATGCGCAATTTACTGGTTACAAAACGGGAGAGCGAAGCCATCTTTTATGGTGTCAATGCCGGCAAAACAAAGCACAGAGGCATTGAGATGCTGGCGCAACACCGCTTAGAATTATCCCACGGCCACGAGCTATTACTATCCAGCTCCTTTACACATTCGGTCAACACCTTTGTCACTTTTACTGACGCTGGAAATGATTATGCAGGCAGGCACCTGCCCGGCATTCCCACCTACGATGTGTTTGGACGTGCCCGCTATGCGATTAATAACACCAGCCTTAACGTTGACTACCGACACCGGGGCAGCCAGTTTCTGAACGACAGCAACAACCTCCGCTACGAAGATTACGGCGTGCTGAACGCAAAAATCAATCAGTCCTTTAAATTCCCCTCCGCAAGGCTACATGTGTACCTCGGGCTCAACAACGCCCTAAACAAACACTACGCCTCCATGGTACTTATCAATGCTCCTTCCTTTGGTAATAAGCTACCCCGCTATTATTATCCGGCATCGCCCTTACATTGGTATCTGGGTCTGCACCTGACCCTATGATAGTAGTAATCATCTCTCCCCAGGTCATCTCATTCTGTGTTTAGCAACAAGGCTTCTTGATTACAGATTTTTTTCTTTATAATGCTTTTACGGCCAACTATTTACAGACTATAACTCATCAATACAACTTAGCAATAGGGTATTAAAGCCAGTATCCGTATGTTATTTTAATTCATTCTAAATACAAATACCAAAGCGTAGCATTGACAATTCTAATACTTCGTTACTTTTGTCAGCCTACGCGTATGGCAGATATAGATTACATAGAGCACGAGGGCGTTGTAGAAGCAGTATCTTCACAACTGATCAAAGTCAGGATCGTCAATGAATCGGCATGTGCATCGTGCCATGCAAAAGGTTCATGCACCGCGGCCGACTTGCAAGATAAACTCATCGACATTTACGAGGTAAAGGGTAATTTTACGGTAGGGCAAAAAGTCATTCTTATGGGCAGAAAATCGCTGGCTCCAAAGGCAGTGTTACTGGCTTACATCTATCCCATTATCCTCATGCTGCTTACACTAAGTGGTACCTACTTTACTACTAACAATGAGTTACTGGCCGGTGGTCTTGCCCTTTTTATTCTACTTCCGTATTACGCCGT
Organism: Carboxylicivirga longa; assembly: GCF_050589825.1. NCBI lineage: Bacteria > Pseudomonadati > Bacteroidota > Bacteroidia > Marinilabiliales > Marinilabiliaceae > Carboxylicivirga > Carboxylicivirga longa. Next base: position 19,246 of record NZ_JBNGOZ010000024.1, on the reverse strand, counting down.
CATTTATCTTTTAAAAGATAAGCTTACACGAACTTTTTCATTTACTATAAAACATCAAATCAACGAATCATGAATGTTGTTCTGATAACTATAATCTCGTTAGGTGTTTTGGGGGCATTGGCCGCCATCATACTTTATTTTGTAGCGCAAAAATTTAAGGTTTTTGAAGATCCGCGCATCGATCAGGTGGAGGAAGTACTTCCGGCTGCCAACTGCGGTGGTTGTGGTTTTCCAGGCTGTCGTGCCTTCGCCGAAGCCATGGTTAAGTCGGATGACATCAGCGCGCTAAACTGTCCGGTAGGTGGTGCTGACACCATGAAGGCCGCTGCCGAAATCCTTGGTAAGGAGGTAAAAGCTGCCGACCCCATGGTTGCTGTCGTGCGCTGTAATGGAACCTGTGAAAACCGTCCGCGCATTGCCGAGTACGATGGCGCTACATCCTGTACCATCGCTTCATCCTTATATGGCGGCGATACAGGCTGTTCAAACGGATGCCTGGGGTTGGGCGAATGTGTGGATGCCTGTGCCTTTAATGCCATGTATATGGACAAAGAAACCGGACTGCCGGTAATTATTGAAGACAACTGTGTATCGTGTGGCGCCTGTGTGGATGCCTGCCCGAAAAACATCATTGAGTTGCGCAAGAAAGGACCTAAGAACCGTCGCATCTTTGTATCGTGCGTGAACACCGACAAAGGCGCTGCCGCTAAAAAAGCATGTTCGGCGGCTTGTATTGGCTGTAAGAAGTGTCAGAAGATTTGTCCTTTCGATGCCATCACGGTAGAAAACAACCTGGCTTACATCGATTACAACAAGTGTAAGCTATGCCGCAAATGCGTTGCAGAATGTCCGACAAATGCCATCCACATCGTTAACTTTCCACCCCCAAAACCCAAGGTGGAAAAACCTGCGGAAGCCAAAGCGGAGTAAACAGCAAGTCCGGCGTACGAAGTCAGAAGACACAATAACCAAAAGCTATCAGCGAATAGTCTTGAAAGAATTAAAGGAATTAAAAACATTATAAAATAGGAGGACCAATCGTGTTAAAAACATTCTCATTAGGAGGGGTTCACCCGGCAGAAAACAAATTCTCGGCCGGTCAGAAGATTGCAGTCTTGCCCGTTCCCGAGCAAGTTTCGGTTCCTATTGCCCAACATATTGGAGCACCATCAGAACCCATCGTAAAAAAGGGCGATGAAGTAAAAGTGGGTCAGTTAATTGCCAAGTCAAGCGGATTCGTATCCGCCAATATCCACTCACCTGTATCTGGTAAAGTCTTTAAAATAGATGATATACTGGATGCCAGTGGCTATAAGCGCAAAGCTATCATCATTAAGACTGAAGGCGATGAGTGGGATGCTAGCATTGATCGCTCAGAAGACTTAAAAACGGAAATAACAGCAAGCCCCGAAGAAATCATTAAAAAGATAGGCGACGCCGGTATTGTGGGTTTGGGAGGTGCTACCTTCCCCGCCCATGTTAAGCTATCAGTGCCTCCGGGTAAAACCTGCGAAGTACTCATACTAAACGGCGTTGAGTGTGAGCCTTACCTAACAGCCGATCATCAGCTGATGATAGAAAAGGGCGATGAGATAATGGTGGGCACGCAAATTCTTATGAAAGCCCTGAAGGTGGATCGCGCCATCATTGGAATTGAAAATAACAAGCCCGATGCCATTAAGCAGATGAGCGAACTGGCCAAAAACTATGCAGGCATCAGCATTCAGCCCCTAAAAGTACAATACCCACAAGGCGGTGAAAAGCAACTGATCGACGCCTGTATAGGTCGCCAAATCCCATCGGGTAAGCTACCCATTGAAGTGGGTGCCGTAGTACAAAACATAGGCACTACCCTGGCTGTGTATGAGGCGGTGCAAAAGAACAAGCCCTTGTTTGAGCGCGTAGTAACCGTTACGGGTAAATCGGTGACCAAACCCTCTAACTTCATGGCTCGCATTGGCACGCCCATGAATCAGCTGATTGAAGCTGCCGGCGGCCTGCCCCAGGATACTGGGAAAGTAATTGGCGGTGGCCCAATGATGGGTAAAGCCCTTGTTTCCACTGAGGTGCCCATTACCAAAGGCAGTTCCGGTATTCTCATCATGCCTAAAGAAATAGCCAAACGCGCAAAGATGGAGGCCTGTATCCGCTGCTCTAAGTGCGTATCGGTATGCCCCATGGGCTTATCACCCTACTTGCTGATGACCGTTTCGGACAAAGCCGTTTGGGATCGCGCCGAAGAAGAGAAGATAATGGATTGTATCGAGTGTGGCTCATGCAGCTTTACCTGCCCGGCCAACCGTCCGCTGCTGGATTATATCCGCCTTGGAAAAGGTAAAGTAGGACAAATTATGCGCAGCAGAACAAAATAGCTGTTGGCTGACAGCATTTACAAGGTGCTTGTAAAGTCAAAACAGACTTAAAGAAAAGATAAAGAAATAAGAAAATTAATAAAGATGAATAGGTTAATCGTATCACCATCCCCGCATGTGCACAGTGGCGACTCTGTGAAGAAAAACATGTATGGGGTGATTATAGCCCTTCTTCCCGCGCTGGCAGCCTCGCTTTATTACTTCGGACTGGGTGCCGTAGTGGTAACCCTTACGGCCGTTGTTTCATGCGTATTTTTTGAATGGGCCATACAGAAATTTCTGTTAAAAAATGAATCGACCATCCTGGATGGATCTGCCGCTTTAACAGGGCTATTATTGGCATTTAACATCCCCAGCAACCTACCGATATGGATCATCATTATAGGTAGCCTTGTGGCCATTGGCATTGGTAAAATGTCGTTTGGCGGATTGGGTAACAATCCCTTTAACCCAGCCTTGGTAGGCCGTGTATTTATGCTGATCAGCTTCCCGGTTCAGATGACCCTGTGGCCCAAACCCCAAACCATACAGCTGGAGTATTTGGATGCCACCACGGGCGCCACACCCCTATCGATCATGAAAGAAGGGCTAGCCAATGGTGAGAGTGTGAGCGCCATCATGGATAAGCTGCCCTCCTACACCGAACTGTTCTTTGGTAACTCGGGTGGCTCGGCCGGTGAAATAGCGGCTGCCGCACTGTTGATGGGTCTGGCCTATATGCTCATCCGCAAAATAATCACCTGGCACATACCGGCTTCCATCATCGTTACAATAGCAGCTTTTACCGGACTACTGCACCTGAGCAGCCCCGATCAGTATGCCGGCCCCTTGTTTCACCTCCTAACGGGTGGTGTAATGCTAGGTGCCATCTTTATGGCCACTGACTATGTGAGCTCGCCCATGTCGAAAAAAGGCATGATTATATATGGTGTGGGCATTGGTATCATCACGGTGGTTATAAGGGTATTTGGAGCCTACCCCGAAGGAATCTCGTTTGCCATCCTGATTATGAATGGCTTCGTTCCGCTAATTGATAAATATGTGAAACCAAAGCGTTTTGGCGAGCTTGTGAAAACCGCTAAAGCCTAAGCAGGAAAAAGATAAATCATGGCAAAAACAGAATCGACGCTTAAAAATATGGTTTTAACCCTGCTGGTCATCACCGGCATAGCAGGTACATCCCTGGGCTTTATGTACGAGCTCACAAAGGGACCCATAGCCGCGGCCAAAGCCGCTAAGCAACAAGCCGCCATCAAAGAGGTGGTACCGGGCTTTGACAATAACCCGGGCGATGAAATGTATGAACTCACCTCCAAAGAAGGCTTTGCTTTAAAAGTATTTCCCGCCAAAAAAGGCGATGAACTAATGGGTGTAGCCATTGAATCCATGACCAATAAAGGTTTTGGTGGTAACATAAAAATTATGGTGGGTCTTAAGCCCGACGGTACACTGATTAACTATCAGGTGCTCGAACACAAGGAAACACCTGGATTGGGTACCAAAATGGACGATTGGTTTAAAGCGGATAAAGGACAGCAAAATATTCTTGGGAAACATCCGAAAACCAACAACCTGACCATTACCAAAGATGGCGGTGAGGTAGATGCCATTACTGCGGCCACCATTAGCTCACGGGCCTTTTTAGATGCCGTGCGTGTGGCCTACGAAACCTATAGCGAAAACCAGAGCAGCCCAAAGGCTGACAATAATACCTCAGTTGAGGAAGGAGGTACAGAATGAATCAGTGGAGTAATTTTTCAAAAGGATTTTTCAAAGAGAATGCGGTTTTTACCCTTCTCTTAGGTATGTGTCCCACATTGGGGGTTACCTCATCGGCCATTGATGGCTTGGGCATGGGACTGGCCACCACCTTTGTATTAGTAATGTCGAACCTGGTAGTGGCTGTCATCAAGGATTTTATACCCGATAAGGTGCGTATCCCATCATTTATTGTAGTGATAGCCACCTTTGTAACCATCGTTGAAATGACCATGCAAGCCTACGTGCCGGCACTGTTCGATTCATTGGGATTATTTATTCCCCTGATCGTAGTAAACTGCCTGGTATTGGGCCGTGCCGAAGCCTTTGCTTCGAAAAACAAGCTGGGTGCTTCTGTCATCGACGGATTGGGCATGGGACTGGGCTTTGCCATGGCACTGACCATCCTGGGGTCAGTACGTGAGTTACTGGGTAGTGGTAAGCTGTTTGGCACCATCATCTATCCCGAAAATTACGGCATGCTGGTATTTGTGCTGGCACCGGGCGCATTTATCGCACTGGGTTACCTTATCGCATTTATTAATCAGGTAAAAAAGGAGGCCTAAGCTATGGAATATGTATTAATCGTTATATCGGCCATCTTTGTTAACAACATTGTACTGAGCCAGTTTTTAGGAATTTGCCCCTTCCTGGGGGTCTCTAAAAAGATATCCACAGGTATTGGCATGACCGGCGCTGTGACCTTTGTAATGGTCATCGCCACCATTGTTACCTTCTTCCTTCAGAAAGCGGTGCTGGAGCCTTTTGGTGTGGGGTATCTGCAAACCATCTCATTCATCCTGGTGATCGCCTCGCTGGTGCAGCTGGTAGAGATTATCCTCAAGAAGGTGAGTCCTCCCCTTTATCAGGCCTTAGGTGTATTCCTGCCATTGATCACCACCAACTGCGCCATTCTGGGTGTGGCCATTATGACCATTCAGAAGGACTTTAACATTGTGGAATCGGTTGTTTTTGCGGCTGCTAATGCCATAGGGTTCGGACTGGCCCTAATCACCTTTGCCGGTATCCGCGAGCAGTTGGATCTGATGGATATACCCAAAGGCATGAAAGGCACTCCAATCGCTTTGGTGGTAGCCGGCCTCTTGGCTTTAGCCTTTATGGGCTTTGCCGGTATCGTGTAAAATTCATAAGGAAATAATATTTAGATAGAGGAGAAGTCGAAAGACTTCTCCTTTTTTAGCTTAAGATGCAAACATTTTCACTTACTTCGCGTAGTACTAAAAAGCGTGTGTCTAAGAACTTAATTCCTGCCGCTTAGCGTGCAAAAACAGGTGTTTAGACACAATAAAAAAAGGATGAGACAGAATAACTAATGCGGCACGTTTTTTGGTTTCCTAAACTGAAAAATTAATTTTGGTGTCCTTAGAAAAGTGGGTAATGAAAGAGGCTATGAAAACAAACATTTACACAAAACTACTATCGGTTTCACTTGCAATAATTGCAGTAACCTTGGTTTCACAACTATTTATACAATCATCGGATCCGGCACCGCTCAACAAAGAGGCAGCCCGCCCCCTTGAAAGTACCTATGCCATTTCATCGCTCGACATACCCGGCACGATGAATTTTGCCGGTGAGGAAGTGCCCATCATGCGCACCGATGTAAAAGAAAGCTTCGATCGCGAGTTGCTGGTAAACACCTACTGGCAGTCGCAAACCATATTATTTATCAAACGTGCCAACCGTTATTTCCCCATCATCGAGCCCATATTGGCCGAGCAGGGCGTACCCGACGACTTTAAATATCTTTCACTGATTGAGAGCAGTTTTATGCCGCGTGCCAAATCACCTGCAGGAGCAGTGGGCTTGTGGCAATTTATGCGTGCTACAGCGCGCGAATATGGACTGGAAGTGAATGGTGAGGTGGATGAACGCTATCACATCGAGAAATCGACAGAGGCGGCCTGCAAATACCTCAAAAAAATGCATGATCACTATGGTAGCTGGACCCTCTCGGCCGCTGCATATAATGCCGGCCGTTCGGGTATCAATCGTCAGCTAAGCCGCCAAAAAGTAAACTCCTACTACGACCTACTGCTGGGCGAAGAAACAGGCCGTTATGTCTATCGTATCCTGGCCATTAAAGAAATTCTTAGTCATGCCGAAGATTATGGTTTCTTTGTAAAGCAGGCCGATCGTTACCCGGCCATCGAAACAATCGAAATAGAAATTAAAGAAGGGGTTAAAAATTTTGCTGATTTTGCCCTTGATCACGGCACCAACTACAAGGAATTGAAAAACATGAACCCATGGTTGCGTGAGGCTTACCTGAGTAACACTCATAAGAAAACCTACACTATCAAACTGCCCAAAAGCTCGGCACAACACCTGAATAAATCAGTGAAAGCAGAAGCAGATAGCACAGCAGGAAAATAGCCAATGACCGATGATTAATCGCAGGCAGCCATTTACTTGTCCGGTATTTATCAAAGCATATGTATACCCTGATCATCAACTTATTATCAAGGATCGCATCTTCCTAACAGTCTAGCAAATGAAGATGCGATCCTTTCACTTAACACGCAGTCCTGGCTTCACACCTACTCCCTCAGCATTGAAATCTTTGGAACTCTCATCATTCCCTCCCCTCCGAACTAATGACTATATTTGTGTGTTCATAAGGTGATGAAAGTGAAAGAAGCAAATACAGTTACTCCGGATACAATAGATGAGACGGCACAAATTGATGTCTATGGCGCACGCGTGCACAATCTGCAAAACATTGATATTACCATTCCCCGCAATAAGTTGGTAGTAGTTACCGGCCTGAGTGGCAGTGGTAAATCATCGCTGGCATTTGACACCATTTATGCGGAGGGACAACGGCGATACATCGAAACCTTCTCGGCCTATGCCCGGCAGTTTTTAGGCAACATGGAGCGGCCCGATGTGGATAAAATAACTGGACTGAGCCCCGTCATCGCCATCGAGCAAAAAACAACGGGCAAAAACCCACGCTCTACAGTGGGTACCATCACCGAAATATATGACTTCCTGCGCCTATTCTTCGCACGTGCAGGAGAAGCCTACTCCTATAAAACGGGTGAAAAAATGGTGAAATACACCGATGATCAAATCCTCCACTTCATACTGGAGCAGTTTGAGGGTCGCAAGGTTTATATCGCCGCTCCACTGGTAAAAGGACGTAAAGGCCATTACAAAGAGCTGTTTGAGCAGATACGAAAAAAAGGTTTTCTGCATGTGCGTGTGAACGGTGAAATAAAAGAGGTGGTACACGGCATGAAGCTGGATCGCTACAAAACGCACTTTATTGAAGTGGTAGTGGATCGTGTTGCCGTGGCGAAAAAAGACATTAAACGCCTGAAAGAAAGTATAGGACTGGCCATGCAGCAAGGCAAAGGCATTATGATGCTGATTGATAAGGACACGGATGAACAGCGTTTTTACAGCCGTCAGCTGATGTGCCCCTCAACCGGCCTGTCTTATAACGAGCCAGCTCCTCACTCCTTCTCCTTCAACTCACCACAGGGAGCCTGCCCTAAATGTAAAGGACTGGGCACGGTGGATGAAGTGGACTTTGATAAGATAGTACCCGATGCCAACCTGACCATTAAAAAAGGGGGAATAACACCCTTGGGTAAATACAAAAACAATCTTATTTTCTGGCAGATAGAGGCCATTGCTGAAAAGTATGGTTTCACATTGAATACCGCCATTAAAAATATACCCGACGAAGCCATGGACACCATACTGCATGGCTCAAGCGAAACCTTAACACTTAAGAATACCCCCCTCGGCTCATCCTCCAACTATTATTTAAGCTTCGAGGGTGTTATTAAGTACATTCTTGATCAACAGGATAACGACACCTCTATGAAGGCTCGCAAATGGGCCAACCAGTTTATTAAAAATACACAATGTACCGAATGCGGTGGTCAACGCCTCAACAAGGAAGCCCTGCATTTTAAGATAGACAATAAAAATATTGCCGAACTGGCCGAGATGGATCTGGGACTGCTGTACGAATGGTTTCAGGGGCTGGAAGATCGCATGACCGAGAAGCAAAAAACCATCGGCTACGAAGTGCTGAAAGAGATACGCAACCGCCTGGGTTTCCTTATGAATGTGGGCTTGGAGTACCTGTCGCTCAACCGCAGTGCCATGACGCTATCCGGCGGTGAAAGTCAGCGCATTCGTTTGGCCACACAAATTGGGTCGCAGCTGGTGAATGTACTCTATATACTGGATGAACCCAGCATTGGCCTGCATCAGCGCGATAACCACCGCCTGATTAACTCGCTGTGTCAGCTGCGCGATACGGGGAACAGTGTGCTGGTGGTGGAGCACGACCATGACATGATGATGGCGGCCGACTTCGTGGTGGATATGGGCCCGCATGCCGGACGCCATGGTGGCGAAGTAGTGGCACAGGGCACACCCATGCAAATTCTGCAGAGCAACTCCCTAACCGCCGACTACCTGACGGGCAAAAAAAAGATTGCAATTCCTGAAGAACGCCGTAAAGGCAACGGAAAAGTACTAAGCATAAAAGGAGCCAGTGGCCATAACCTGCAGAAAGTGAATGTGGATTTCCCGCTGGGTAAACTAATCTGTGTAACCGGCGTTTCGGGCAGTGGCAAATCCACCCTCATCAACGAAACCCTCTACCCCATTCTCAACCAGCATTTTTACAAGGCGGTAAAGGATCCGCTACCCTTTCAATCGGTAGAAGGCCTCGAGCATCTGGATAAAGTGGTGGATGTAGACCAAAAACCGCTGGGTCGCACCCCGCGATCGAACCCGGCCACCTACACCAAGATATTTGATGAGATAAGAAAACTGTTTGCCGAACTGCCCGAATCGAAAATACGCGCCTACAAACCCGGCCGTTTCTCCTTTAACGTGGCAGGCGGGCGCTGCGAAACCTGCAAGGGTGGCGGCGTACAGGTGATTGAGATGAACTTTTTGCCCGATGTGATGGTGGAGTGCCCCGACTGTGGAGGTCGCCGTTACAACCGCGAAACCTGCGAGGTACGCTATAAAGGCAAATCCATCAGCGACGTGCTAGACATGACCATCAACCAGTCGGTTGAGTTTTTCCAACACATCCCCAAGCTATCGAAAATACTAAAAACGCTGCAGGATGTGGGACTGGGCTACATCACCCTGGGGCAGCCATCCACCACTCTGTCGGGGGGCGAAAGTCAGCGCGTGAAGCTGGCAGCCGAACTGGCCAAACGCGATACCGGCCAAACCATGTACATATTGGATGAGCCAACCACCGGCCTCCATTTTGAGGACATACGGGTACTGCTGGATGTGCTGCACCGCTTGGTGGCTAAAGGCAATACCGTGGTGGTGATTGAACACAACCTGGATGTAATTAAGGTAGCCGACCATGTAATTGACATTGGTCCGGATGGTGGACGATTTGGTGGAAAACTCTTGTGTGCCGGTACACCCGAACAGGTGGCTAAAAACAAGAAAAGCTATACGGCAAAGTACCTGAGGGAGGAGTTGAAGAAGTAATTTAAGTCGGAGCTCGAAGTTCATAGTCATAAGTCCGATCTTAGTGCAAAGTACTCGGTGCATAGTGCACAAAAGGATCGCAGCTTTGATAACACGTATAACAATCAAGATGCGAGCCTGTGCATTAACTCCCAAACCCTATGAGATGCAATCCGTAGCCTGCAATCGCTATTAATTATCATTTTTTCATCCTCTTCTCTAAACTTTAGTGAATAACAGCACATTTGTCGTATTTCTGTTTTATCTTAGTGGTAACCAAACAAACCTACTCGTGAAAAGCAGAAATACACACAATAAATGGCTGGAAGCCGGCTACCGGGCCTTTGCTGAATACGGCCCTGACTTTAGCCTGAAAGCCCTGGCTGAGAAGACACAGCTCCCCCGCGCCACCTTCTATTATCATTTCGATGACAAAGACCATCTGCTAACAGCCCTGCTTAAGCACCACGAATATCAGATTAACTCATATCACAATACACTGAGGAAAGAAGTCACAACCCTGATTCCTGATTTATACAGAATCATGTATCGCTACAAAACCAGTGTTTTATTTCATCAGCAGCTATTCAGGCATTGCGAGATAGAAACCTATTACCACTTATACAGCGATACAAACGAAACATCTATCCGGTTACTGCTGCCGTTAATTAAAGCACATTTTGAAACGGATAAACCCGATATGGAAATCATACAATTTTACAAGATACTAACTGATGTGTGGTATATCCGCTTAAATACCTCTCAGCTCTCTGTGGAATCCATGATAAACCTGGCCACTGAGATCATGGAAAACACCTTGGGCTTATGCAGTATTTATACTACCACTGCAGCATGCTCTACCACGAGCGAATAAAAATAATTTATTTTTTCGAATTCACTACCAGTTGATTAACCAAAAACCTGACACCCCTGTCTAAGTTTCTCTAAGGTCTATTAGGTACATTTGTTTATAACCTTGTTCAGTTCGCCATTCAGATAAGCAGCTGCTTTGATTAAGGATAGTATTGACTAACTTAAACCAAATTGACCATGAGAGTATCTGTGTTATTTTTGCTTTTGATAGCCATTTTAAGCGCCGAGGCAAAGGCCCAAAATGCACCAACCGTTTTTAGCAAAAAGGACTCGGCCTATTTCCAGCGCAGCTATCCTTTTATCCTACCCATTCTGGGAGATAAAGTACATCAGGCCAATATTCGGCTTCCCTTTCCCGTGGGCATCATGTTCAACGCACTGGTGGGCGAACAGCAACTATCGATTAGTGATATAGCCCTTGGGTTTGGCAAGTATTCGGGCTCAGCACCCAACATGATTGACGTGAGCGACCTCATTGTATTTGATGATATCAAAGCACAAACCAGCACCTTTAATATGCGGGTGGATGCCTGGGTATTACCCTTCCTGAATGTGTATGGCATTGTTGGCCAAACAAAAAAAGCTGACATCAATGTAAACCTTCAGGAACCCTTCCCGCTTAGTGTAACCACCGAGGTGAGCGGTACCTATATAGGTTACGGAGCCATGGTTGCCGGAGCCGTTGGGCCATTATTCGCTTCACTGGATGTAAATCGCACCTATAACTATAACCCCAGATTAGACGATCCGGCAAAAGTACTGATAAGCGGCTTACGCACAGGACCGGTATTTAGATTTAAAAAAAAGCCCGAAATGAATATTTCCATCTGGACGGGAGCCATGTACAGCCATTTCAATGGCGAAACTGACGGTTCCATTGGCGCACTGGAACTGGCACCCAATGCACCGGCTAAAATTATTGAAATGCAGCATGAACTCAACAGCTGGTACGATGACCTGACTCCTGCTGATAAACTAAAATACTACCTACCTTATACCAAACTGAACGATGGCTTAACGCAACTGGGCGAAAATATTGACGATGCGTACATCCGCTACTCGTTTAATAAAAAAATTGAAAACCCATGGAACATGCTGGTGGGGGCCCAGTGGCAAATTAATTACCGCTGGCAGCTGCGTGCCGAAGCTCAATTTTTCGGGGATCGCACGGCCGGCCTCTTCTCTCTCAACTACCGTTTTGGCATACGTGGTAAAAACTGGTTCTCCAAGCAAACAAACGAGTAATGATACAGCTCAAAACCATACTTTCAACCATTGTAATTACTTTCACCTTGAGCTGCTTTGCACAAAGTGATTCACTCTCCTCTAAAAAAGCACTGCGACAGCTCAAAAAGCAGGAACGCATCGAATCCGGCAAATTGCTGATTACCCCTTTGGCAGGGCCGGGCTACACGCCCGAATTGCAATTAACCCTGGGCGCCGGAGGTATTCTCAGCTGGCGAAACAGTAAAACCAACCTTAATTTACCACGCTCCAGCATGCCTTTTATGATGGCCGTGAGTACAACCGGAGCCATGACCTTCAACCTTCGGCCCACCACCTACTGGAACCATGATAAACTGCGCATCAATGGGGACTTCTGGTACAAGACCATGCCCGACCATTATTGGGGAATTGGCTATCAAAAAGCCTATTCAACGCTGCAATCCGATTCAACCACTAAGTATTTTCGCAATTGGTTTCAGTTTAAAACAGACGTGCTTTTTCAAGTAAAGGAGGACGTATACACTGGTCTATTCATTGATGCCAATTATACGCAGGGAAGCGAAGAAACCGACTTAATCCGGCAAGATGAGAACTATAGCAGGTACAACGAGCGACCTTTTAATTTTGGTTTTGGTCCCGAATTTATTTATGACAGTCGGGATGTACCGGTTAACGCCTACGAAGGCATGTACCTGAATGCCATTGCCGCCTTCTACAGCCGCAGCTGGGGCAGCGATAATAATTACCAGCAATACATCCTCGACTACCGGCAATACCAGGCCGTGAATCACACCAAAGGACGCACCATTGCCTGGCAACTTAAAGGCCGGTTTACCTTTGGAGAGGTGCCGTATGGCGAAATGTCCCAACTGGGCACACCAATGGATTTAAGAGGCTATACCTGGGGCCGTTACCGCGATAAGAGCCTGTTTTATTTTTTAGCCGAATACCGACATAAATTTATAAAGACCGATGGCACCCCAAGTAAAAGTGGGATGGTAGGATGGATTGGCTCGGGCACCATCTTTGATTTTGAACAATCGGCTGATTACAACCAGCAAGCCAAATGGTTGCCTAATTTCGGAGTAGGTTACCGCCTGGAAGTGCAACCCCGCATGAACCTGCGCATTGATGTGGGTATTGGCCGGGAGACCACCGGGTTCTATTTTAATTTTAACGAAGCTTTTTAGTATTTATTTACTCATACTTAACCGATAAAACATGAAAAACACATTATTATTTATCACAGGATTAATGATGGTCTTCACCATGCTATCCTGCGCACAAGCTCAAAAAAACACCTCACAAGAGGCTGGCAACGCTATCCCCTACCCTAAAAAAGAGTGGAAGGGTGTGCAAGGTAAAACACTGGCCGAATCCACCCCGGACTTTATTGGGCAGCCCCAGGCACCCAAAGGGGCACCCAACGTATTGATTGTTATGCTGGATGATGCCGGCTATTCCAATGCATCATCTTATGGAGGCGTGATGAAGACCCCCACTTTCGACCGCATTGGTGACGAAGGCATACGTTATACCCATATGTCTGTCGCTGCCGTTTGTTCCCCCACGCGTGGCTCACTACTAACGGGTTATAATATTCATCAAATTGGTACCGGCATTATTTCTGAGTTTGCGACTGGTTATCCGGGCTATAACTCACAAATTGATTACACTACACCCTCCATCGCCAAAATTTTAACCGACAATGGTTATGCCACAGCCGCATTCGGTAAATGGCACAATACCCCTATGGAGGAAGCCTCACCGGCCGGTCCGTTCGAAAGCTGGCCAACAGGTATCTGGGGCTTTGAGTATTTCTGGGGCTTCCTGGGTGGCGAAACCAACCAGTTTCACCCCTTATTGTATGAAAATACCACGGCTATTGAAACGCCCAAGACCAATGTGGATGGCTCCACCTTCCACCTGTCTCACGGCATGGCTGACCAAGCTATTAAGTGGCTGGACAACTGGAAAGGCTTGCGCGATGCCCCCTTCTTTATGTACTACACACCAGGCGCTGTGCATGCCCCCATACAAGTACCTAAGGAGTGGCGCGATAAGTACAAAGGCCAGTTCGATGAGGGATGGCACGCTTACCGGGCACAACAACTGGAACGCCAAAAAAAACTGGGACTGGTACCCCAAGATGCTGAGATGGTGGAATGGCCGGAGTCGATTCCCGAATGGGACTCTTTTAACGAAGAAGGTAAAGCATATCTGGCCCGGCAGATGGAGGTTAATGCAGCTTTCTTAGAGCATGTTGATCACCATGTGGGCCGTGTGGTGGACCATATTGAAAAAATGGGTGAATTAGACAACACCCTCGTCATTTACCTGACAGCTGACAATGGCTGCACGGCAGAAGGAAGCCCCACAGGAACATTTTCTGAACTGCTGATGCAAAATGGATTTCCGCCATTGACCATGGAGCAGCAACTGGAAAAATTGGAAGAATTCGGTGGACTGGAAGCCTGGGGCGGACCGCACATGGCCAACCACTATTCGGTAGCCTGGGCCTATGCCTCATCTACCCCATTCCAGTGGACGAAACAAATGGCTTCACACTTTGGGGGCACCATGTCGGCAACAGCCATCCGCTACCCTAAAGCCATTAAAGCTAAAGGCGAGTGGCGCCGACAATTTCAGAACGTCACCGATCTGGTACCAACCATATTGGAAGTGACCGGTGTGCCGGCACCTGACTATGTAAATGGACAAAAACGAATTGAGTATCCCGGAAAATCGTTGACCTATGCCTGGAACAATGCCGATGCTAAAACCAATCATCCCACCCAGTATTTTGAAATGTTAGGATTTGTTGGCTTGTACCACGAGGGATGGAGTCTTTGTGGTAAACCCTATCGCATTCCCTGGTCGATGGATCCAGCAGCTATGGCGAATTTCGATCCACTAAATACCGAATGGGAATTGTACAACATTAAAGAAGATCCGATTCAGCAAGTAAATGTGGCTGATCAGTATCCTGAAAAAGTCAAAGAGTTGGAAAAACTATTCTGGGCTGAAGCTGATAAGTACGATGTTTATCCTGTTGGCGGTTCACTAGGTAGACCGCTGCAACCGGAGTCGAACCCTCAACGGGTGGCAAAAAAACATTGGGAGTTAACCCCGAATGTGTATAGAGTACCAGAACTGGCCGGCCCTGAAATCAAATCGACTAATTATGAAATAAATGCTTACATAACGGCGGATAATACTACCCAGGGTGTGATTTATGCGGTCGGAGAACATATTGGTGGCCAGGCACTGTTTATTAAGGATGAAAAACTCCGGTACAGCTATTCAACGCTGGGATTGTACTGGCACGATTTCGACGGAAATGTCAACATCCCCTATGGCGATGTGAAAATCACACTAAAGCACACCATGAAGGAACCTAAACTCAATGGCCCATCGCTGGTTGAATTCTTTATCAACGACCAGAAAGTAGGTGAAATGGATATTACCGCAACGGTATATGGTTCATATACTGCTCACGAAACTTTTGATATTGGCCGGGACGAAGGTATGCCGGTTAATGAAGAGTATGCCGATATGGACAAATTCAAATTCACCAAAGGGCAGTTGCATAAGGTGGTATTTGATATTGAATAATAAGTAGATACCAGATAATTATTAGACATTGACAAGATAGGTCAGCATATTTTCATTACCATGTGCTGACCTATTTATCAATGACAACATCCACTCATTCAGGTTTGTTATTATATACAAAGCTCTTAAGACTCATCACTATGAAAACAAAGTTATTACTTCTACCTATTCTATTACTTCTCAAATTGTCTGTCTCAGCCCAGTCCAACTGGGAGATTGGCGGTCGCTTTGGCGATGATTTTGCACTGGATGTGACCATCCCGCTATCTAAAGCCCCCCGCCTACATGGCGCTCTATACTTTGACAACAATATTTCAATGGGGGCCTATTTCGACTTGCTGTTTGCATTAAACAGCGGACCAAGCGGACTGAAGTTCTATCCCGGTGTGGGCCCCGAACTGTATTTCTACGATGGCTTAGACATTGCGGCTGCCGGTGATTTTGGCGTTGAATATTCGTTCGACTTTCCATTGACCATTGGTCTGGACTGGCGGCCTCACTTTATGCTATCTGATAACATGAAATTCAATTCAGGCAACTGGGGACTTATTGCCCGCTTCCGCTTTGGCGAAGGCGTTAAATTCGTGAAAGCCCATTGACACACCACATTATCAACTAAACATGAAAAAAGTAGTACATTTGAGTCTGCTCGGCCTGTTATTCCTTTCGGCCACCTGCCAGTCACAAACCGAAAAATTAAGCCCGCAAGAAGCCAAACAAATTGCCAAAGAGGCCTACATCTATGCCTACCCCATGCTGGAGCATTACAAAATGATGTTTGCCATGGCCATGTACCCAGAGTCAGGAGCCTACATGGCGCCATTTAATGTACTCACCAACAACTCTGAGTTGAATGGCCCAAAGGACACCATAATTGTGCGGCCCAACAACGACACATTCTACTCGGCTGTTTGGTTCGATTTATCAAAGCAACCGCAAATATTATCAGTGCCTGCCATTACCGATGGCCGCTATTATTCGTTTCAAATCATTGATATGTACACCCACAACATCGACTATGTAGGCACGCGTAAAACAGGCTTTGATGCCGGAGCCTATATGTTTGTTGGGCCCAATTGGAAAGGCGAAACACCGGAAGGCATTAATAAGGTGATTCAATCGGAAGGCAACTATCTGCTGGCACTTGCCAGAACACAGGTATTTGGCCCCGATGATATTGAAAGTGCCAAAGCACTTATTAATCAATACAGCGTACAATCGCTCAATACCTATCTGGGCATGGCCGAAGCTACAGTTATACCTGAAAACCCTGACATTCCGCCATACGATCCCAATGCTGTAAAAAACGAAAACTTCATTAGCTATGTTAATGCCTTAATGGCTACAGCTAAGATGCATCCTTCGGAAGAAGCGCTTTTTAAGCGATTTGCCAGAATAGGCATCCAACCAGGCCAACCATTCAATACAGATGATTTTTCATCTGAAATAATCACGGCCATCAGGGAAGGCATCGATGCAGGCCGCAAGGAGTTGATAGACGCATCAATGCAATTGGGTATGCGCAAGAATGGTTGGCAACAAATAGCCGGTGCTTTCGGTAACCGTGAGGCCATGAAAGAGAAGTACCTGACCCGGGCGGCGGCCGCCTACTTCGGGCTTTGGGGCAACGATTTGGAGGAGGCCTTTTATCCAGAAACGACTTTGGATATCGACAGTGAAGAACTGGATGGTTCAAAACACGCTTATAAACTGCATTTTGAGGCCGATGAACTACCGCCGACAAAAGCATTTTGGTCTTTAACCATGTATAAGCTGCCTGAGCAACTGCTGATAGACAATGAAATTGATCGCTATGTGATTGGCAGTGCCACCAAAGGATTACAGTTCAACGAGGATGGCTCATTGGATGTGTATATCCAAAAGGAAAATCCGGGCAGAGACAAGGTTTCCAACTGGTTGCCGGCTTACGATGGAACATTCTCGTTACAAACGCGCATTTACTGGCCCGAGCCAACGGCATTAGATCCTTTGTACACCATGCCTGCAGTGCAAAAAAAGTAAGCTGATAAACTTGATCTAAATACTGCCATTTCAGGTTGAAGACCGTAATACTTTCAGACAAATATTTATCAAGACCTGCAGAATGGCACCATGTAAAAACAATCATTACAGGCCGATTAAAAATGTAAAAAACAATGAAGCGTCTATATAATATGCAATCCCGCTGGGATTGTTATTAATAGGGTAGGTTTATTATTTCTATAAACATTCAACTTCTCCGAAGTTATTTTATTATCTCCAGCGGAGATAAATATTTGTAGATAAGCGAAATGTAAATGACCAATCAACCTCAGCGAGGTTGAATATATATTTAATCGGTTATTAATGAATAAACGATAAACAATGAGAACAAGTCTTTTAATATTAGCACTGCTGCTATATTTAGGCAGTGTATCGGCCCAGTCGGCCAAAGAGGAAATGGATTACATTCAATCCATTTTTGGCATGGAGAAAAAAGCCCTGGTGGCCGAAGTGGTGCTACCAGATGAGGCAACAAAGAGTGCGTTTTGGACACTATACGACAGCTATGAAACCAAACGAAAAGAGCTAGGACAAAAACGCTTAGAACTACTGATGACTTATAGCGAAAAGTACGAAGACCTGACTGACAAACAGGCCGCTCATTTTTTAAAGCAGGCATTGACCATCAAACAGCAACACGATAAATTGCTAAACACCTATGTGAAGAAGGTGAATAAGGCTAGTGGTCCGGTGACCGCTATGCGCTTTCACCAGGTAGAAATGTATATTTTAAGTGAAATACGACTGGCGCTTGCAGGCGGCCTGCCCTTCCCCGATACCCATTAGCCCATCCGCCGGGTAGTCCCTTTGGCCACCCGGTGAATGGGCTTCTAAAGCTCAACAATAAAAAAAGTTATATCATGAAGAAACCCTTGCTGATCCTCCTGTTTGTTTTGCTAACCAATACCCTGTCGGCCCAGGTATTGATCGCTCTGTTTTTTGGCGATAAACTCACCAACGACCAGCTCGAATTTGGCTTAACAGTCGGCCTTAACCGCTCCTCCATCGTCAACCTGGATGCCCGTGGCCCCAATACCGGCCTGAATATTGGCATGTCGTTCCTGTATAAGTTTAACGAGCGCTGGCACCTCAACCCCATGCTGTATTATGCCTTTCCGATGGGCAGCAAAGGTATTCCGGTTTACGACACGCCCAACGAAGATTTGAATGCCGTGCTCGAAACCGCCACCGTTAAGCGCAAAATGGCCGGCTTTAGCCTGCCCATCACGGTGCGCCACCGGCTTTTTAACCTCACCTATGTTGAGCTGGGGCCACAGTTCAGCCTCATCACCAAAGCCGAAGATGTGTTTACGGTATCGCTGTTCGATGACGATGATTTATCCTACACAGCCGATGTATCGGACCATTACAAAAAGATAGATGTGGGACTGACGGTGGGCATTGCACAAAAACTTAAACAAACCAATGGCATCACCATCACCGCCCGTTACTTCAATAGCCTGATGAACATCTCTAAAGCAGCCGGGTCAACAAGCCAATACCATTCGGTCATCCATGTAGGGGTAATCATCCCCTTTGGCCAACCCAAGCAGGAAAATTAGTTTGTCCGTACTTATTATTTCTTACGCATAAGCATGGACGCACAGAGTTGTAAAGAGCCCTAAAGATAGTTTTTGAAGCAGAGTGCCGGAGATCCAAATCCATCGGTTCTGTTAATAACTTGCGAAATACCTTTATATTACTTGAAATAACTATTGTACTTTTAGGCCAAAGAGAGAAGGTGGCTCGGCTAGCAACTTGCTAGTCATAATTTCCCACGAATAGCTGCCGAATAAAGCATCGTTAGTTTGTGGTTTACTAAATACGTATCAAAGTAAATAGTTAAACATGATTATTTACTTTAGGTA
>NZ_JBNGOZ010000023.1:0-78049 GCF_050589825.1 Carboxylicivirga longa | reverse complement strand
CTTTTATTTTGGCGGTATCCATGGCATTTTCTCATTAAGTTACAAAATTAAAACGCTATTGTAAACTACAGCCTTCAAAAAATACCAATCCCGCACGATACCACTTGTTGTTGATTCAATAAGACCTCTTGATGGTGCCGGAAAATTACTTGGCCAACCAGCATTTGTATAACCATCATCAGTAAGCGCTTCCCATTGAGCTGTTAATCCACCAAAACCAGCTTCCCAACCTGTTTTACTCAAGGGTTCATAACATGCCGAAAGCGCACCCATTACATCCTGCTCACTCTTCCAGAATGTTTCAGAGGAGATAGCTGATAACGGGTTTCTATTAAGAAAATCATCGTGGCAAGATGTCAACAAAATTATAACTGCCAGGAATGCGAGCTTATATATTGTTTTTATCATTTTAGTTCGTTTTTAACATTAAAATTTCACGTTTAATCCAAGCGAATGAACTTTATTTTGTGGGTAAGCAGCGTACGTACCACTATTAGCTACCCGCTCCGGATCTACTCCGTCCAGACTATCAAAAGTCAACACATTATCACCTGAATAATAGAATCTAACATTCTGAAGCTTCAGTTTCGACACTAATCTCTGTGGTAGAGTAAATCCTATCTGTAGATTTTTCAACCTAAGAAAATCGGCATCATGCAAATAATAACTCGAATAAGAACCCTCAATGGCCTGATGATAAAAACCAGCGTAAATGGCAGGCATTTTATTGGTTGGATTATCCGGAGTCCAGCGTTCGGTTAACCATTTTTTCGATGGAGGCGTACCTTTATAGAATGGATCCATCCCTTGATAATTCATGTATAACTTTCGTCCTTCAACACCGGCAAACTGCGCACTAAAATCAAAGTTTTTCCATGAAGCACTCATACTAAATGAGTAAGAAAACTTTGGAAAAGCACCATCAATATGAACCCTGTCATTCTGGTCAATCACACCATTATTATCCACATCTCTAAACTTAATGTCTCCAGGCTTGGGTTGGTTAGGATGAACTGCTGAGTTGTCGATATCAGCCTGCGACTGAAATACTCCAACCCATTCATACATGTACCATGTTCGCCATGGTTTTCCTTCTTCAATAATTGTATTACCGGAGATCTCCCTTTCTCCAAATTTTTCAACCGTATTTTTGTAAGTCTGCAAATTAAACGACAAACTATATCTAAAGTCATCAATCTGATCGGTATATCGTGTATCAAACTCAAAACCGGTATTTCTCATTTCACCGCCATTAATAACAGGCCCCTGCAATCCGTAAAAACCACCAACCTGTTTTCTACGCAAAATATCGTAGGTGAATTTATTAAACCAGTCAAAAGTAAAATTGAAACGACTGTCAAATAATGAAACATCAAATCCAACATCATAAATGCGAGTTGTTTCCCATTTCATGTCCTTATCCACAATACTTGAAGGCCTGGCACCTGAAACCAAAGCTCCATCAAAAGGATACCCCTGAATAATTGATAGAATATCCTGATAAGGATAATAACCAATATCCTGGTTACCAAGCACCCCAAAAGACGCCCTTAACTTTAAATTGGATAAATAGTCAACATCCTGCAGGAAAGATTCTTCTGACATTCTCCAACCAACCGACATGGATGGAAAAAATCCCCATCTGTTATCTTCACTAAAGCGCGACGATCCATCGTAACGACCGTTAAGCTCAAGTAAATACTTCTCTTTATAGTTGTAGTTTAGACGTCCAAAGTACGACAATATGGCCCATTCCTGGGATGTTCCTTCAACCGTTTGTCCATTGCTCGAACCTGCATCCAGCTCCTGAGCTGAGCTATTGAAGAATCCTTCGCGGAAACCACCTAAAGTTTCATATTTATAATTCTCCTGTTGATAACCAACTAAAGCCTTAATATTATGGTCGGATAATTGCTTATCAAATGTTAAATGAGAGTACAATACAGGCTGAATATCGTTAAATTGCTTAACCGATAAACCAGCTTTTCCATTGGAAAATAACTCGGCAAATTCACCTGTATTATAATGATAGGTATTAACACCATTAGAATGCCAGATTTTATTTTTTGAGTTGTTAATATTAACCCCTCCCTTTACTTTCCAACGCAGCCAATCGGCTAATTTAACATCGACAAAAGCACTACTCTGCACACTAAATCCCTTAGTTTGACTAGATGTGGTTTCGATGATGGCGTATGGATTTGGCTGAAACTTATTTTCATATTCATCGAGAAACGCGTTTTTTACATAATCACCATTCTCCAGTTTTGGTTTATAGGTAGGTCCTTGCGAGAGTATAGCAGCATATTGGGCAGCACCACCGTCGGGCGTTTTGTCGGTTATATCATAATTCATTCCAATATTTGCTCCAAAAGTAATCCGCTCATCCAATGATGATGTTATATTGAACTGAGCGTTGTATTTTTTGTAATAAAACGGCTCCATTACACCTGGCTCATCATTAAGTCCGAAACTTACATTATAAACCGTTTTTTCAGTACCTCCCGACATGCGCAAAAAGTGATTCTGAACAAAGGCGGGTTCAATCATTAAATCGAGCCAATCTGTATTTGGATACTTATTCCGGTCCGTTGCATTACGATACATACTTATTTCTTCAGCAGTATACGGCACAGGACGACCTCCTGTATGCTCCATAGCCTCGTTATACAACTCCATATAATCGGCAGAGTTCGTAACTAAATCAGGCAATACCGTTGGTGAATAAATTCCTAAATTAGCCCCATACTCAACTGACAACTGTCCTTTCTCGCCTTGCTTTGTGGTAATCAATATAACTCCATTAGCAGCACGCGATCCATAAATAGAAGATGACGCAGCATCCTTCAACAGGGTTACTGATTCAATATTATTGGGATTGACTGATGACATACTTCCAGGAATTCCATCAATTAAAACCAATGGATTTTTACCTGCACCATCAAATGTTCCAAGTCCACGAACCTGTAATGCGTTCGCATTGTTACCAGGCTCACCGGAGTTTTGAATAACCTGCAATCCTGGAAGCCTGCCTTGAAGCATAGATTCCGTGCTGGTTATTACTCTTCGGTTTAAATCATTACTGGATACACTGGCAATTGCCCCGGTTAGATTAACTTTCTTTTGAGTACCGTATCCTACTGCAACAACCTCATCAAGACCAATTACATTAGAAACCAATGTAACATTTATAACCTTATTACCTCCAACGGTTACTTCTTGCGTTTTCATTCCAATGAACGAGAACACCAGGGTAGCATCAGCAGGCACCTCTGATAAACTGTATTTTCCATCATAATCGGTTATAATACCGTTACTGGTTCCTTTTATCACCACTGTTACGCCAGGTAAAGGAGTCCCTGTATTATCAGTTACTACTCCCGTAATCGCAATACTCTGTTGAGAACTATAGTTTGTTTGGGAAGTAATTGCAATTTGACGGTTTTCGATTTTATATTTAACATCTGAGTCTCCAAAAACGTTATCTAAAATTTCCGAGACCAATTTATTGCTTGCAATAACACTTACTTTTTGATCCACATCAACAACAGTGGCATCATAAATAAAATAAAACTCAGACTTCTCTTCAATTTGACTGAACATCTGTTTTAAAGATACATTTTTCAAATCCAGGCTAACTCTGGTGTTTTGCGAATAGGAACCGGCTGCATACATTTGCATTACACCCAACATCATTAAAAACAAAGTCCCTCTCATGATTCTCATCATTTTTGACCTCCACATTATAGTACACATGGAAATCATTTTATAACACTTTTTTTTCATAAATTTGTTTCGATTTGATTTACACAATTCAAATAGCTTAGTGCAGCGGTTTGGCAGACCCCTGACACTTGATCATTGTAAAGGAGATGTTACAGCATTTCCTTTACTTTTTTTGTAACATAGATTATTACTTTCTCATTGGCACAACTGTTTATTTAAAAATTAGAATTACTTTAAGATCACTTTAGTCTTCTCGTTTTCTTCAGTAACAAGCTGATAAGTTATAGGGCATGAAAACTGGATGAAATCCAAAATTTCCACAAGACTTTCATTTCTAAATTTAGCATTGAATATAGATTTATACACATTGTTATTTTCAACCTCTATTTCAACATCAAATTTTCGTTCCAGCCTTTTAATTACATCTAACATGGGTACCTCTTTGAAAATCAATCCTCCATCTTTCCAGGCTGCATAATCTTTTTGAGCAATCTTCGTCACTCGCATTGATTTTAGCTTAGCATCATAGGTCATCATCTCCCCAGGATTCATCAAATGACTAAAATTCTGAACATCCGATTTCTTCAACTCAACAGCTCCCTCCTCTAAAAATACGCGAACTATTTCATCATCAGAATAGGCACTAACATCAAATTTAGTCCCTAATACTTTTACATTAATTCCTGATTTTGTAAAGACTGTTAAAGGAATATCTTCATTTTTCGAAACCTGAAAAAAGGCCTGTCCTTCAAGCTCAAGGTGCCGGCTACTAACAGCAAAATTCTTTGAATAGGTAAGTTTTGTTCCGGAATTCAACCATACGACCGAACTATCCGGCAAAACAATTTTCGCTATTTGCCCGTATGCAGCTTCAACAGAGGTGTGTAATTGGGTCCATTCTGCATTTCGCTGCGTATATTGCCCCAGCCAAAACATTGCTAAAGCAATCCCCAGCGCCAAAACCAGCACTGCTGCATATTTGAACAAAAAAATTTGCTTTATGCTAGACTTGCTCAACTTAATTCTATGATTTAAAGCCTCATAGGATTGTTCAACCTTATAAGCAGGAGCCTGCCTCGAAGAAGCAAGAAAAGACCACGCTATTTTAGCCCTTTTATAAACAGCTTTATCTTGCTCCGACTGTCTAAGTTCGACCAAGAATTGCTCTCGCCCAACAAAAGCCTTACCCGTTACTACCTTAATTATTTTTTTCATCTTTTAAAAGCTAACTTCAATATTAGAATGCATGAAGTGAACTTTACCCCCCCCCCCCCCTTCCAATTCAAAAAAAATTAATTAAGCACACAAACCTAACCGACAAACAAATAAATTACAAAGGGCAAGTAATCCTTCAAAGCCTTACGAAATAGCTTCAGTCCTTTACTTATATGTTTTTCAACCACCTTCTCAGAGATACTTAACTGTTCTGCAATCTCACGGTTTTTAAAATTTTCAAAGCGACTAAGGGTAAAAACATTTCGACATTGAGGAGGAAGTTCCAAAAGCGTTTGCTGAATAATTCGCTCAATTTCGGTAAAAGTATATTCCGATGAATCCAATGAGCTTAACACTTCTATATTCAATTCTATTTCGTGAATACAATACGAATTATCAAATAATTTACGTTGATAACGCTGGCTCCTAAGCCGGTATAAACAATTGTTTTTAGCAACAGTAAACAGGTAAGCACCTAGTTCACTATTGTCTCTTAATTGATGCCGTTTATCCCACAACGTGAAGAAAGTATCTTGCACAATATTTTCGGCCAAATCTTCCAATGGAACAAACTCCAGGACAAAGTAAAACAATCGTGAAAAGTACATATTGTATATAACTTTAAACGATGGTTCATCATCATTTTTTAAACCCTCAAGAAGGGTCAGGTTGGTTTTAGTCATTTCTGCTGATTAGGATAACGTCAACAAATCTATAAAAAATACCCAACGATACTAACCCTAGATTAATATAAAAAACAGAATTTACACTATATATAAATATTTGATTTAAAATATTATGTATAATGAAAATCCTGTTCCTCAAAAAAATGCTTATTAAAACAAATTTCTAACACAAGAAGTATTTAACCTTTGTTAATTTTTCTATTACTTAGACTTTAAAAAATCAATTTCGGCTACAGCTGATTCCGACTTACCACCGGCAATAATCCTACTTTCGATGCGAACAAAACGCGCTGTTATCGGCCGATTAAAATAGTAGGATTGTGGCGTGGGATCATTAATCAGGTTACCAACGGTAAAGTCACCAATGTTTTTCTAACGCTTCCCATCCTGACTAATTTTTAAATCACCTTCTTCAATCATACCTTCAGCGTGCCGCGTTTTTGAGGTATAGACAAAACCGGTAAGTTTTTCAGCCTTACCCAGATCAATGGCCAGATATTGTGCCTGACTGTGACTCGATTGCCAATAAGTACTGACATCTCCATAAAAAGCCAATATACCGGCATGGTTCTGCTTAGCATGATCGACAGACAGCAACTTCCAGTCTTTTTTTACAATCCCGAATGTTTGTTCCACCACACTTCCCATCTGATCCTTAGTAAACGAACGTGCCTTTACCTGTCCGAACTCCAAAAAGAAGGGTTTCTCTTACAAGGCAGACTTTTTAGTGGGCTCACTGCCATCCAGAGTATAACGAATTTTCAAATCGTTGTTGATATTCATGGCAATATTCTCTCCGCGTGGTTTTCATCCAAACTCATGTTTAAAGGTACGCAGTCAGACACCATTATCAAACTCATATTGGAACACTACCCGGCTCATCTGCGAAAAATTGTGCGCGAGGAAAGTCTTGATATGGCCGGCAGCATGAATTTGATTATAAAGAAATGCTTCCCTCGTGCCACACGTGTAACCGATCGTTTTCATGTACAAAAACTGGCTTGCGAGGCTGTTCAGCACGTCCGCATTAAACATCGATGGGAGACGCTGGATGAAGAAAGCAGAGCCTATAAACAAGCTAAGAAAATGGCATTGAATACGCCCCCGAAGTGCTATCCAATGGTGATACCAAAAAGCAATTGCTGGCACGAAGCAGGTACTTACTTTTTAAGCCCCAAGAGCGGTGGACACCGTCACAATGGAACAGGGCTCAGGTACTGTTCAAACACTATCCGGACATTGAAAAGGCCTATCAACTATCGCATAAGCTATACGAAATATACAACCGCTTAATATCGCCTGATATAGCACGAACAAAGCTAGCGCAATGGTTTAATGAAATTGAAAAATCAGGATTTGACGCCTTTGCTACCATACGCCGCACCTTTGAAACGCATCATGAAACAATCATCAACTACTTTAATGGAAGAAGCACCAATGCGGCGGCTGAATCATTTAATGCTACAATAAAAGACTTCAGAAGACAATTCAGAGGAGTTAAGGATGTCAACTTTTTCCTCTACCGTCTCTGTAAAATTTATGCTTAGACCCAGAATTTGCGCCTGATCCGCTAAATGCCTGTTTTGACCACTATTTTTGAAGATTTCTGAAATAATAAGCGCTTAAAATATTCGTTTTAAGCGCTTATGGTTCTGGATGAATCCAATTTGGTACCCGAGGCAGGACTTTATGTACATCGGGCACACATATGTTTTAGTAAGTTATGACTGTCAAATTTAGGTGGGCGCCAATTGGTCGCTTGTGAAAATAAGTGGCAATAAACAAAGGGAATTTAAATTGCTCAGATATAAATGCTGTTTGCGCCCACTCGGTGGTTTAGAAAATGGTGTAGCTACAGATGACTGTTGTTGAGTGTTATTAGGTAAGCTAATATTAATTCTCAAATGCAGGAGTTAATAGAATCGCTTAACTCCAGAAAAATTATCTTTAAATTGGGTTGGAGAACACCCTTTTGCTTTTTTAAATATCCTGTTAAAATTTGCAAGGTTATTAAAGCCGCATTCGTAGGCTACCTCTGCAATATTTTCGTTAGTGTCTAATAGCATCCGGGATGCGCAACCGATTCTGTAATCATTTAGAAATTCAACAAAAGTTTTCCCTGTCCGCTGTTTAATTAGTCTGCTGAATGAAATGGAGGTCATATTTAATTCCCGGGCAATGTCGTCCAGTTTTATTTTATCGCGGAAATTATTTTGTATGTATTCGTATGTCTTTTTAATCTTCTCGCTGTTGTAGAAATTATTTTGTTTTGCCTGAACGCTAGAAAGGATTTGTTGGTTTCGGGCATTAGATAGATCATATAGGATATTTAAGAAATCAATAAAAGAGTCGAACCCGCTATTCTTTGATAATTTTAACAATTTAGGGAGCATTATTTTGGCTAATTCCTCGGGAAATAAAATCCCATTGGATGCATGGTTAAGGAGGTCTTTAATTGGTTTCATGATGTTGCGATTTAGCAATTTTGAGTTGAGTAGATCGCTGTGGAACTGAATGGTGACTTCATGTATCTCTTCGCTGGAGCAGTTGCCTTGTTCCCAGCAGTGAAATAAGTTAGGACCTGTGAGTACTAATTCGTAGTTGCTTATGTAGTCAATGTGATCACCGACAATTCGTTTTGCCCCTCCGGCATTGATTATTAAGTTTAATTCATACTCTGGATGAAAATGAATTGGGAAATCAAAATCCTTTTTTTTTCTATCAAATACCATTAGACAATCTCCCTGTGTTAATGGTGTTATTTCGCGATGTACTGATGATAGATCGGTTTTCATACTTGCTTTTTGTTATTTATGTAGGTGTTAATGATAAAATAGTATCATTAGGATGCTAAGATATAGAATAATTTTGTCATCATAAAGAAGCCAACACGAGGAAAGGAATGGAGGAGGATGAAAAAGTGCAGGTTGTTTGTAAATACATAAATTCAAAAATGATTGAATACTATTTATTTGTATGAGTGAAAAAAATGATAAAATAGTAAGTTGATATAGTCAAAAAGATTAAAGTTATAAACAATGTTCAGGATTAATAAAATTGGAAGAAAAGGCCTGTTTTTTATACCGCTTTTAAGTGTATTCTTATTGCAGGGGTGTTTAACACATGAAAACGGCAAAGGTGGTGATGCAATAACACCTTCAACAATAACAGTCAAGGGACAGCGCTTTGTTGATAATAACGGTCGACATGTGATATTAAATGGGATTAATGTTGTTAATAAATCAAAAAAAGATCAATACCTCTTTGGTGGGGGTGCAGAATTTTATGCCAATTTAAAATCTTGGGGATTTAATAGCATCCGGTTCTATATAAACTGGGATGGTTTGGAGCTAGAGCCAGGTGTCTACAATGAATCCTATTTAAAAGAAATAGATAAACGTATTCAATGGGCTGCTGACAATGGGGTGTTTGTTATTCTTGATATGCACCAGGATTTGTTTGGATTGAAATTTAGTAATGGAGCTCCGGAATGGGCTACTCTGGATGAAGGAAAGCCGCACATAACAGGTGATGTATGGAGTGATGCATATATGATGAGCGAAGCTGTTCAAACCGCATTTGATAATTTCTGGGCCAATAAACCAGCTTCCGACGGAATTGGAGTGCAGGATCATTATGCGAATTTATGGAAACATATTGCGAAACGTTACGCTGATAATCCTACGGTGATTGGATATGATATAATGAATGAGCCTTTTGCTGGTTCGTCTGCTTTGCAAGCTATGCCTGCGATGCTTACAGCCTATGGTGAGTTGATATATGCAACTACTGGTAAGGTTCTTACTGAAGAAGAACTTGTTGCTATTTGGGGAGATGTTAATAGACGAACTGAAGCACTTAAGGTTTTGTCAACGAAAGAAAATTATTCCTACGTCATTGATGCATTATATGATGTTAATGCCGGGTTTGAGAAAAATCACCTACAGGCTATGTATCAGAAGGTTGCGAATGCGATTCGAGAGGTAGATACGACTCATGTTTTGTTTTTGGAACACAGTTATTTTAGTAATGTGGGTGTGAAGAGCAGTATCGAACGGGTTCGCTTAAAAGACGGCTCGCCGGATATGTTGGTAGCGTACGCCCCACATGGTTATGATTTGGTTACAGATACCGATGACGCCTCCTCCTCAAATTCTGAAAGAGTTGAATTTATATATAACCGAATCAAAGAAAAGGGCGAGCAAATGGAAATGCCTGTTTGGGTTGGTGAATGGGGAGCATATTACTCTCATGGCGAGGGAATCGTTTCAGTGGCACGCACTGCCATTCGTTTAATAGAGTCTCATCTTTTTGGAAATGCCTATTGGTCGTATAATTCAGGTACTGAGAACCTGGCCTATTTTAAAAAAGCAATCTTAAGACCTTATCCAGCTTATACTTGTGGTGAGTTGTTGCAGTATCATTATAGTCACGCAACTGGTGAACTTAATGTTGAATGGCATGAAGCGACAAATATTTCTGCTCCTACAACGATTTTTGTACCATGGCTGTCAAGCTTAAAAATGGATGAATTACCTGAATCGGTTGAAGTGGTAAAAGGCAAGGGGTCAGATGCAGGCTGGGTTACCATAAAACCAACCGGAAAGGGTGGGAAGAGAAGCCAGATCTTGTCTTTCAAAAAAATGTATTGAGCTAAAATTTTGTTTTACAATTAACTTAAAGAGTTAAAAATGAATTTACAAGGTCTGGATTTTGCAATTATTCTAACATATTTGCTGTCGACCATCGTTATTGGGCTGGTGCTGAAACGGAGGGCTCAGAATGATATGTCATCTTATTTACTTGGGGGGAAGAAGTTACCTTGGTATATGCTAGGATTGTCGAACGCATCTGGTATGTTTGATATTTCAGGTACCATGTGGTTGGTAACACTAACCTTTGTGTATGGATTGAAGAGCGTGTGGATACCTTGGTTGTGGCCGGTTTTTAATCAGATATTTTTGATGGTTTATCTGTCGGCCTGGCTGCGGCGATCAAACGTAACCACCGGGGCCGAATGGATTAGCTTTAGATTTGGCAATGGTCGGGATGGGCGGTTATCGCATACCATTGTAGTTGTATTCGCATTAGTCAACTGCCTTGGATTCTTGGCTTATGGCTTCATTGGTCTGGGGAAATTTGTGCAGATTTTTATTCCATGGGAATATGTAGCGCCCCTGATTCCTTTTGTTGTGCCGGCATCGTATGCCCCGCATATATATGGCATCATATTTACGTCGTTTGCTGTTTTTTACTCCGTTCTTGGAGGTATGTCTGGGATTGTTTGGGCCGATGTGGTTCAATACCTTATAATGACTGTGTCAGCTTTTGTAATAGGGTTTCTTGCTATGTCTGCCTTAGATGGGAACGTTTTGAATGTCCCGGATGGATGGATGAATCCCTTTTTTGAATGGCGGATGAATATGGATTGGACCGGTATCATAGATAAAGTGAATGATAAAATTGCTTCCGACGGTTATTCGCTATTTGGAATCTTCTTTATGATGATGTTGTTTAAAGGGGTATTGGCTAGTATTGCCGGACCGGCACCCAATTACGATATGCAAAAAATTCTTTCCACAGCTTCACCTAAAGAAGCTGCCAAAATGAGTGGTTTTGTAAGTGTGGTATTAATGCCTATCCGCTATATCATGATTACTGGTTTTGCGGTATTGGCTATTTTGTATTACGATAGGTTAAACCTGGTGGTAGGAGATAAAGTTGATTTTGAGCAAATTTTGCCATCGGCTATCAGTGAGTTTGTTCCAGTTGGATTTATGGGTTTATTATTGGCCGGTTTATTAGCAGCCTTTATGTCAACCTTCGCCGGAACATTAAATGCAGCACAGGCCTATATTGTAAATGATATTTATTTAAAATATTACAATAAGAAAGCTTCCAATCGGCAGATAAAGATTACCAATTATACAACAGGTTTGGTTGTCGTTGTAATCAGCATCATTTTTGGCGTGTTTGCAACTGATGTAAATTCTATTTTACAGTGGATTGTTTCTGCCCTGTATGGCAGTTATGTAGCCTCTAATGTGCTCAAATGGCATTGGTGGCGTTTTAATGGATCCGGTTTTTTCTGGGGAATGGTGGCTGGTTTGGTTCCTGCATTGATTTTTCCATATGTTTTTAGTGAGACTCTGGATCTTTATTATTTCCCGATACTTTTAGTTCTCTCCATTATTGGTTGTGTAGCAGGAACATTATTGAATCCTCCAAATGATGAGGAAACTCTGAAGAATTTTTATAAGAAAGTCAGGCCATGGGGATTCTGGAAACCGATTCATGATAAGGTCGTTGCAGAGGATCCAACGTTTGTGTCAGACAAAAACTTTGGTCGTGATATGGTGAATGTGGTGGTAGGAGTGATTGCCCAGACAGGTCTTGTTATTTTACCCATGTATCTGGTCTTGGGGCAACAAATGCCCATGTACATTACCATTGCCATAACGCTTGTGTGTGTCCTTATCCTAAAGAAAAACTGGTGGAATAAATTAAAATAAAATTAAGTAAAAATACAAGATGTTTAATATGATAATAAAAGAGCTTGTAGCTGAATATAATCAACTGATTGAAACAAAAAACAGAACGATTTCACCGTCAAATGGAGTGTTTGAGCGTTTCGAATATCCAGTATTGACAGCGGCTCATGTACCATTAAATTGGCGCTATGATTTAAATCCTCAAACTAATCCATACTGTATGGAACGAATAGGAGTTAATGCGGTATTTAATGCGGGCGCTATAAAATTGAATGGCAAATATATATTGGTGGCACGGGTAGAAGGAACAGACCGTAAATCATATTTCGCTGTAGCCGAAAGTGATAATGGGATTGATGGATTTCGTTTTTGGGAGCGTCCAATCACTTTACCTCAAACCGAAGAGCCTGATGTGAATGTTTATGATATGCGCCTTACGCAACATGAAGATGGTTGGATATATGGCATCTTTTGTACAGAGCGGAAAGATCCGAAATCACCCGAAGGCGACACGAGTATGGCAGTGGCAAATGCTGGCATCGCCCGCACGAAGGATTTAGTGGAGTGGGAGCGTTTGCCCGACTTGGTAAGCTATTCAGGGCAGCAACGCAATGTTGTGTTGCATCCCGAGTTTGTAAAGGGTAAATATGCGCTCTATACTCGTCCGCAAGATGGATTTATCGATGTAGGTGGTGGTGGAGGTATTGGCTTAGGCTTCATTCAAGATATGAAAAGGCCACATGTCGACAAGGAAATTATTATAAATGAAAAGAAGTATCACACGGTCTATGAATTAAAAAATGGTTTAGGACCAGCTCCAATTAAGACTAATGAAGGCTGGTTGCATTTGGCACATGGAGTTCGAAACACGGCGGCGGGTTTGCGTTATGTTCTCTATGTGTTTATGACGGATAAAGAGGATATTTCTAAAGTGATTCATCAGCCCGGAGGTTATTTTATGGCACCCGAAGGAGATGAAAGGGTTGGCGATGTGTCCAATGTGCTGTTTTCTAATGGCTGGATCGTTGAAGATGATGGTTCCGTCTTTATTTATTACGCTTCGTCTGATACGCGTATGCATGTAGCTACAACCACTATTGATAAGCTGGTTGATTATGCAAAGAATACACCTCAAGACGACCTTTACTCGCATTTGTCGGTACAGAAAATTAATCAGTTGATAGATAAGAATGCTTCACAACTTGAATTGTAGAAACGTTATCATATGAGATAATGCCTGCGTAAGCGGGTAGTTTTATAAAAGCTTTTTGTCATTAAATCAGTGAATTAACAATTAATTTAGTTCTTCAACTTGTATACTATTAGGAGGTTATGAGAAAGGTGTTGCTGTCCCTGATAAGCGCATGTTTATTAGTGAATAGCTATGCGGTAACAAAGCATACAGATAAAGATATATTACAAAAAACTGCTGAAAAGGTGGATTGGTTATCTATTAGGGGGCCTGAATATCCATCGTATAGTGATCGAACTTTCTGGAATGGGTTGCCCGAAAACTGGAAGGAGAAATACATTAAGGCTGGAGAGAAGTATTTAGACTACAATTGGCCGTCTGTTAAGGCCACAAGTTATCTTCGATTTATGCAAGATGGTGATCGTAATAGTATGCAATCAATTAATGGGCAGTGAACTAAAGCATTGTATAGCCTTATGTTGGCAGAGCTGGTGGAAGGTGAAGGGCGTTTCCTAAATTGCGTCATAGATGGTGTATTTGCGATTTGTGAGCAAACATCCTGGTGTCTTTCTGCTCATTTATATATGCAAAAGTCTGAAGGAAGCCTGCCCAATGTAACCGAACCTATTATTGATTTGGGCGCAGTTAATACTGGCGAATCGATGGCGTTAATCCACTATTTTTTCAATAAAGAGTTTGATAAGGTCAATCCTTTGATTAGTCAGAGAATTGGGTATGAGATAGAACAGCGTATATTAAAACCGTATTATGAGCGTGATGATTTCTGGTGGATGGGGTTTACAACAGATTTCAATAAAAGAACCTGCTGTGGCTGAGAATCCGGAGAGCTGGTGTAATCCAAAGTTTGGCCTTTTTATGCATTTGGATTCATATAGTCACATGGGAATTGCAGGTTTCGAGTAATAAACATGGAGCAGTTAATGGATTTTATCGCCCAATTCAAGGTTAAACAGGATTGATGCGTATTTACAAATGGCTTTAGTCCTGTTTAGCCAACAATTATAGCAAACGAAAAGTAAAAAAATACATATGATAATAAGTAATTACATTAAAAGGCGGGCGGCTTTTATCCAAATATTTTTAGCTGTTTCTTTTTGTTTGACATTAGCAATGGGACAGCTGATGGCTCAGTCACAGAATGATTGGGAAAATCCTTCTTTTGTGGGAGTGAATAAGGAGCAGCCTCATGCTACACTTTACCCATTTGATAGTTTTGAGCAGGCGTTAACAGCTAATATGGAAAACTCACCCTGGATTCAAATGCTCAATGGACATTGGAAATTTAACTGGGTGAAGCATCCCGATGAACGTCCGAAAAATTTTTTCACGACCGCATTTGATGATTCTGACTGGAAGACTATTCCAGTGCCATCTAACTGGCAGCTGCAAGGATATGGTAAACCAATTTATACAAACATTAAATATCCGTTTAAAAACAATCCACCTTATGTCATGTCTGAACCGGACAGTGCCTATACCTCTTTTGAGATGCGTAACCCGGTAGGCTCTTATCGGCATCGCTTTACTGTTGATGAATCGTGGGACGGACGCGAAATATTTATTCAATTCGATGGAGTTAAAAGCGCCTTTTACCTTTGGGTCAACGGACAGAAAGTTGGCTATAGCCAGGGAAGTATGACACCTGCTGAGTTCAATATAACGGATTATCTACAAACAGGTGAGAATGTATTGGCTGTTGAAGTGTATCGTTGGAGTGACGGTTCATATCTTGAAGATCAGGATTTTTTCCGGTTCAGCGGAATCTTTAGGGACGTTTACCTGATGGCCGCACCTAAACTGCACATCCGCGACTTTTTTGTTAGCAGTGAATTTGATGCTGAATACAACCATGCAGAACTTAATGTGACAGCTTACTTGCATAATTATGCTGATACAGCTCATTACCGAACGCACCTTGAGGTTGATTTGGTAGATGAAAAAGGGAATTATTATCAACAATCCCCATTGACCAAACATCTGACTGTGATGATCCTTCCTGGTAATGAAAGTGTAGTGCATCTGAAGCATAAGGTGATTAAACCTAAGAAATGGAGTGCCGAAGAGCCTAATTTATACAAAGTCATTTTGACCTTGAAAGATGACAATGGAAACGTTATCGAACATGTATCATGCGATTTTGGTTTCCGCGAGGTAAAGGTAGTAGAAGGTGAATTACTCGTAAATGGACAGCCCATTTATATTAAAGGAGTTAACCGTCACGAACATGATCCGGTAACGGGTAGAGCTGTTTCAAAGGATAGAATGTTAGAAGACGTATTGATTATGAAGCAAAATAATATCAATACGGTCCGTTTGTCGCACTATCCAAATCATCCCTATTTTTATCAGTTATGCAACAAATACGGGTTGTATGTCATTGATGAAGCAAATATAGAGTCACATGGTACGGATTGTGAACCATCTGTAACACTGGCTAATAAGCTAGAGTGGCGCGAAGCTCATTTGGATCGTATTCGTCGTATGGTCGAAAGGGATAAGAACCATCCTTCAATTATAATCTGGTCACTGGGTAATGAGGCGGGTGACGGCACCAGTTTTGAAGTAGCGCGTGATTATATACGACAACGTGATCCGGGGCGACTGGTGCAATATGAACGGGCCGGAACACGATCTTATACCGATATTGTGTGTCCTCAATATTCACATCCTTGGGAGTTAGTTAATTATGCTTCAGGGAATGCCGGAACCATATATCCGGGTGTTTGGGCTTGGGGAACATTTAATTACGAAGCATCTCCAACCAGAACACAACCCTGGATATTTTCGGAGTATGCGCATGCAATGGGTAATAGCCTTGGAAACTTTCAGGATTACTGGGATGTGATTGAAGAGTACAAATATCTGCAGGGAGGGTGCATCTGGGATTTTGTAGATCAGGGCTTGCAGGCAAAAGATGCTAATGGCAATGTTTACTTTAAATACGGAGGCGACTATCAGGACTATCCGAACGATGGTAACTTTTGCTGTAACGGCATTGTACGCCCGGACCGTACACCCAACCCATCGTTGTATGAAGTGAAGAAAGTGTATCAGTATCAGAAAATAGAGCCTGTAGATTTATTAGAAGGCGCCTTTGATGTGTTTAATAAGAATTTCTTCATTGGTACCGATTATTTGATGTTTAGCTGGGAACTAACAGAGAATGGAATTGTGCTTCAAAAGGGTGAATTACCCAATTTTGATGTGGCACCTCGGCAAAAGAGGCGTATTCAAATTCCATTTGCAAAACCTGATATACAACCAGGTGCAGAGTACCATCTAAAAGTAACGGCTACATTACGTGAAGATAACTTGTGGGCCAGCAAAGGACATGTTACAGCATGGGATCAGTACGTAATACCTTTTGATGCTCCTGTTATTGAAGCAAAGCCTCTTACAGATTTACCGTCTGTCAGCTTGCACTGGAGTGAGGATGTTATTCGTGTGTATAATAAGAGCTTTTCGATGGAGGTGGATTCGCAAACGGGTCAAATTGTGTCCTATAAAAGAAGTAAGAAAGAGATGCTGACTGCTCCTTTAAAATTGAACTTTTGGCGGGTGCCAACAGACAATGACCGAGGTAATAAAATGCCTGAACGATTGGCTGTATGGAAGAATCCTACACTGAAAGTTCAATCAATAAATGCCACCCGATCCAGTAAATCACAAGTGGTCGTAGAGGTGAAGAGTGCGTTAGGTGTTGGAGATAGTAGTTATGTAGAGTGTAAATATTCTATTGCAGGTGATGGTTCTATTGGTGTGCAAACATCTGTGACTTTAAGCGGTACCAATATTCCGGAATTGCCGCGCTTGGGGATGCAAATGGCAATTGACGATGCGCATGAATATGTTAGCTTCTTTGGGCGAGGACCATGGGAAACCTATTGGGACCGCAAAACCTGCGGAGAAGTAGCTATTCATAGGGGCAAAATTGATGACTTTATTCACGATTATGTACGGCCACAGGAAAATGGTAACCATGCCGATGTACGTTGGGTTAGTTTTTCAGACTCCAGGAAAAAGGGGTTGAAGATTGTAGCCAAAGATTTAATACATTTTTCGGCCTGGCCATATACCATGGAAACTTTAGAAATCGCTACCCATCCGATTTTCCTCAAGCGAGATGGTAACATCACCCTTAACATT
Organism: Carboxylicivirga longa; assembly: GCF_050589825.1. NCBI lineage: Bacteria > Pseudomonadati > Bacteroidota > Bacteroidia > Marinilabiliales > Marinilabiliaceae > Carboxylicivirga > Carboxylicivirga longa. The sequence continues at coordinate 60,572 of NZ_JBNGOZ010000023.1, read as the reverse complement.
GATTACAAGCAAATGGGCGTTGGAGGAGATAATAGCTGGGGTGGAAAAACGCACGATAAATACATGCTCAATGCCAAGAATTTCAGTTTTGGATTTACTATTCAATTTGAGTAAATGAATACCATTATGAAAAACACTATAAAATTATTAGTCAACGTACTGGTTTTGTTGCTTGCTTGCTCCAATTTGTTTTCTCAGGAATCAGCCAGCGGATATTTAACAAAAGATGGTGGATGGTGTTGGTTCTCCGATCCGCGGGCCATCTATGTTGATGGAAATATAATAACAGGTTGGGTAAAGAAGAATGGAACTATTGAGGCGGCTTCTTTTAGTGCAGCAGGTAAAGAAATAAAGACAAAAGAGTTGTTCTTCCGTCTTGAAGCAGATGACCATGATAACCCGGCTTTTGTTGAAACAGGCGATGGACGGATAGTTGCTACGTATACGCGTCATTCCACCAAAAAAGAGTTCTACTTTAATAGCACCACAAAGGGAGCCGACATTAGTAGTTTTGACGATGCCAAATTGTTTAATCCTGGGGACAAAGAAGAAATTAAGAAATTTCCACGAGAGCATGTAACTTACGCCAACCCTTGCAGGCTCGAAGCCGAGGATAATCGTATCTACTGTTTTGGGCGTTGGACCGGCTACAAGCCCAACATGATGTGGTCCGATGATAATGGTCTGGTCTGGACGAAAAGTAAAGTATTTATCACCAATTATCCGTTTGATGATTCAAACAGGCCGTATGTAAAGTATTATTCCGATGGGAAATCAAAGATACATATTGTTTTCACTGATGGTCATCCACGCAATGAGCCAACAAATTCGGTGTACTATGCCTGCTATGAAAAGGGAGCTTTTTATAGAGCCGATGGGAGTAAAATAACAGATATGGACGGCTTACCCTTTGAGCCCAAAGACGCTTCTGTAATTTATCGTTCCAATAAAAAAGAAGGACGTGCCTGGATTGCTGATATTGCCCAGGATAAGCATGGAAATCCGGTGGTATTATACACCAAAAGTCCTAAAGAAACAGACCACCGCTATTTTTACGCCAGGTTTGCTGGAAGTAAATGGATAAGCTCCGAAATCTGCAAGGCTGGTAAGTGGTTTCCTGAAACTCCTCGAAGAAAAAAAGAGCCTGAACCACATTACTTTGGAGGAATGGTTTTACATCCTGCTAATGCAAACGTGGTTTATCTTTCCAGAGAAGTCAAAGGAACTTTTGAAATCGAGAGACGGGAAACAAATGACGGAGGTAAAACCTGGGAGATTAAGGCAATCACCAAAAATTCAAAGTTGGATAATGTACGGCCATATGTACCTCGAGGGTTAAAGGAGAATGAGCAGGAGGTGGTGCTGTGGATGGAGAATCAAAAATACATTCACTACACGGACTTTGATTCGGCGATTAAATACTCCATATGGAACAACTAGTCTGGTAGCTGCTATGGCCGATGGATTAGGAAAGTTCAAGGAGGCGTCCAGTATTAGAATTTTTAATATAGTTTTTTGAGTGAAAAAAAATAAAAGAGATGAATAGGCTTTGCGTAGTATTGGTTATGTTGATTAGTTGTATAATAGGAGGTTGTAAATCACCTGTTAATGAGTATAGTGTTATACCTTATCCTTCAGAACTGGTCAGTAAACAGGGGGCGTTTCATTTATCAGAGTCAACACAGCTAAGGTTTATTGGGGGTGGTAACTGTCAATTCGTAGCACAATCGTTTGCTGACTTTATAGCGCCTGCAACAGGGTTCAAACTTAGTGTTTCTCCGGCAGTTGCTTTAGAACGTGAAGAGGGGGCTATTACCTTTATAGAAGATTCTGCATTTAATGGTGAAGAAGGAAGTTACCAGCTTACTATAACAGAAACCGAGATCCTGGTAAAATCCAACAATGCAGTAGGCTTGTTTTATGGTTTTCAGACTATGCGGCAGCTTTTACCCTCGATTATCGAGAGCCGGGAGGTCGTTGAGGTTGATAAATGGTTAATTCCGGCTGTTGAAATTAATGATGTACCACGATTTTCATACAGGGGCTTGCACCTGGATGTGGGACGCCATTTCTATCCCGTGGATTTTATCAAAAAGTTTATCGACCTGTTGGCTTTGCATAAGATGAATGTGTTTCATTGGCATCTGACAGAAGATCAGGGGTGGAGGCTTGAAATTAAAAAGTATCCCGAATTGATTAAAACGGCGGCTTATCGCAATGAGACAAAAGTTGGCCATGCCTCAGGTGGTAAGGATATCTATGACGGTAAGCGCTATGGAGGTTATTACACGCAAGAGCAGGCTCGCGAAATTGTTAAGTATGCGGCTGACCGCTTTATAACCGTAATTCCCGAGATTGAACTTCCGGGGCATGCGCAGGCCGCTTTGGCTGCCTACCCTCATCTTGGGTGTACTGGTGGCCCTTACGACGTAGCTAAAACCTGGGGCGTTTTTAAAGACGTGTATTGTGCCGGTAATGAGCAGGCATTTCGTTTCCTGGAAGATGTGCTGCTGGAAGTAATGGATATTTTTCCTTCCAAGTATATTCATATTGGTGGCGACGAATGCCCGAAAGATAGATGGAATGAATGCCCTAAGTGTAAAGCCCGTATGCGAACGGAGGGGTGCAAAGATGCCTATGCTTTACAAAGCTATTTTGTGAATAGGGTAGAGAAGTTTCTAAATGGCCACGGCCGGGATATAATTGGCTGGGATGAGATACTGGAAGGGGGCCTGGCTCCCAATGCAACAGTGATGTCGTGGCGGGGTATTGAAGGTGGTATTGAAGCCGCCCGCCAGAAGCATAAAGTAATTATGACGCCAAATACCTATTGCTACCTGGATCATTATCAGAATGATTCAGATGAGGAGCCATTAGCAATCGGGGGCTTCTTACCTTTGAGTAAGGTTTATTCCTATAATCCAATTCCGCCCGACTTAACCGAAAGCGAAGCAAAATTTATTATTGGAGTGCAGGGCAACCTATGGACAGAATATATGCCCTCGGGCGACCACGTTGAGTACATGGCCTATCCAAGAGCATGCGCGTTAGCCGAAGTGGGATGGTTGCAGAAGAGTCAGCGTAATTTTGATGATTTTGCAAGGCGACTTAATACTCATTGTAAGCGTCTGGATATTCTTGGAGTCAATTATTTTAATAAAGTTTTAATGCCGACTGCCTCAAGTCAAAAAGTCGAATTTATTACTTCAGACACATTGGATCTGATCAATAACGCAATAGGTGGGAAAATTTACTATACCCTGGATGGTTCAACCCCTAACCAATCATCCAACTTGTATGAGAATGGGATTCTTATTTCAGAGGAGGGAGTGGTGAAAGCGGTGGCAATAAACCAGACAGGAGAAGTTAGTGAAGTGCTCGAAGTTCCCGCTGTTAAGTTAGAATTTATGCAAGGTCTTTCGGCCACAAATGAAAGAGAAGAACTTACATGTAAATTTGTTGAAGGACAGTTTACCACATGTAGTGAGGTGGATAGAGCACAAGGTAGAGTCTTTGATGTAACTCAAATAGGCCTACCTGAAGAAGCCCCGGAAGATCATTTCGGAGTGGTGTTTCAAGGATATATTAATATCGAACAAACTGGTTTGTATAAGTTTAAGTTGGGTTCCGACGATGGGGCACAGTTTTTTCTGAATAATCAATTGATAATTGATAATGACGGGTGTCATGCGCCAGAATACAAGAAAAGTAACTTGGCGCTCAAAGGAGGTAAGTATCCCTTTAAGCTGATTTATTTTGAGTCTACCGGCGGGCAAGAGCTTGGTATAGAGGTTATCTTGCCTTCAGGGGATAAGGTTCGTGGATTAAAGGGTTTAGTACTCCATAGAACGATTAAGATATAGATATCCCTTTGGCGCTGCTCGTTTGGGTAGCATTGTATGAATAAATTTAGCATAGCTGCTGTGGGGATTGTCAGAGTAAAACCCTATAAAACTGGAAACTATTATGACTTTAAGGATGCGAAGAAGAGTACTGTTTTTACTTACGATTATCATTATAGGTGGGAATCATCAGGCAAGTGCTGATGGCTTCACGCATGATAACCGACCCAATGTTGTTTTAATAGTAGTCGATGATCTTGGATATGCCGATATGAGCTTTTTATCTCAGGCTCCACAAGATGTCAAAGCGATTGGTACACCAGCGATTGATTTGTTGGCAGAAAAGGGTGCCTATTTTACCAATGCCTATTCAACGGCGCCAATCTGCAGCCCTTCCAGAGCTGGTTTAATAACAGGTAGATACCAGCAACGATGGGGTAATTATTGGTACAATGAAGGTGGCTTGCCATCCAATGAACTCACCATCCCTCAAGCCTTAAAGAAACTAGGTTATAATACCAAAAAGGTAGGAAAAACTCACATGAATGGTGGTGCTGCAGAATATCCAACGGACCATGGTTTTGACGAGTTTCTAGGTTTTATGCATCATACCTGGGATTACATACGATTGAGCGAAAAAGATGTTGAAGCATATAAAGCTAAAGGAGTAGAAGAGTTTGGATGCCAGGTGATAGGGCCATTGGTTAAAAATGATAAGAGAGAAGAAGTATCTTATGAAAATGGTTTTACTACAGAGATATTTACTGATGAAGCAATTGAGTTTGTGAAGCGTGATCGGGGTGGTCAGCCATTCTATATTCAGTTATCATACAATGCAGTGCACCAGCCAACATATGTTGTTCCCGAAAAATACGCAAATCTAGTGGGGATTCCCTATACTCCTTTTGATCGCAATGCCGATAAATGGGAATTTCCATACTGGGAACCAACTGATATGAAACACCAAGAGTTTCATAACCAATGGGGGCATATGGGAAAGATATATCCATATGGGAGAAAAGCTTATTTAGCACAACTAAAAGCTTTGGATGACAATATTCGAAGGCTATACAATACGCTTGACGAAGAAGGTAAATTAGAAAATACGATTATTATCTTCATCTCAGATAATGGAGGTACGATCAATACCTATTCTGACAACACCCCTCTGCGTGGTTATAAATATATGTTTGGAGAAGGGGGGATTCGTATACCCATGATAATTAGCTGGCCCCAAAAAATACCGGCAGCTAAGTTTCATAATCTTGTATCCTCTATGGACTTATTTCCTACACTATTAGCGTTAGTAGGTGGCAGTATTCCAGAAAATCTGGATGGCAAGAGTCTCCTTCCGGTATTTAATAATGATAGCATTCAGCATCACTTGAGTTTGTGTTGGGCGAAAGGAAGTAATAAAATATGGGCCGTTAGGAAAGGCGATTGGAAATTAACCAGTAACTGTGATTGGGAACATCGCGGTTTCAAATATGAAGATGGACTATGCGTAGAGGGGCCTGATGATTATTATCCAGGAGGCACAAACCTTTTTAATTTAAAAGAAGACATAGGTGAAGTAACTAATTTGGCAGAAAAATACCCCGAAAAGGTAAAGGAGCTTACAGGTATATATAAAAACTGGAAGCGGGCAATGTCCAGACCCCAAAAAGCGAATGATAACCAATAAGCAGAGTGATTGTATTTCGTAAAGAGTAGTTATTCTGCTTCCATGGAAAGTTATAGCAGCATGATTTCATTTATTTGGGAGTTATCGCTGAATCTAATCTGTTAAAGATGTGGATGATGCGTTATGTGGCATAATTCAAGGTTGTTATAGGAAATGGCCCGAAAAACGTAACCAGGTGCAGTCAATACTTTTTAGTGAATTCAATAAGCGTTCTAGTAGCTAATGGGCGAAACATGATTCATGGATACTATCCAAAAGGTGTGGGCGCCTTATGCCTGGTATGCACAGCTACATGAATCCATTTCGTTAGTAAAATGATCAAATTATTGTCAACCATGCAGAAATTGTTTATAGGGTTGTAGAGTTCGACGGTAAAAGCCTCATAGAACCCTGTTTTTGCATAAATAGCGATTACTGGACGAAAAAACCAGTTCGTTTCTGTCTGAGGCCTTACGGAATCCTATCAATGAAGCAATGAAAAAGTATTATCAATGTAATCGTAAAAAAGAAAGCGGTTATTGGGAGTGGATCGTCGGCAATTCTTTCTTGATGAACTTATGATTGTGGCTTTATTGTCTTTTTGTATAGATATTTAAAGTGAATAGGGTTGAGTAAAGCTAAAAACGTTCTTGCGAGTTAATTGAAGTGTAATCATAAGGCTAAATGATAAAATAGTACATTATAATGACAAAAAAATACTTCGGTAGTATTATGGAACAATCTAATTTTGATGTATAAATATATTGGATGTAAAGGGCCTCTTTAAGTTGGCTTAGGTTATGGTAAAAATCGACATAGCTAAACCTTATTGAAAAGCTTCTTTTCACTCTATGTTATTTTCTCTTACATGTTTATTGCTTCTATGCAGCTTCTATGAAATTGAAGCAGGTGATAATGCAGTAAAATGAAGTTTAAATCCTTTTAGTTAACTACTAAAAACAAAGTTGATGAAAAAAATCACAAACAAACCGAATTTTTTACGGAGTCTATTGGTGAGTTTCCTGTTAATAGCCTCCAATTATTTTGTTTTAGCACAAACAAAGTCTGTATCGGGCACTATTAAGGATCAAAATGGGCTCCCTGTTCCTGGAGTTACAATTGTGGAAGTTGCAAACCCAAACAATGGAACCCTGAGTGGCATGGAGGGAAATTTTACGATTGTAGTAAGTGAAGGGGCCAAACTACAATTCTCCTTTATTGGATTTGAAAGTGTAGTAAAGGAGGTTGCGGGACTTACAACCCTAAACATAACTTTGATAGAGTCCACTGAACTATTGGATGATGTTGTGGTAACCGCTTTGGGAATCTCTCGGGAGAAAAAGGAGCTTGGTTATGCCGTTTCCGAAGTTAAAGGTGACGAATTTGACAAGTCGCAGGATGCTAACGTAATGAATGCTCTTAGTGGTAAAGTGGCCGGGATGCAAATTTCCCCCAGTGTCGGTGGTGCCGGATCTTCATCTCGTGTGATTATTCGTGGTAATTCGACCCTGGCTGGCAGTAATCAGCCGTTGTATGTTGTTGATGGTATACCAATGAACAATAACTCTGTCACTGGATCAAGTGCTGATTATGGAGATGGACTGGCTTCCATTAATCCAGATGACATAGCTTCCATGTCAGTCTTAAAAGGGCCGGCTGCAACAGCGTTATACGGTACGCGTGCTATCAATGGGGTAGTGCTTATTACCACCAAGAGTGGCGACTCTTTCCAAAAAAATATTGGTGTTGAATTTAGCTCAAAAGCTACCTTTGATCAGGCCTTAATACTTCCAGACTGGCAGGATCAGTATGGACAAGGCCAGGCAGGGAAAATCTCAACCTCTGTTGATGCCGCCAGAAGACAGCTCATGATGTGGGGAGCTAAATATGCCAATCAAACTTACGATGCAACCTATGACGGTAAAGAACGGATTTACAAGTTTCATGAAAATTACGATGAATTCTTTAAAACGGGGATGACGCTAAATAATAGTGTGGCCATTACAGGTGGTTCAGAAAATACATCTTTGCGCTTTTCCTATTCCAATTTAAGTAACGAAGGTATCATTCCAAATACCGACTATTCAAGAAACACATTCGCTTTACGCTCAACGAGTAAACTTTATGACGATAAATTAACGCTTGATGTAAAAGTGAGTTATGCAAATGAACAATCAGATAACCGAAGTGTGGGAGCTATATATGCACTTTATTATTTACCAGATAGTTATGATGTAAAAGAACTGAAGTCGTACAAAGATGATGACGGTCACCCTATTGGTTATGATTTCCAAAATAGCAATCCCTATTGGGATGCTTACGAAGCGACCAATTCAATGAATAAAGACCGCGTGTTGGGAATGGCTTCATTAAAGTATGCTTTCTCTAAGCAACTATCTTTAACAGCACGTGCAGGTGCAGATCTCAATTTTTACAAAACAGTGGTGACTCGTCCTATAGGTACGGCAGGCTCATATAGTTCAATTGGTTATGCTCGACAGGCGAATAATAAGAGCTGGGAGAATAATTTTGATGTATTGGCCTCATACAATACGAATTTTGGTGAGGATTTTAGCTTTAATGTAAATGCAGGAGGAAACAGAATGCAAGCATGGAGCGAAACAATTATCAATACCTCAGAGAATTTTTCAGATCCGAATCTGCAAAATCCATTTTCCGGCAATACCAGAAGCTCCAATCGCATCATTACCGAACGTGCTATTAACTCTTTATATGCAACTACTCAATTAGGATACCGCGATTTTATCTATGTCGATTTCTCAGCCCGTAATGACTGGTCTTCCACCTTACCAGCCGATAATAACTCGTATTTCTATCCATCGGTAAGTTCATCTTTGATCTTCACTGAATTTCTCAACCAGCCGGCATGGTTTTCATTCGGTAAACTAAGAGCTTCATGGGCCAAAGTAGGGTCTGATGCAAATCCTTATGTGTTACAACAATATTATACCATCGACCAGTTTACGCATAGTGGCACGCCTATCGGTAGTATTTCAGGCAATAATATTCCCAATCAAGACTTGAGACCTTCTATGTCGACCTCTTATGAACTGGGTTTCGATTTGAAATTTTTTAATAATAGAGTTGGACTAGATGTAACTTATTATGACCAAACTGCGGATGATCAAATTTTAAATGTCGCAATTGGTTCTTCAACAGGTTATAATGGAGCTTTAATTAATACCGGTTCTATTCGTAATTCCGGAATTGAGGTTACATCATACTTTAAACCGTTTTCAAATAATAGTTTTGCCTGGACTATTGACTTAAACTGGGCAAGGAACAGAAATGAAATCATAGATCTTTATCCAGGCCTTGACCAATTAGTTCTTGCCTCGGAACAAGGTGCCAGTATACAAGCGCGTCCTGGACAGCCCTATGGTTTAATCATTGGTAAGGCATATCAGCGAGACGAATACGGGAATAAGATTGTTACCAATTCCGGTACACCAATTATTGCAGACGAAGATGAAGTATTAGGAAATAGTGTTCCTGATTGGATGGGTGGTATTCGCAATACATTTCAGATTAAGAATGTAGCTATCTCATTTTTAATTGATGGCAGATTTGGAAACGATATTTTCTCTGCCACCGAGCAATCATCTTATGGTATGGGGAAAAATAAGAAGACACTTGTTGGGCGTGATATATATGCTGCAGGCGAGAAGTGGGTCCCAGAGGGCCTAGTTACGCATGATGCTAGTGGTGCTTTAGTTCCTTACGACGCCAATACCAATCCAGAACGGTATTATCACGATATTCGACTGATACATGAAGAAAATGTTTATGACGGTAGTTTTATTAAACTGAGAGATGCTTCTGTAAGCTGGAATTTACCGGCAAGGTGGTTTGAAAATAAGTTTATAAAAAGCCTGTCAGTTGGGGCATTCGGAAACAATTTGGTGTACCTATGGCGCAACACCGACAACATTGACCCGGAAGCAGCAGCACTTGGAAGTGGCAGTGGACAGGGACTTGAGACCTATGGCATGCCATTGACCCGTAGTTTTGGAGCTAACTTAAATCTCAAATTTTAATCACATGCAACAGGCCATGATAAGGGATTAATCACTCTGGAAAATGATTAAGGTGGAGAGTTCCCTGTGGCAGTTGAAAATAAATATAGACACATGAAATATTTATATAAAATTTCAGTCCTTTTGCTGGCAATAATAGCAATTGCCTGCACAAAAGATTTTGAAGAGATCAATTTCAACCCCAATAAAAATACAGAAATCAACGATGAGTACCAGTTCGCTTATTCGCAACTGGCTCATGTTGGTGGAAATATGTACTATGCACTGGGGTCAACCGTTTTACCATTGTCCGGATTGGGAAATCATATTTATCCAGATGGACAGGCGTTTAGAGACTTGAGTGCGTTAAATGGTTATTGGAACACACAATTCACAACCACCATTAAAAACTTGGCTGATCTTCGCAGTAAACTTCAAGTAAGCAACGAAAACAATCAAAACGATGCCAAACTCGCTCAGGTTAAGATACTCAAGGCTATTACCCTGCACCGGTTAACAGATATTTTTGGGGATATCCCCTATAAAGAAGCCGGTAAAGGCTTTGTCGATGGCGTTTTATCACCAAAATATGACAATCAAAAAGATGTATACGCCTATATCATTGCAGATTTACAAGAGGCGCGTACCCAGCTCGAATCAGGAACACCATTTACCGGAAAATCGGACCTGATGTATGCCGGTGATATTACGAAATGGCAAAAATTTGTTAACTCCTACCTAATGCGTGTGGGTATGAGAATGGTAAATGTTAATGCCGAAGAAGCTAAAAAAGTAGTTAGCGATGCCATTAGCCACAGTGCCGGAGTAATGACTAGTTTGGATGATGATGCCACCGTTTCGCATGAAGAACTGGGGGGTGCCGGTATACATATCAATCAATCGGCAGCTGTTTTTAGTGGATACCAGAGAAGATGGGAAGAGTGTTTTGTAGGGGAGCCATTTGTTAGAGAAATGCAGGATACTAAAGATGCTCGTATCTTTTGGGTAGCCTCTCAGTATGTAAAGTCCTCAACCGCCTACGATATTGAGGCATGGGAAGGACAAATTGACTACAATCCCTTTATAAAAGGAGCACATAGTGGCGAACCGTATATCCCCAATGTAAGTCTTAGAACCTGGCGACCAGACGAAAATGAGCTGGGAGACCTGCAGTACATTACTGTTGATGTTGCCGATTTAGGCGAATTGGCCAATGCCAATATTGGGATTAAATTAACCGGGTTTTCACCCAGAGAGAAACCAACTACGCCTGAAGAAGCTGAGTTTTTGCAGTATAACTGTTTCGCAGCTGTTAATCCAACAACCTTTGGTAACGTCACTAATAAAAGCATTATTATGAGTTATGATGAAGTTTGTTTTCTGCTTGCAGAGGCAGCTCATCGATGGCAAATTGGGGGTGATGTTAAAAGCAATTACGAAAATGGTATTCGCGCTTGTTTCGCCAAGTATCCAAAATACCTTGCAGGAGCAGATCATGTGGAACGGATGATTGCCAAATACAATCAAAGTGCGTCCGATAATTTGGATTATGAGGCGTCTGTAGAAGAGTATTTGCAGCACCCGGCAATTGTATGGGGAGCTAAAGATGCTATGGAACAAATTGTGCTTGAGCGTTGGAAAGCGCTGTTCCCAAATGGATTCGAAGCTTGGGCATTATGGCGGAGAACCAAGTTGCCTAAAGTTGTCGTTGAGAATTTCCCAATGGAAGAGTTTGCGACATTTACACCAGAAGGAGAGCCCATTACTCGTTTAGGCTTACCATTTTATGTTCCTGTATATTACTCCGATCCGGAAGAAGGTTTTATTCCTGGTTTCGAAGGTTTAGTGCCAGACGGATGGATACCAGGTGTTGGTTATCCGAGTAACCCCGTTGCTTATATTCCTTGGATGCAAAATGCCGGTGGAGTTACCGAAGGTTACCGTGCTGAACGTGCTGAGTATCCGCCTTCAGAGTTGGCCGCCAATGGAGGTAATGTTTTTGGTGCCATGGAAAGACAACGGGAAGCAAATCCTTCTGTAGGCCCAAGTAACCACTGGTATACTGTTAAAATGTGGTGGTCTAAATAGTGACACATAGCTTTACAAAGCGTAATTGTATTTCAAAATGAAAATAATCACCTAGAGAATATTTTGCTCTAAAAACGGCATGTTGATAATATTTTGATGGAATGGCGGGGCGCTTTTGAGCTAAGGCCATTCCATCACTATAGTCAAAAGCAATCTTCTTACTATTAATAGACAGGGCGTAGGTTCCTTTTATAGTGCTCACAATAAGATCTAACCACCTATTAATTGTTTAAGAACACCTTCTATCTTTTGCCTTTTAAAATCTTTGATGCTGCTCGTACATGCAACAAGCATAAGCATCAGACATCATGTTATAAAAAGCCCAACCCTTTATTAGTTTATTATTTACGTTAAAATTCATTTTGTGTGTTATCGTAGAGAGTGCGGTTTACACAGAATTATACTAGCAAGTGTATAAGTTGTTTTGGAGTAAAAATATATTGATTATTAGTGCCCAAGCGAAGGTTTTATGCGCTGTGTTTATAATGAATATGAAAAATGAATAAAGATGAATAGAGTTATTTTATTTGCGTTAGCGTTGTTAGCTTGTAACTCGGCCACTTTGGTTGCTCAGAATGTGATTGATCTATCTGGAACCTGGCGTTTTCAACTCGATCCTGACAACATAGGTTCTAAGGACGAATGGTTCCTAAACGATGAATTAAACGAGACCGTGCAACTCCCCGGAACGACTGATACAAATCAAAAAGGATATAAAACCAAACCTTGGCCGGCAGACTCAATCACCCGTAATTTTGTATTCCCTCGTGATTTTGGAAGCCCCGAGTGGATTTATGAATTGAATACTGCCCCAACCAGAAAATATAAATATATTGGAGCTGCCTGGTATCAGAAAGAAGTGGTGGTTCCTCGGTCTTGGCAAGGAAAGCGGGTGGAGCTTTTTTTAGAGCGAAGTCTGTTTAAAATGGTGGTTTGGGTTGATGAGCAGAAGGTGGGAGAGGATGTTTCACTTTATGCACCGCGAAGCTTTGATATCACAGATTATATAAAGCCCGGAAAGAAGCATCGTATTACCCTATGTATTGACAACACTAACCTAATTGGCGGTATGGCACATGGTTATACCTATCATACCCAAACCAACTGGAATGGAGTCGTTGGTCAAATGGAACTCCGCTCAACCGACCAGGTGCATATGACTTCAACACGTGTGTTTACAGAGATTGAAGATCAGGCTGTAAGGGTTGAAACCAAGGTCGCTAATCATATAGGAAGAACCAAAGGGTGTTTCCGACTAGTCATAAAAGATAAAGGTGGAAAGGTGGTGGCGACTAAAACAACGACACGCAATATTGAATATGGAGGTAGCCTACAAGAATTCTATTTGACGGTTGAGCAACCGGTCACTTGGTGGGATGAATATTCGCCTGAATTATATACGTTGAGCGTTGAAATGTCGGATGTGCAAAATGACTTATTCCATGAGCAGATCGACACCCATTTTGGGTTTCGTAAAATATCAACCAGTGGCACAACTGTTCTTGTTAATAACCGGCCCGTTTTTTTTCGGGGCACACTTGATTGTGCTATCTATCCTAAAACAGGATTCATGCCAATGAATCAATCAGAATGGAGGCGTATCTTATCAACCATCAAGTCTTACGGGATGAATCATGTTCGCTTTCATTCGGTTTGTCCCCCCAAGGCCGCCTTTGAGGTGGCTGATGCGCTTGGAATTTATTTACAGGCAGAGCTAATTTGGGGTCCCGAACCAACTCCCGATGAATATGTGCTTGAATATCTTTATAATGATGGATTTCGGATATTGAAGGAATATGGTAATCATCCTTCATTTGCCTTTATGGCTCTTGGGAATGAATTGTCACATGCAGATAATGTGCATAAAAACAGGGTGATTGATGCCTATAGAGGTTTTGATTCGCGCCGCTTGTATTCAACGCAGGCCGGTCATGTAAAGAAAAAGCACCGCTCAAGTGCTATTCGCTATGATAAAAATTGGGAGAATGGTGAAAGTTGCAACATACCAAGGGAACGACTAATTAAGAATAATAATTTCGACTTCTCGGCTGGAAAAAGTACCGATGAACCACCATTAATCATACATGAAAATGGGCAGTGGGTGATGTACCCTGGTTTCGCATTTATGCAGAAGTATGATGGAGTGAAGCGGCCCGATAATTTTTATCCTCTTTATGAACGTTTAGTCGAAAATGGACTGGCAGATCAGGATGAAGCAATGGCTGAAGCTTCTGGTAAGCATGGCATTTGGCATACCAAGCAGGTTTTTGAATCACTTTTTAGGACCGAAGGAGTGGCTGGGTTTCAATTTTTAGGTCTTCAGGATTTTCCGGGGCAGTCGGAAGCGATGGTTGGTATCCTTGATCCATTTTGGGATAGTAAAGGTTATATAACTACGGATAAATTCAAACAGTTCTGCAATGATGTGGTCCCGCTTTTGCGCATGGATAAGTGGGTCTATACCAATGATGAATCGTTTGAGGCAAAAGCTAGCGTGTTTAACTATGGTCAGAAAATATTAAAAGACAAAACTGTCACATGGCGTTTAATTAATGAAAATGGCGCTTTAATCAAGAATGGACAGTTTAATAAAGTGAATGCAGAGCAAGGGGCAGTAACAAATATTGGACTGATTAGGCTGGAATTGGATGTTTGCAAGCAGCCAGGGCAATATGTGTTGCAACTAGCTATAGAAGAGACGAGTTATGAAAATGAATGGGATTTTTATGTCTACCCATCTTCTGGCGAAAGACCTGTTGAGGATGGTATCTATATAACTCATCGTATTGACGCAAAGGCGCAGCAGCTGTTAAATGATGGAGGTAAGGTATTACTTCTATGGCCAACAGCTGATTATGGCAATACAGTTCAAAAGATATCATACACGCCTCAATACTGGTCTTTTAATCGGGGGGCCCTTGGGCGTGTATATCCTGGTACCGCCGGATTATTATGCAATCCCGAGCACCCCTTGTTCAAATATTTCCCCACACAGTCACATGCCGATGCCCGTTGGATGGATTTAGTGGATGGCGCCAATGCTTTTGTAATCAATGATTTTAAGGGATTAAAGCCGGTGGTGCAGATAATTGATGATTATCATCGTAATAATAAGTTAGCTGCAGTTTTCGAAGCCAGGATTGGCAAGGGGAGATTATTAGCCTGTGCATTTGATTTGGAAAGAGAGTTGGAAGAGCGCCCTGTTGCACAGCAGCTAAGAAATGCAATTGTGGAGTATATGAATAGCAAGCGTTTTTGTCCCGACCAAAAGGTTGACATGGGGGCCCTTCGGAATCTTCTGCGTGATCCGAAAACTCAGAATCGGGTGGTGGAAGGTTCCAGCCGTTGGCCCTTACATGACTATAAAGATATGCTTGATGGTGACCCGGATACGTTTTGGAGCAGTGAATGGAATGGTGAATGGAGGGCTAGTCATTCGCATTATGTAGTTATTGAATTGGGACAGGAGAGACAGTTATCTGGCTTGACCTACACGCCACGTCAGGATTCCGAAAACGGGCGAGTAGCTGATTATGAGGTCTACCTTAGTAGTGATGGGAAAAATTGGGGAAAGCCTATTGTTAAAGGGCAATTTACAAATAGTGCTGCTATTCAAAAGGTTTTCTTTAAGAAATCGCCCGATGTGCGTTTCGTTAAATTTGTTTCACTTAAAGAAGTCAATAATCGAAAATGGGCGGCCATTGGTGATTTATCATTTTTCTAATTGCATTTTTATGGAAAGAACACAGCCTAATTGTCAAAAGTTTCTAATGAGTTAAATATATCTTTTCATAGATAAAATTACACTATAACCGAATGAAGAGGATTTTTTTATTAAATATGTTATTGCTATCAGCTTTTATACGTGCTGAACACCAACCAACGTTTTCAACAGCAGGGTTCTTTCACTTGGAAAATAGCGGACGTGAGGTGTATTCAATGAACGTGGCGTGGCGGTTTTTTAAAGGGGCTCAAGAAGGTGCTTTTGAAAAACAGTATGACGATAGTACATGGGATGTGGTTGCTTTGCCACATGGCACAGAGTATCTGCCGTTGCAAGCTAGTGGCAGTATCAACTATCAGGGCGAAACCTGGTACCGAAAGCATTTTACTCCCGATATAGAATTAAAAGGTAAAAAGCTTTTCTTGAACTTCGAAGCCATCATGGGCAAGTCAAAGGTATGGATTAATGGTCACTTAGTGAAGACGCATTTTGGTGGTTATCTGCCGGTAATTGCTGATATAACCTCCTATATAAACTGGGAGGAAGACAATGTGATTGCGGTATGGGCCGATAATAGCAATGATCAAACATTCCCGCCGGGCAAACCGCAAGAGGTTCTTGATTTTGCCTATTTTGGAGGTATTTATCGCGACTGTTGGTTAGTCGCCCATAATTCTGTATACATCACCAATGCCAATTATGAAGACGAGGTAGCAGGAGGTGGTCTGTTGGTTGCTTACGATGAAGTATCAGAGGAGCGGGCATCAATAACACTTAAAGCCCATTTTCGCAATGAACTTCCTGAAGACTTCGAGGGAATGATTAAGTATCGTTTGAAAGATGATAAAGGTGCTGTTGTGGCAAGGACTGAAGGTAAGATGAAGCTTAAGGGTAAGCAGGCGAATGTTGTTACTGAGAAAATGGAGGTGGTTCAACCCTGTTTGTGGTCGCCCGAACAGCCATACCTTTATAGTTTAGAGGTTAGCGTTGAAAATAGGACTGGTCAGGTAATTGATGGTTACCGCAAGCGCATTGGTATCCGCAGCTTTGAGTTTAAGGGCGCCGATGGTTTTTGGTTGAATGGGAAACCATATCCAAACCCTCTAATCGGGGCCAATCGGCATCAGGATTTTGCCGTTCTGGGCAATGCACTCCCCAATAGCATACATTGGCGCGATGCCAAGAAATTACGTGATGCCGGTTTAAAAGTCATACGTAATGCGCATTATCCTCAAGACCCGGCCTTTATGGATGCTTGTGATGAATTAGGCTTGCTGGTGATTGTGAATACGCCCGGCTGGCAATTTTGGAATGACGATCCAATTTTTGAACAGCGAGTATACAAGGATATTCGTAATATGGTGCGACGTGATCGCAATCATGCTTCTATCTGGTTGTGGGAACCTATACTGAATGAGACTTGGTATCCGGCTAATTTTGCTAAAAACACCAGAGAAATTGTGGATGAAGAATTTCCATATCCGAATTGCTACTCTGCCTGTGATGCTGAAGCCAGGGGGAGTAAACATTTTGATATCCACTTTGCACACCCACAAACCAGTGCCAAAGGGTGGTCGGTTAAGCATCTTGATCCCTCAAGAACTTATTTTACAAGAGAATGGGGGGATAATGTTGATGATTGGAATGCTCATAATTCAACCAGCCGGGTTAATAAAGATTGGGGAGAAGTGCCTATGCTGATTCAGGCGAAGCATTATGCGTGCCCCGATTATCCTTTCACAAGTTATGATGCTCTCTACCGAACAACTAGGCAGCATGTTGGAGGAAGCCTTTGGCACGCTTTTGATCATAACCGGGGCTATCATCCCGATCCTTTCTATGGGGGTATTATGGATGCTTTTCGTCAACCTAAATATTCATACGAACTCTTTAAATCACAGCGTTCGGCTGAGCAACAGGACCTGATTGCCGAAACCGGGCCAATGGTTTTTATTGCGCACGAGATGACCCCCTTCTCCCCGTCAGATGTCAACGTTTATTCCAATTGTGACGAAGTAAGGTTGCAGGTATTTGAAGGGGGTGAAAGTTATACCTATACCCGAGGGATGCACGAAAAGGGAATGCCTGCTCCCATTATCGTTTTTGAAGGCGTGTATGATTTTATGAAAGATAAAGCCAAAGCGCGAGCCGGAAAGCAAGCTGAAGTTTTCATGGAAGCAGTCGGCTATGTGAACGGTAAAGAAGTGGCTTCTCATAGAGTGTCACCAGCCAGGAGGCCTGAAAAAATCCTTTTATGGTTGGATGATGAAGGGACACAGCTCACTGCCAATGGTTCGGATTGCGTAACGGTAGTGGCGGCTATTGCGGATAAGAATGGCAGGATCAAACGCCTGAATAATTGGCATGTGAAATTTGAAGTTGAGGGCGAAGGTAGTTTGGTTGGTGATGAGGCTGTTTTAACCAGTTTACAGTCCGTTCAGTGGGGTACAGCACCTGCTTTAATAAGGGCCACCACCAAGCCTGGTGTTATCAATATTAAAGCGTCTGTTTTATTCGATGGCATTAATAAACCCGTGAGTGGACATCTGCAAATAAAATCGCACCCGACCGATAAACCAATGCTATATGATGAGGTGGAATGGTCACAAAGAACAATGAATACTCAAATAAAGCGGGCTTTAAACGAGGATAAGGATAAGGATTTGCAAGAGGAAGTGAAGCGCCTGAGAAAAGAGTTAAACGATTTAAAACTCAAGGAGGTTGAAAAACAGCAGGAAGACTTTGGTGAGAAAACAAAGTAAAGATGCTGGTTGGTGCAATATCCAACATGACTATAGGGAAAGATTAAAATTCAAATGAATATTAATAGTATAACAAAGTTTATAATAAAAAATATGAACAGCTTGGTTTTATGGGGATTAGTAATTATGTTATCAGTTGTTTCCTGTCAAACGCCTGATGATAATAGGGATTACGCTCAGGTTACTGAATTTGCTGAGTCGCAAACCAACTACACATTACAGGAAGTTAAGGATACCAGTCGCATACCTCGCACTTTGGATAAAGATAATAAACTGACGACTGTGGGTATCTACAATTGGACAAGTGGTTTCTTTGCCGGTAACCTATGGTATATTTATCAACTGACGAGTGAAGAAAAATGGAAAAAGGAAGCCATCCGATGGACAGAAGCTTTAGCACCTATTCAGCATTGGTCTGGTCACCATGATGTAGGATTTATGATTGGCTGTAGCTATGGTAATGGTTATCGACTGAGTGAAAAAGAGGAATATAAGGAGGTACTCATCAATGCAGCTCAATCATTGTCAAAACGCTTTAATCCCAAGGTGGGCTTAATTAAGTCCTGGGACTATCGAAAAGCCTGGGATGGGACTACTGAATGGTTCTATCCGGTGATAATCGATAACATGATGAACCTTGAGATACTGTTTGAAGCCTCAATATTGAGTGGTAATCCTAAATATTACAATATCGCAATAGCTCATGCAGATGCCACTATGAAGAATCATTATCGGGCTGATTACAGTTGTTATCATGTGGTGGACTACGATGAGGAAACAGGGGCTGTGAAAGATAAAGCGACCTGTCAGGGCTTTACTGATGAATCCTCCTGGGCACGCGGACAGGCTTGGGGACTTTATGGATACGTCTTATGTTATCGGTATACAAAAGACGAAAAGTATCTGAATTTTGCACTTAATATTGCGGACTTTATCCTTAATGATGATAATCTGCCTGATGATTTGGTGCCCTTGTGGGATTACAATGTTCAAACGCCTGGTTTTACACCTGAGTGGGATTATGATGCGTCAGAGTATTCGGTGATACCGCGCGATGCTTCGGCTGCGGCCATTGTAGCATCCGCCTTAATTGAAGTCAGCTGGAATGCCGAACAGGGCGACAAATATTATGACCAGGCAGTGGCAATGGTCAATAGTTTGGTTGATAACTACCTGGCTGATCCAAAAGTGAATAAGTATTTTATACTCGATCATAGTGTCGGCAGTATTCCTCATGGCGTGGAAAAAGATGTTCCGCTGGTTTATGCCGATTATTATTTTCTGGAAGCCTTGGTTAGGTTACAACAAACACAGCAGTAGAATATTTGAATTGATAAATAATGGGTAAGAGATTGGATAATTAAGCTTGCCCTTCAAAAGTTATATAACTTGATATTTTAAAGAAGATTATGAGGAATCTAATTTTAGTATTAATAGCGGTCATTTTTTTTGGTGCGAATTCTTTAGCTCAAGGTAATTTGGATAAGAATTTATGGTGCACTGCAATTACTTCGCCTGAGCTGCCAATGCCCGTTACTTCGGATGACCAGGCAAGCTTGAATGATCCTTATGAGGCACAAGAACAGTGCTTTGCAAGGGCATTGGAAACCAATAAACAGGCGCAGAAGACCATAAAAGTGATGACCTACAATATTTGGAATGGCTTTGACTGGGGAAAGGACACTGAAAGAAAGGCGAATCTGATAGAATGGGTTAAAAAACAAAAGCCAGATGTACTTGCTTTGCAGGAGCTGTGTGGTTATACTGAAGATCAACTTAAGGAGGATGCTATGCAATGGGGACATCAGTATGTTCAACTATTAAAAACTAAAGGTTATCCGACCGCTCTGACATCCAACCAACCGATCAGGCTTAAGGAGAAAAGTATTAAGCCCTTCTGGCACGGATTATTGCATTGCGAAACCTACGGGATTGATTTTTATATCGTCCATTTATCGCCAGCGGATAGTGACTTTAGATTGAAAGAAGCAAAGTTGATAACTGAGAAAATTGATAATAGTAATTCAGATTCTTATATAATACTGGGGGATTTTAACTCACACTCACCATTTGATGCCAATTGGTTGGAAAACAAAGATGAGTTAAGAGCCAAGCTTTTGGGTAAAAAGAAAAGTAAATATTCCAATCTTCGAAATGGTGAGTTCGACTACTCAGTAATTTCAGAATTTCTGGCTTGCCCGGCAATTGATGTTTGTTTGAATAGAACAGAGACAAAAGATGCTTTTACCTTTCCAACAAAAGCGTTAATCGGCAAATACAGTGCAACAAAAAAGAGTGTTGAACGGGACCGAGAGCGGATTGATTACATACTTGCCAGTCCTAAGTTGGCGAAAATGTGTAATAAAGTACAGATATATAATCAAGAAGCAACTCGCTTTCTTTCTGATCATTATCCAATGACGGCCGTGTTCTATTTGGGACAATAATAAAAGAGACACTAGCCCATTAAGTGTGTAAGTAAAAATATCAGGGTTCAGCTTAATTAGAGTTGAACCCTTTCTTTAAAAATCATAATAAATTGATCAAGCATGAGTCCTATTTTTTCACTGGTTGAGCTCTTATTTTGCTAGCCTCTCTGCCAGCCATTAATACGGATTTTATAACCACCTGGTTTGTTGAGTATGAGCGCTTCGTTTTTGTAAACTTTCGGATTTTGCATCTGGATTTTCCATGAGATTAGTTGTGTAAAAATGGTTCTAATAATTAACGTGAAGTTTGCAGCTCTTACGTTGCTTTTTGAAGAAAATAAGACCGTTCATAAAGACTTTTCAACCAATTTTAAACTAAATTAGTTACTTGTGTAAGCCACATTGGGGCAATGAGTCTAATATTGCATTTAGGAAGTTAGTTCACCAAACAGACATCTTCAATGCAATATTCAGCACATTGTTTTTTACTTGTAGTCCTCTTTTTTAGAATAGGCCTTAATTCGTTAGTTGTTGCTCAAACGTTTATAGAATCAAATACCTTTGATAATTGTGAAACCTTTGAAAACGATTTACCCTCAAACTGGAAAACGGAAGGTGGTGGATTGATAGAAACCTCCACAGAACGTTATAAGCAAGGACAGCAATCGTTAAAGTGGAGTTGGCAAAAAGATGCTAAAATTGTGGTGACAGATCGTTCACTTGAGGTAGCAAGTAGTGAGAAAAATGCCGGGATGCATATATGGCTGTATAGCAGTGCAGATATTAACGACAGTATCGAGTTTCGGTTTTATGATGCCTTCAACAGGCTAAAATGCCAGTTTTATTACCGTATAAATTTTGTCGGTTGGCGTGGTTTGTGGGTTCGGTTTTGGGATGATATTGCAGTCGCTGATACCCAGGTGCGTTTAAGCAAAATGGAAATACGATCACCTAATACGGCCAATTCTGGCGAGTTATTTTTCGATATTGTTGAGTTTAAATCAAGCATCAGCTATAAACGTTCGCCGAGTTACCAGTATGCTCACCCCTATCCTTATGCCGATGATGAAGAAGTAAAAGACGAGTGGGCCAGCTTAATATACCAACAGCGCTATCCGCAACCAACAGCAGCACGACCCGATGTTGTATCGGATGTCAGCAAACAAGCCTTCAACGCTATTGCATTGCGCTTCAACAACTGGTTGCTCGGTACGGATAATTATACCGCAAGCAAGCATATGCAAGCGCGCCTGGCTGCTCGAAGTAGATACATCAGTAGTGGTGTGAATCTCTTTAATAATTTGGCGCTTAGTCAGGATGAACAAGGTCGTATTCATGGGCCGGGCTTGTTTAGCAATAAGTCGCCTCATGGTCCTAAATTTGGGCGAGACATGGGTGAGAAACTATGTTTGCAATTGGCTCTTGACTATCGGGTGAATGGCACTCAGGCGAGTAAAGAAAAGCTGTTACTACTGTATGATTATATGCACGATCAGGGCTGGGCAGCAGGCAGTGCCATGGAAACCACCGACCACCAGAAGCTTCGAACCGCGGCTTGGGCATATTCTGTTTACCTCCTGCATGATGATTTAAAAACGATTCCATGGAAAGATGGAAAAACTATTTTAGATCGGGAGATGGCCACGCTTCATTGGCTGTGCTATTTCAATATTATTTTTGCGCCGCTCGACAATACCTTGGAAGTCAGTGTTGATGATTTTAGGTCGGCAACTCTTATGCGTCTGATGTATATACTGATGATGGATAACAATAATCCCACTAAGGTTCAGTATATGAATCATTATACGCAATGGATTAACCGTAACCTGAGAACCTTCCAGGGGTGGACGGGTGGAATTAAACCAGATGGTATGGGATACCATCATCGGGGCCCCTACATGAATGCATATTCTAATAACGGTGTGCACATTATGAGTCAGGTTTTGTATTTTTTGCGTCATACTGCTTTCGATGCAGATCATGAGGCCAAGCAGACGGTTAAAAAATACCTGTTGAACTACCGCACGATTACCGGTTTTTATGATGTGCCCAAAGGAGTTAGTGGTCGAATCAGTGGGCTCGAAAAGGTGACTGGTATGCTTACACCCATGGCTTATATGGCGCAATGTATGAGTGAGGATGCATTGGATGAAGAGCTGGCTTCGGCTGCCATGGCCTATTGGAAACCTCAGCATCAGCCCAGTAAAGATTTGGTAAACAAAGCCTCTATGAGCATCACCTATTTTAATACACCAGGCGAAATAGAGGCTATACTGGATGTAGAGACCCACGGTGTGGAGGCAGCCGAAAACGCCTCTGGATTATGGATAAAGCCATATGCTGCAATGGCTGTTTTCAGAGATGCTAATTGGTTTGTTTCGCTAAAAGGTACCAGCGCTTATGTGTGGGACTACGAGAGTGGTAATAATGAAAATGCCTATGGCCGTTACGATAGTTATGGTCAGATGGAGATTATTAATAATCAGACGCCTTATCCATCGATGGTGCGCAGTGGGCACGACTATAATAAAGGTTGGGATTGGAGTCGAGTTCCAGGTACAACCACTCTTAACATGGAACTTCACCAGCTTAAGTCGGACCAGCAGCGCATGTTTACACCCAATACTTTTGTTGGTGGGGTAGAGCAGGAAAATAAAACAGGCCTATGGGCGATGGAATTTAACGATGTTAACTATGGCACACGTTTGGCCTTTAAAAAATCGGTGTTCTTCTTCCAACCGGGTGTGATGGTGTGCCTTGGTTCAAATATTGCATCTGCTCTGAAGGGCAAAACCGAATCCACCATCTTGCAGAATGTTATATCATCTTCGGGCTATGCATACAAGGTGAATGGCGAACCGATTACCAGTGATAACTACGTGTATAATGCCACTGGAGGGTATGCCACACTGCTCGATAATCAGGGGAAGGGCATTTATGTGCCCAACGACAACGGTTTGAATATAGTGCTTCAAAACCGCCAATCCGAAACCATGCGTTGCAAAGCCAGTAACGGCGATGTTTTAACGGCCTGGATGAATCATGGTTATCGAAATAACTACGAATACCTTGTTTTGATGGAAACAACACAAGAGGAACTGGATGCCATGGATGATAACCCTGTTTATGAAATAATACAACACGATGCAAAGGCCCATATTGTGAAGCATATTGCTTTAGACCAAACAGGATACGCCTTGTTTGAACCCAATGAGCAAACGAATGATGCTTTTGTGCACAGTTCATCTTTACCGCTAATGCTGATGGTATCGAATCATGCTGATGGTAGAAAGCAGCTAAGTGTTTGTAATCCGGATTTTAACCGAAGCAAGCCTCAGGATATCGGTGATGTAAAATCGTTTGATGACTTATTCGGACCGTTTCCAACACAGTGGCTTGAACTTACCCTTAAAGGTGCCTGGGCGGCTGATAATTTACCCGATAATGTTAGCATTAGATCGGTGACGAGTGCTTCAACTGTGCTTCAAATAGAAACCCACGATGCAGAAACGTATGATTTTGAGCTAAAAAAAGACTCGGTCAACAGCATTGCTCCCGGGGGCAATAACCAGTACCTTGTTTGGCCCAATCCAACAGCAGGTATTGTAAATTTCCCTCAGGCCGAGACAGCTGCTTTATACAATTTAAACGGTCGATTAATAAGGATGGCCAGTAGCGCCACTTCATTTGATTTAGTGAGGCTTAGCAATGGTATATATATCCTCGAATGCATCAATGGTGAGCAATGCACCAGAACGAAAGTTATAAAAAACACAACTAACTAAAATCAAATTAATATTACATGTTTAAAAAGCTATTTACATTACTCATCGGTCTTGTTTTAGGAGTGAACCAAATGGGGGCCATTGAAAAGGGTAACATGAAAATTAAGGGCGATATCGTCATTCATAAAATTGGTTTTGAACAGGCCAGCGAATATCACAATTGGCAGGCCAAAAAAGGTCGACTTGTGCAGTCTGATAGGCATCAAAAGCAAGGACGCCATTCGCTTATGTGGAATTGGAAAAAGGGTGATATCCTTAGTGTCAATCAGCTTGAAGGATTGGAAAAGGCAACCAGTAAATATGGTGGTGGCCAGCCGGAAAACTATGAGCCGGCCTTTTATAAAGAAGGCTATTACGGTGGCATTAAAATGTGGGTTTATCAGTCAGAAGCTATTGACGGTGAGATGGTTTTTCAAGTAGGAAGCAATGCAAAAGCTGCCTTAGACAATCCCAAATATCGATTTGCCATTAACCTTAACTTTACCGGTTGGCGAGCTGTTTGGGTGCAGTTTAATGAAGATGCCCTGATTCCAGATTACAAAGGGAGTCAACAGATGCAGAGTCTTATTGCCAAGCCACAAAAGGGTCCGTCTAAAGGAACGCTGTTTATCGATCACTTTCAATTGCTTGAGTTTGTTAGCTATAAGCGTCACTCCGATCAAGTGTTTGTGAATAATAAGGCGCAGGTTCGTTCCGATAGCTACGAGATTTTAAAACCCTACCAAAAGTATGAATCTTTTTTGACAGCATCTCACAGCGGGTCTAATGCGTCAGGTATTTCTAGTGAGATAGAAGAGCGGTTAGAATACATAATTCTTGGTGGAAATGATACGGACTGGCAAAGCCATGGTATCAATCTGAAAAAGGAAACTGCACGGCAGACAAAGAAAGCTATTGCGGCATATAATAAATTGCAGTTGAGCGAACAGGGAGGCATGGTTAATGGTATTCCACTTTATACCTGCCGCGATGAGCACGGGACCCAAAATGGGCAAAACTTCCAGAGAGTAATGCAAAATACTTTGTTTCCTTTGGCCATGGATTACCGCCTCAATAAGGCAAGCGAATCACAGGAAAAATTATTGATGCTATATAATTACTTATCCGATCAGGGTTGGCAGGCTGGTAGTGCTTTAGGAACCGTGGATCACATTATTCGTCTTAATTCGTATGCTATATCCTTGTTTTTGATGCGCAACGATTTGCCAAAGGAAATGCTGGAGCAGCACCAAAAGTGCCTGGCCTGGCACACACGCATTGGGAATATCATCGATTGCGACCAGTCGAAAGGGGAAAATACGGATATGGTACGCGGAGGCGCATTGGCTAAGTTGATAACTGTTTTGTTAATGTCTGATGGTCCGCAAAAAGTTCAAATGCTGAATGAGTTTAAAATGTACATGGATTACGTCACGGCCTTTGCTCCTGGCTATTCCGATACAGTAAAGCCTGACTATTCGATCTTTCACCACCGTGGCACCTATTTAAATGCCTATGGTGTGTCGGCCATTAATACCATAGCCATGATTAGCTGGATGTTGAATGAAACAGACTTCGCTTTATCGGCCGATACCCAGACTACTCTAAAAAAGACCTTAGTGCGTCAATATGAGATTGCCCATGGTCTGGATTTACACATGGGTGTTGGAGGTCGTTTCCCATATAAAAATACAGGGATTGATCGATTTATGTTACCAGCTTATGCCTTTATGAGCCTCAATGATAAAGTGGTTGAAGATGAGCAAATGGCAGCCGTCTTTAACTATTTGTATAAATTAAGTCCTCAAGAAAGTGTAAAAGGTATATTAACCCCTGCTTTAACCTATTCTGGTACCTATGGCACCATCAACCTAATGGTGACGTTGAACAAGAAAATGGGCGACAGGGTTTTACAACCGGAAGACGGGAATTACAGTTTACCTTACTCCAGCTTGTCCGTGCATCGTCGCGATAATTGGTTAGCTACGGTAAAAGGTTACGACAAATATGTTTGGGACTACGAAACCGGTCATAAAGGCGAGAACAATTTAGGCCGCTACCTGAGTCATGGTGCCATGTTCCTGTTTAAATCATCGCCGGGCGGAGGCATGAAAGCCGCTGGAATGGAACAGAACAGTGGTTTCCATTGGGGGTACTTGCCCGGGGCCACTACTAAAGCTATGCCTATTGATAAGGTGTATTTTAAAAACAAACCAACAGAGAAGTACAAAGAGGGTTTTCACCGTAGTTTTACCGAAACAACTTTTGCACGTGGCCTAACAGCAGAAGGTAAAAACGGTGTATTTGCCATGGAATTACGCGATGATGTGCAGCCATCACCGGATAAAAACTTGTTCGATGCCAGTTTTAGAGCACGTAAATCCTATTTCTTTTTCGATGGTGAGATTGTGTGTTTAGGCTCAAACATTAGTAATGATGATAAGGACTATGCAACTATTACCACCTTGTTTCAAACGAATATTGGTGAGCATGGTATACCCGACAGGGCCACGTTATTGAATGGAGAGTCCATTGGTGAATCCTTATCGTTGACTAAGAATTTAAAGGGCGGTGTGCTTACCGATGCCCAAGGCATTCACTACATCATCCCGGAAGCTTTTAATGTGATATTAGAGCAAAAAAATCAGGCTTCGCTGCAGAAGATAGCAGGAGGCAAATATAAACCAATAACGGCACCACATGTTAAAGCCTGGTTAAACCATGGCAAGCAGCCAAAAGCAGAAGGTTATGAATACCTGATTTTAATGGATGAGCCGGTTGATAAGGCCTTAACAAGAAAAACTAACAAGGGGTACGAAGTATTGCAACGCGATGCCTCGGCACATATTGTAAAGCATCATGCCAGCAACGCATGTGCTTACGCCATCTTTAATGCTGATGCACCAGTACATAAGGGATTAGTGGCATCGGTGGATACCCCGGTGATGTTATACATCCAACAGGATAAACACAATGCATGTTTAACGGTAGCTAACCCTGATTTAAAACTGAAGAAGTGGAACCATAACATGTCGGTGATGCCAGGCGATATTGTTCATGAATGGTCGCAAGGAAGTATTGTTACAATAAGCTTGAAGGGGCATTGGAAGCCGGCGGCTTATGTTTATGAATTACTTAACTATGATTACACGGATGCACAAACCCGGTTTAAAATATATTGTAAAGACGGTAAAAGCATCGATTTACCATTGCGAGAGAAAAAGTAGGTAGCGCTGGGAGCCGGGTTGTTTATAATAAAATAAGCAGCCCGGCTTTTTTTTTGATACAGGTGTAAAATAGTTGAATCCTATCGTTTTTAATTACGCATTCGCTATACGACTTCTGAATAGGCTTGTCCAGAATTTAAAATAAGAAAATATGATAATGCGTTTCTTTATGCTCTTATTTATGGTTGGAGTGTCCTCCTTTTCTCAGGCCCAGAACTATACAACAAAACGGGTATATAGCTGTGATTTTTCTTCGGCGGATGATTTGAAAGATTGGGTGATGGAAGGACCAGGAGTAGCCAGCTTGCAGGATGGCCAGTTATTGCTTCATTCGAAATATTATGAAGTAGCCAACGCCTGGTTTGAGGAAAATGGTCAGCCATTTAGTGGATTGGGAGAAAACTATTACGATGACGTTGAAGCGGCTATGCGCAACGATATTGGCGAATCTGTTAGAGATTACTATGCCGGTGGTATTTTTAGGGGAGGACACCTCGTATTTTGGAACAAATTTAAAACCCCTGATAACTATATTATCGAATGTGATTTTCAAAGCCTGAGCGAAAATGCACTTCATATGCTCATGTTTAGCTGCACAGGTAACGAAGGTCAGGATGTGTTTGATGAGGATCTGAAAAAACGTTGGGGGGTGGCAGCGCAGTATACCAAGAGCGACCTGTATAACTACCGTATTTCCTTTTTTGCTCCAGGCCGGGGCGGCGTTTAACCATTAAAGGAGTAGATTTCTTGCTCAACAATAAAATGGGAAAGCATCACCTGAAAGTTGTTAAATATAAAAACACCATAGAGTGGTACATCGATGGTAAGTTAAGTTTTGAATTTGTTGATGATATGGAAGATGCTTATCTGAAAGGTGGCCAAACGGCCATACGTTTGATGGTACCCGCTAAAGGTCTGTATGATAATTACGCGATATACGAAGTATTAGATTAGTTTTAATAGTGATAACAAGGCTCAAATTATCTGTTTAACCAGATAGTTTGAGCCTTTATGTTTTTGAGTTTTTTTAAAAAAGAAAGGCCGCTTACATCTCAAGTAATGTAAGTGGCCTTATATATTCAATCGGAAAATAGTTAATTCAAGTACTCTGCTGAGTCGTCTTTATAATTTGCCTGTAAGGCTTTTAATTGGGCTTTTAATTGCGGAATTAAATTGGCGTATTCAGTTTCATTAATGACGTTCTTTAACTCTTGCGGGTCTTTTTCTAAATCGTAAAGTTCCCATTCATCCACATCGTTATAAAAATGGATGAGTTTGTAGCGATTGGTGCGCATGCCATAATGGCGCTTTACAGAATGCCACGACGGGTATTCGTAATAATGATAATAGGTTGCCTCTCGCCAGGTGTCAGGCGCTTGGCCGTTATTTTCGAAGAGTGGACGTAAAGAGGCGCCTTGCATGTTGTCAGGTATTTCTACACCGGCATAATCCAAAAAGGTGGGGGCAAAATCCAGATTCATGGATAAGGCATTGCTGACAAGGCCTGCATCAATGGCTTTTGGATAGCGTATTAACAATGGCATGCGGTAACACTCCTCGTACATAATGCGTTTGTCGAACCAACCGTGCTCGCCTAAGAAGAAGCCCTGGTCCGAGGTGTACACCACAATGGTATTATCCAGTTGACCTTGTGCTTCAAGGTGCTTAAGCAAGCGTCCAACATTGTCGTCCAATGACAATAAACAAGCGAGATAATCGCGCATGTACAGTTGATATTTCCAGGAAATTAACTCTTTATCAGATAGGTTCCCTTCTTTGTATTTTGCAATACGTTTCGCATAGGCTTTATGCCATTGTTCTTGTTGTTCCGGTGTCATGCGGCGATATACGCGGTACAGTTTCTCTAAATCCTCCTCACGCTTATTGGCGCCGGCAACATCGTGATGTTTGGCATCGTTAATAATTTCCAGCTGATTATTCGCCCCAAACTCGTCCAGCTCTGCTTTAGAGGCCAGTTTAAAATCCCAGGCATCCCACATGTGGTTGGCAATTTCCATTTCCTGCTCCCGCGCAGCCGAGCCTCTCCCTGCGTAATCATCAAATAAGGTGGCTGGTTCCGGAAACACTTTGTCTTCAAAAATGCCCAGATGGCGGGGGGCCGGCATCCAGTTGCGATGAGGTGCTTTATGTTGATATACCATGGCAAAAGGTTGGTCTTTTGCTTGCTTGTTAAGCCACTCAATAGCTTTATCTGTAATCACATCGGTTACATAGCCATCTTCGGTAATGGTATCACCCATTTCAATAAATTCGGGTTGATAGTAGTTCCCTTGACCGGGTAAAACGCTCCAGTAGTCAAATCCGGTTGGACTTGAGCCCAGATGCCACTTGCCAATCATAGCCGTTGTGTAGCCAGCTTTCTGCAGTAATTTAGGATAGGTTTGCTGGCTGCCATCAAACACTTTGGCATTATCTGTTACACCGTTTAAATGACTGAGTTTACCGGTAAGTATCACGGCTCTCGATGGGGCACAAATGGCATTGGTGACGTAACAGTTATTAAAGCGCATTCCTTCTTTGGCAATGCGGTCGAGGTTGGGTGTTTCAATCAGCTCACTGCCGTAGCAGCTCATGGCCTGTGTGGTATGGTCGTCGGTCATGATGAACAGGATATTGGGCCGTTGATTCGGTTGGGTGTTATTTTTAGAACCCTGACATCCTGTGAACAGCAGAATAAAGGCAAATAATTGTATTAGTTTCATTTTGTTGTGTTTTAATTGACTAGCTAGTAGTTATTTTTCACTTGTTATTTTCTGAAGTTCCACCTGTATTGCTTGACCATCGAAGCAGTTAAAGCGAATCAATGTTTGATTACCACGGTGTTCTATATTATCAATTCTTTGATCCCTTGCTGCTAGTTTCCAGATACCTTGTAATGTAATTTCAACGGGCTGAACCGTACTTGGTGCATGGGCAAAGTCTCGGTTTATTCTTTTATAGCTGTATGTCTTTTCCAATTTACCCAGATCCGGATTTTGAATGGCCAGGCGAATGCGTTCATTTGTTTGCTCTTTAATCATCAGCAGACATGGTGTATTACTCCGTTGCAGCCACTTATCCTGAAATTGATCATGGCTTTTCAAGATGGCATAGGCGCTCACTCTTTCAGCCTGATAACTTACGATATGGGCAATACTGTCCTGCTGACTGACAGTAAACATGTCTTGATGATGTCTGGCTAGGGATTGCGCCCCCTCTTTACCGCCATGCACCTGGATGAAATATAAATACGATGCATCGTTTGGTGCAGCGCCGTGCATTAATCGGGCTGAGGTAAAGGAACCTGTATGGGTGGCCTTGTTTTCATCATCGGGAGCGCTTTGGCGAGTCCGTTCTATGCATAATGTTGGTGCGTGAGGTACAAAGTAGGCGTGGCCCTGCGCATCGCATAAACTAACACTTTCGTTGGTAAAGGTTTTGGCCCATGCATTTTTATGTACCTTGCCATTGACCGTGGTTTCAACCTTTATATTGTCCATCCCATTCTGAAACAAAGTTGTTTGTACCGGATAGTCATTCTTCGACTGTCCTTTAATATTGGTACCAAGGGCAACAATATAATCATCAAAAAAGAAAAATGACTTGTTGGCTTTTAGTTCGTTAATGGGGGTGTTGTTGTAAAGGGGAGCATTGTACTTGAGTGATACCATTGCTGTGTTTTCATCGATGTGCAAACCGCCCAAATAACTTTCGCTTGTAAATTTCCGATGGCTGTCTTTGTAGGTATCTTGTTTCATGTTATTAAAAGGTATTTCAATGGTGGTAGCACCTGGCAGGCGACACCAGTGCCATCCTTTTTCAACATAGCCGCTGCTGGCAGCTGATACGGGATGGCCACCGGCCAGAATGCGCAATACACCGGCACGGGCGAATCGACCAAACTGATTTTCGCCTCGTTTACTCGATTCATAATCCCAGATATATCGGCTGCATCCGCTAAATGATACTTGCCAGTTAGCCTGGCGGTAAATACCTAAACCACCATAAGGGTAATACCAGAAGCCGTTGGGCGATGGTTCGGGCTGAATACCACTGGCAGCTAGTGTGGCCGATTGCTCAATCTCGCCTAATGAAGCTGTGTAAACAATGGCACAGTCGGCCTGCTTCAGGTAGTCCTTTTGAAAATCATTGACATCAGGTTGCCACAACCGCATAAACGCCCCTTTGAGTTCCTGCTGATGGGGTGATTGAATCTGCGACAGATAGACAAAGGCGGGAATGTTTTTTACTAAGGTATTGAGCCTATCGGGGAAGCGGCCGGCTGCACTGCGAGGGGCATCGTAAAGGTTGCAGTAAATGCGTGAATGCAACAAGGCTTGTGTTAAATTATTGATGGCTTTGTTACCCACTTGGTAGGGGCTGTTGTTAAGCTGATGCACAAAGATGGATGCCGCGTGGTAGCCATGTGGCGCATAGGCATTGAGGTAGGCGGCCTGATGGTGATAGCCCAGATAATCAGGTTTAATCATATCGGCCCAGCCATCCGCAATTTGCAGCGATTTATTCAGCATCTTTGAAAAGTAGGTCATCTGCTCCTGGCGGCCCGGTGCATTCGCTGGTAGCGATAGGATGTAGCACCAGCGAACGTTGAACATGGAACGCACAGCATCAGTATTAAAGCCTTTTTGCTGCCAGAGAATGGGTGTGTTATATTGGGGTCCAATTTCTTTTGAGATAAAGTCCAGTGTGTTCAGCTCCCGCTTTAACAGCCCTTCGTTTTGCAATAGGTCCTGGTTAAGAAAAACCGACAAAGCATAGCCTAAGCAGCGCAGAGACATGCCCGAATAATAGCCAATATAGCCTGTTTCGGGATAGCGGTTCATATGTAATACCCCAATGTCGATACCACTTTTCCAACCTTGCTGGTGCAGGTTGTTAAAAAGGGTAAGCAAGCGCTCGCGTACCTGTTTATTGTGGTAGTATGGATTGTTTAAACCATATTCTTCTGCTGGTTTAAGATGGTAGCCCAGCGATAATGGGAACAGGTATTTGCTAAAGAACGAAGAAAGCTGTTTGGTGCTTTGGGGTACGCTAATGCTTGTATCAAATAGAATATCAGGATGGCCATCCTGATTTTTGTCGCGTTCGTAAAGCTCGTAGGCCGCCCGAACGTTTTTCATCATTTCTTTATAGCGTACCTGAACAAAAGGATTGCTGTAATCGATGGTGTCGCTGCCTAAAATCCAATGTCGATAGTTTTTGGCGATCATCGTAATCTGATCCGGTTCAGTACTTTCATTGGCACTGGCCTTACCCGGAAACAAACCTAGTAGGAATAAAATGGAGACAGTAATTATGGTTCTCATTAAATAGCTCTTTGTAGTTGATTAATTTGCTTTGTTTAACTTGATAATTATTGGTGCACCAGCCAATACAGCTTCACGATAGTTATAACGTGCGCCATCTTTGGCATCGGGCAGGGCGACAGTAATGGCCGACGAATTGCCATCGCTTTTTACATTTACGGTTTCTCCCTGGATGGACTCAATGCCTTCGATGGTATATTGGTAATCCCCTTCCTTTAAGGGCACTGATGCCTTAATGGTTATCGACTCTGTGTTTAAACTATGCAATGGGTCACAAACTGATAGTTCGAGGTACTGTGCACTTTCCTCTGTCATTACAATAGCAGGTTTATTCACCTCTAACCATTGTTTTTTGGACGTATCCAGATAGGTTTTGCCGGCTTGGAAAAAGGCCAGCTGAGCGCGTTTATTTAGGCTGTTATACGTGCCATGTAATTTGGCATTTTCCTTAAATGTCCGATAATTTTCTTGATAATGGTCCAGAATTTCGGGCATTTCTTTTAAACTGGCATTGGCCACCATCACATAATGGTAGTTATTAAAGCTTGTTTTGTTTGGTTGTGTACCATGGTCGATCGCAATAATGTAGTTTTTGCTGCTGTTAACTTTAGTATCGGTAACATTGATGTGAGCACCTGTTTTGATAAAAAGCTGTTGGTTTTTTTGAGGAAAGACAAGGTAGCCTTTGTTTTTATGAAACACCCAGCTTGGGCCACTCATTTGTACAGCTAAATCGACATCGGTACCGGGTTTAATCGCTTTCGCCTTTGCCCCATCAATGCTGTAATACAGGATGTCGGATTGTAACGACTGGTCGATACAGGTAACGATGGATTGCCCCTGACCACCATCTTTACGTGTAATGTTACTACCTATTGCCGTTCCATAATTATCACTTAAGTGGTAAGATTTAAAGGCACTGGCCGAGGCGTATTGAGGTAATTTATGGTGTTCGCCACCTGGCGTTGGTACATACTGAAAGGCCGATGTAGCATAGCGGCCATTGGCCAGAACACCTGAATAGCTATTTAAACCTGGACCTGCTGAACTTGCCCGACCGCGTGGCATAGGGTCGGTGCGCCACTCTTCGGTAACACCTGGTAGCACATGCCAATCGTAAGCTTGCAGCACGGGTAACGCATACTCATCGCCATCCACTTTTAGCTGGAAAACACCGCTGCCGGCATGCCACGATTTACGCACTTTGCTAAAGTCTTCGGCGCCCGATGTACGAAGAGATTTCTGTTTGACTGAATAATAAAACTGATTGTTGTCATTCTCCTGGCGATGAACGAGGTAATCAGCATTCCAAAAACCAATTGATTCGGTGTGTTTATGCGTATTGTTTTGCATGTTTCTATTTAATTCAATCAATTCCTTTTCATTTTTGATGATGGTTGACGGCGACTTACCTTTTACTAAATCATTGATAGTCTTCTTCAGGCTTTTTGTCACAAACTTCTGCATGTCGGAATAATGGCTTCGACCAGCCACCACATAATCCAGCTGTTGTTGATAGACCATGCGTCGATAGGTATAGTTGATGCGGTCGGCTAAAAACTGGTATTGGCTGTTTTCGATGGGAAACGGTGTGTGCTGAAAGAATTTAATTGCCTTATTAATTTCCTTCATCCATTCAAAGCCATAGGCCACCATAGCTACATCCGAGGCACTATGGCCGGTGTGGTGCGAAACGGTGCCATCGGGATGAAATCCAGATTGGTCGTACATTTGCGAAGGCACTGAAAGGCGCGAGCACCAGAAACGGATATCTTTAATGATGCCCTTGGGACTCCAGCCTTTGGCAAATGACAAACCGTCAAATTCCGTAGCGTTATAATAATCATCGTACCAATAGGGTACGTAGGTTATAGGGCGGTTGTAGTCATTCCAAATAACGCCCATCACCATTAGTGAGCGCATACGATGAGCTGTATTTGCATCGCTCCAGGCGCCTTCTGAGTAAAGGGTATCGGAGATATTGCGCCAGCGTTGCGCATCGTTATCCATGGCTCTGCGTTTGGGTGTTATTGAGTAAAAAGCCTGGTAGAAGCGATAAATAGCTTCCTGTAAAGCAAGTGCTTCCGGTTCGCGATTGGCTATGTCGTGACGGAGGTTGGGCATAATGTGTACAAGTGGCGCGCCAAGTCCGTCAACCAGGCGCCACTGGTGTGTTACAAAGCCATGCGATACTATACCATTCTCGCCTAAGCTTTGTAAACCATCGCCAATTTCGTTGCCGATTGGGTCGTCTATCTCGTTACCAAAAATGGGTATGCCATTCATAAACGTGGTGGAGGCTTTAACAATGCCTTTATACAGTTGAGGTGAACTATACCAGGCCGACTGTTGATTGGCATAGGCATAGCCCAATGCACCAATGCGGCTGGCCACCTTTTCCCATTCGTCCTCTATTTTGCGGATGTCCTCAGTCGATTTGGTATATATTGGGCTGAGCGATGGCATGGCCCCATTATTGGCTTCAATTTCATCGAGCAGCGCCTCAATTTTTTTATCAGATAGTTTTTTTCGGCCCCATAAGCGGCTGTTATCAATTGTCTCTTTCTTGTAAAAATCGCCGAGGTGTTCCCACATGGTGGTTGTGACCACATGTACCGTGATTTTTTTTTCAACCAGAGACGTCTTTCCATTTTTTAAAGTAATAGCTATCGTATAATCAACAGGTGTCTTAGGTGTTTTTTTGCCTTTTTTCAAACTTAACTCTCCCACTAAAAGGCCTTTCATCTGGCCGATGTTTTCGCGGTTGTTTTTAAGTTTAAACAAACCCGAAGGATCATTGCTTATTTCAAAATGGTAACTGTCCGGCACAGCTTTCGATAGCACATCCTTGTTCCGTTTAAGGTGTATTTTTCCCATTACTGCCGTTTGCTTGTCCGAGTTGGTCTTTATATCAAAGTAATCGGCAAAGATCACTTCCTGGGCGTTAATGCCGAGGCAAAATAATAAAAGTAAAGAACTGAGTAATATCTTCATGGATTGACTTTCTAGCGCTTATAAAATAATGAGTTTATGGGTAGAGAATGAAGTGTTGTTAGATAAACGCACCAAATAGGTGCCACTTGAAAGCTGATTAGTAATAGTGTGCTGACCTTGTTTCAAATTCCTAAAGTTGGCAATGCTCTTGCCGCTAGCGTCAATAATTTCCATTTGCTCCACCGCATCCAACAAGTCAATCGTAAAAACACCTTTGGCAGGGTTTGGAAAAATATGTACCGCTTTATCTGCTGTGGTGTTATCGATCGATGTGACTGTTTCGTCCAGTAATTCCACATCAATGCTTTCGCCATTGAAGCAACTAAACAGAAAGGTAGTGCGTTTGTTAGCCGTATCGTAATTTATCAACGCAACAGAAGCATGGGGGCTGCTTAATGCCCATAGTCCGTTTAAGGTTACCTCAACTGGTTGTGCAACGGGTTGTAGCCAGCGGTTATTATCTTTTACACTCCATACCTGGTAGAGGCTTTGCTCTTTATCCAGCCAGCCCAAATCTGGGTGAGCAATACTAAAAGTTAGTTTGTTGGCTACTGATTCATCTGCCATTATCAAACAGTCGTTATCCGTTGAGAAAATGTGTTTTTTATTAATCACCTCATTGGCTTTAAATATGGCATATCCGGTCATATTTTTTTGATGGTGCGTGACAATATGAGCCACTGCATCTTTTTGCTCTACTGTGTAGAAAGCATCTGGATTGGCTGCCACTTGTTCGATGCTGCCTTGGGGTGCCTGCACCCATACCAGGTATTCGTAGGCTGCAGCTTTAGGCAAGCCATGATTTATCCAGGCTTTGATGTAATTACCCTGTGTATCTTTAGTGTCGCGGTTATCGCGCGATGATTGCATGGAACGGGTTACATTCAACTGTGCCCCATCCCGCAGAAAATAAGCATTGCCTGTTACATCAGTCATCGTTACCGATGTATTGTCAGGGTGAGCATAGTTGAGCCCAAGCCCTGTATTTTCTGCGCCGTTAATTGTAGAAGTTGAATTAATATCGTGTAAATAATTCTGGAATAAGGTTGTATGCGTTTCGTAGCTTGGGTGAATAGAATTAATGTTTGAGCCTAAGCAAACTACCTGATCATCGAAAAAGAAGTACGATTTATTGGCAGTTAATTTATAGTCACGCTGTACCCAGGCGGTTTCCCTAACATCCACATACTTCAGTGCAAACACCCCATTTTGTTGCTGATGTGAAACACCTCCCACAAAATACTCTGGCGAGAATTTGGCCCAGATGTAATCCTTGTCATGGTCGGTCCAGTTAGGCAGGACAAAGGTGGTAGTGCCCGCAACATGATTCCAGTCGTAGCCATTTTCCATCCAACCACTGGCTTCGGCAGTTACAGTTCCCGATTCCGGATCTGTAGAGGCGAAAACCTCTAAGGCCCCTGCGGACTGATTGCGCCCAAACCAGTTTTGTTCGCCGTTGCTTTCGTAGTCCCACACATATTTGCTAAACCCTTTTACACTTACCATCCAATTATTACGGCGATGAATTTGCATGTTGCCATAGGGAAATACACGGTTGCCTTCTGGTGCTGTTTCAGTATTTGTGTTAGAAGCCAATAGAATGCTTTGTTGCAAGCCCCCCAGACCACCTCTAAATTGGATAGATGATTTTACATCTGTCGCCAGGGTGTTTAGTAGATGATTTTGTGGTGCATTCATCAGTCGTTTAAAGGCCCTTTTCAGTTCTGCGTTAAAGTTGCCATTATTTGTTTCAACCAGGTAAGCAAAGGCTGGTGTGTGCAGCAACAAATCGCCTTGGTTGGTGGGGAATCGTCCGCTAATTCCAATTGGATTATCGTATGTGTTACAATAAAAGCGATAGGCAAGCATGGCCTGGCTTAAGTTATCAATAGCTGAAGAGCTAAATGCATAAGGTGTCTCTTTTACAATCATGCTCATTTGCGCAGTTACGTGTAGGGCTTCTGTAATGTAGGCGTTGCCCCAAATGCCGTGGTGATGATAACCGGTATAGTCGGGTTTAATAAAACCACCCCAGCCATACGATATTTCACAGGCCTCGTTGTACACATCAGCCAGCAAAGACATTTGGGCTGGTTTATCTAATTCTGAATCGGGCATTGTTAATATGGTCATCAAGTGGTTATTGTAGAATGTTCTGACAAAATCGGCTTGCTTTAATGCGGATTTTTGTTCGTAAGTCCAGGGTTGAGTCGTGAGTTCAATTAAATTCCAGCGGGTCCACCATTGCATATTTTTGCTAACCATTTCCAATAGATTGGCTTTATCCAGTTCTTGCTTCATCAGCATAGCGGCATAAAAGTAACCGGTGAGGCCTAGATAGACACCACCACCTTTGAATTCACTCTTACAACCTTCAG
Source organism: Carboxylicivirga longa (assembly GCF_050589825.1). Classification (NCBI taxonomy): domain Bacteria; kingdom Pseudomonadati; phylum Bacteroidota; class Bacteroidia; order Marinilabiliales; family Marinilabiliaceae; genus Carboxylicivirga; species Carboxylicivirga longa. The sequence goes on along the minus strand of NZ_JBNGOZ010000023.1, from coordinate 22,337 downwards.
TAAATCCGCGGGAAATCAGGTAGTTGAATAAATCGATTAATTGTTGCTCTGTGGCTGGATTTTTAAAATACGGATTAGGTTCATTCACCGGGCCTGGCACATTGTAAAGCAAAGCCAGTGGAAATAAGGTTTCTCGGATTAATTCCCGTATGTGATTGATGTGGTCGCGGTTATTAACTAAATCATATGTTTCTCCCGGGTTATTCACATCGTAACTGGGTAAGTTAGCTATTGCTAATTCTCCGCTTGCATATATCGCCTGGTAACGAGCAAAAAGTAAGGATTCGCTGTAGTCGGCCGAGGCATTGCCAACACACCATTGGCGGTAGTTATTCAGCATGGTTTCAAAGGTGTTGAAGGTGCTGAAAATATAATGCTTTACGGGTGTTGAAAGACCACTTCCGTCTTCGATATATAATGAGATGCGATAGTTTGATGCGGCCGTTAAACCCGTTATGTCAAAAGTGTAATCAGTGGTTGCCGTAGGATAGGGGATGTTTAAACTGGATGGTGCATTTTTTATTTGTTCACCGGTTTCGTAGCCAGGTGCTTGTCCGGTATAGGGTTCTACAACGTACCAGACCTGGCCGCTTAGGGAGGCATTTAATAATAGCTGAACCTGGTTTGATTCTTTAGCTGTGTTAATTAAGTGCTTAATATGCGCAGCAGTTGAAAAAGATTCCGAAGCCTTTCGTTCAGAGGTATTGCCTGCATCGTCTACAGCAACGTAGTAAATGCAATAGTTTTTACCTTCCAAGAGGTCTGTTTGCTTATGAGATAATGGTTCGAGTGGCGTTGTGTAGTTAAGGCTAAAGGCAATATCGCCTGGTGCCGGGTTGATGATTTGCGCAACTTCAGGGGGCGAAAGTGTCGCTTCCTGAATAAGTCCATACACCATGCCTGTTTCATTCAAAGACAAGGAAAAGTTAACCTCTTGCGTTGTATTGTTGTTTAATTTAAAGGATAGAAAGTGGGGGGCTTGTATGTCGGTTGCTTGCCACACCTGTATGCGGTTATTATTGTAATCGGCGATGTATAGATTGTCGTGGTTGTCAATATCAATGCCAACAGGGGCATTAAAACCATTGTTGTTGCTGCTGGCGCCCGTTGTACCTATTCGATCAACAAACACTCCTTGCACGTTAAAACGGTACAAGCCTTGATATAAACCGGCTGTTACCTTGTCTTCGTTACTGGTTACTATTAAAGAACCTTGCGAAGAAAAAGCGCAGTCTTCATTTTTAACAATAATGGCTGAACCATTTTCTTTTTTAATAATTTGGCTGACAACGGCCTGATTGCCTGCGAAGGAAGAAACTTTTATAAGACCAGTATTTCGGTCTACTATATACAGTTGGCCATTGGCAGTAAACCTTACTTTTTTAGGGTCGCGAAACTTATCGGTTGATAAGGTGGTGATGGTACTTTCTAATGAGGTACCATTGTAAATGAGTAAACCTTTTTCATCACCGGAGTAGCAGATGTATAGTTTACCATCAGGTCCAATGGTAATGCTTTCAGGTGCTTTGAGAGAGAGCGCTATCTCTCCTATGTAGGCATGGGAGGCATCGTATTTAACAATTCGCTGGTTGCCTTTATCGGCAATGTAGATGTTGCCTGATTCATCAATATCAACATCGGAAGGATTATTCAGCAGGGTATTGGTATTTCCAGCTGTATTGGCTTCACCTATTTCAGCCAGCAGGCTGCCATCGGCTATGGCTATTTTTAACACCTGGTGTGCGAGTGGATGAGTAACAAACAAAGCACCTGAGTTATCTAATTTGAGTCGCCCGGGTTTGGAGCGTTGCGATAAGGTGGATAGGTAGTTGTATTCCTGCGATAATACCGATACAGAGGTGAATGCGGAAAGGATGATTATAAATATCAAGGCACTTCGTTTCATACGCATCTTGTTAAAAGAGCAAAGGCCTCCCTTTGGGGAAGCCTTTTTCTCATTGTTGATTATTTACTTTTTTATGAATTTGGTAACAGAAACTTTTTCGTCTTGTTTTACCATGATAATGTACTGTCCAACAGTTAGCTCCGACACATTAACTTGCTTGTTGTTGATAGGTGCCTTTTTAACCAGCTGGCCAGCTAAATTGTAAATCTCTGCATGCGCCTTACCATCAATACTAATATTGAGCATGTCGCGAGTTGGGTTTGGATAAACTTCAACAGCTAAAAGCTCCTTGTCATTTAGGTTAGTAGGTGTGGCTTCTTCCACTTTAAAATTTTTGATGCGGATTTCATTTTGGCTATCACCATATGCTTTATACGGTGCATATTGAATGGCAAAAGTTACGGCATCGGCTTGTAAGTCCATTGTATGGCTATAGCTGTATAATAAAGAAGTAGCAAAACCAAAACCATGTGTATCTGGAATAATATTCTCACTTATCTTAATCCAGGTGGCAGCAGCCTGGTCGCCATCATAATCAGTCGAATAATAAAGTGAAATATTTGAAGATTGGAAGTTTTTCCAGCCAGCTAAGAATGAAATTTGTTTTTGTTTTGAACTCGAGCATATTACTTTTGGTGAAATAAGCCAATCATCCTGGTCTCTTTTTCCATCAGTCATAAACACTGTTGCTGCCGCCTTATAAGCCCATTCTTTTGTTGCATGAACATTACTAACGACAGTCCAATCTTCCAAATCATTTGCCCATGCTGCTGCATATGGTAAAGGCCATTCGGTAACGGAACCAGATGTTGTAAGCGTTAGGTCTTTGACACGAATGCGATTGCGATTCTCATCATCTGTGTTGTCCTCGGGAGTATTGTTCGGGTCGGTCCATCCCTCTGAAGTGTACTTAAATGCAATACGTACGGTTGCTGAAGTACTTGGCATTACATATGATGAAGACACATAACCCGCTCCACCATTCCAGCCTACTGAATAGCCATTAGTTATATCTAATTCTAAAGAAGTCCAGGTAGCGCCGGTTCCATCGCTCCCCCAGTTTTCGGTATAGTACACATCTAATTTACCCGCTGGTGACCCATTATCGGCCTGAGCTGCAACAAAACTTAAGGTAAAAGTTGAACCATTTGAAAAATCAAATTCAGGTGATACGATCCATTCTTCACTTTGTGTATCTTGTGTGTTGGTGGCCTGAATGCCATCACCGCCCCCTCTGTTATCCCACTGAACTGTTCCTGAGGTAGCACTGCTTACCATCCAGTTTTCATAGCCATCATTCCAGTTGGTACTGTACATGGTTGTTTGGGCATGGCTTACACCCATTGTGCTTGCGACGATTACTGCAAGCACTAAAAGTTGTTTAACTTTGGTAATTGTTTTCATAATAATAGATTTAATTTAAGATTTAAGTTTATTTCCCAAGTACTTTAAAGCGACGAATGCGGATTTCGTTTTGCCTTTCTCCCGCCTCGTTATGAGGTTGATAGCGGATGGCAAAATGTACCTTCGGGGCACTAAATTTTAGCTTTTTACTATATGTGTAATACGCCGCCCATTTAAATCCAAAAGGGTGTGAATCCGGAATGATATTTTCTTCTATTAAGATCCATTCTGCCGCCTCTACATTGCCTTCAAAATTGGTTGAATAGTAAAGGCTTATGTTGGATGATTGTGCTTTGTTCCAAGCGGCGTTTAGCCATACCTTTTTAGCACCTTTACCAGAACAGTTGATGGCTGGTGAGATTAACCAGTCGTCGTTAGCACGTTTACTATCAGTAATCGTCAATGTTTCCGCACTCTTCCATTGCCAGGTTTTTGATTGGTATTTATTGTCAATTACCTGCCAGTCTTCAAGATCGGTTGCCCAGGCAGCTTTATACGGTAAGGTTTTAGCATCTTGTGCCATGGCATTTATCGTCATCACCAGACAGCCGATTGCAATTGCTAGTTTTCTAAAGTTTTTCATTGTGTTAATTATTTAGTTGTATTCAATCGTTGTTTTAACTCAGTATACTGATTGTCGGTATCGCCAATTTTTGCTTTCATCTGGCTTAGCTGCTTTTTTAACTCAGTAATTACGTCCTGATATTCTGGTTGGTGATACACATTATTCATTTCCAGAGGATCGTTTCTTAAATCATATAGTTCCCATCCGGGCGTCGAATCCGGATGCCCGTAATTATTGGCATCCAGGTTGAGTGCATAGTAGAAAATCAGTTTATAATCATTAGTGCGGATACCATAGTGAGCAGGTGTAGTTGAACGGTGCATCCAGTAACGGTAATAAACTGCCGTTGGCCAGTTGTGAATGGCCTGACCTTCAAGTAAAGGTTTAAAACTTCGGCCTTGCATTTCTTCCGGTACTTCAATGCCTGCGAAATCAAGTAAGGTAGGTGCAAAGTCAACGTTCGATATCAGCTCCTTTATTTCTGTTTTTGGTTTTAAAGAACCAGGATAGCGCATCAGAAACGGCATCTTGATTGCTTCCTCAAAAATCCAGCGTTTATCAAGGTATTGATGTTCGCCAAGGAACATACCCTGGTCGGATGTGTAGATGACAATGGTATTGTCAGTCAAACCGTTCTCATCCAGATAATCAATAATACGCCCAACGCTTTCATCCACCGATGCTACGGTGCGGAGGTAGTCTTTCAGGTACTTTTGATAAGTGGCCTTAACCACTTCCTTCTCACTTAGGCCTTCAATATGAAGCTTACCGGTTGGCCATTCACTATAATCGTGCACAGACGAAACTTTTATTTGTCCGCTCATTCGCTTGGCTAATCGCATTAAAGTATTGCCTACTTCGCGTGTAGCTATAGAGCGGTGACTCATATCTTCAAAGAGCGAAGTTGGCTCAGGTATCTCAATGCCATCAAACAAGTCTTTATATTTAGGGTGATATTCCCATAAGGCATGAGGAGCTTTATGATGCATCATTAGCATAAACGGCTTGTCTTTGGGTTGCTCCTTTAGCCAATTAAGCGAAAGGTCTGTAATCACATCGCTGACATACCCTTCGTGAGTTTGCACTTGTCGGTGATGGAAGTCCGTATTTTCGTCAAGGCCTTTTTCTATAAATTCAGGATTGAAATATAACCCCTGGTCGGGCAATACGTTCCAATAGTCAAAACCTTGTGGTTCGGAGTGAAGGTGCCACTTACCGATGAGGGCAGTTCTGTAGCCCCCGCGGCGTAAATGATGCGCAATGTGCACTGTCGCTGTGTCCAGTTGATCACTAAGGGTACGTACTCCATTAGTATGACTGTATTGTCCGGTTAATATGCTTGCCCGGCTGGGCGTGCAAATAGAATTATTGGCATAACAGTTCGTCAACAAAACCCCTTCCTTGGCCAGTCTATCGATATTGGGAGTTGGCGCTACCTCTGCTAAATGCGAACCATAGGCTGAGATGGCATTGGTAGCATGATCATCAGACATGATAAAAATGATGTTGGGCTGCTGAATTGTCGTATTACTTTGCCGGCAGCCAAAGTGAATGGCTGCCAGGCAAACAATACAAACCACCTGTATCAATCTAGTATGTGAAAATTTAATATTGACCATATCCTTATTTTACAGAACCAGCTGCCCTGCTGTTTTTTAGTATGTCGTATTCGAAATCCAGTATAAGCTGTGTCAATCGCTTAACTACATCTGGATGTTGCTGGGCCACATTGTTTTTTTCCGCCTTATCTTTTTCAATATTGTAAAGTGCCAGGCCGATGGAACCGCCGTGGTTATTTTGGTTACCTGGTTGTCCATCGTGTCCAGGTGTTTCCACAATACGGTAGCGATGCGGTACATGTAATTTCCACTTACCGGCCCTGATAGCTTCTACACGGCGACCATTCATAAAAAAGAAGGCTTCGTAAGGCGTGTTGGCTAATGGGGTGGTGAGTAGTGGATAAATGCTCTTGCCATCAACCGGTTGATGCAGTGTTTGATTGGTTATTTCCAAAATTGTTGGTAACAGATCGAGCGTTGATGCCAGCTCCCTACAGGTAGAGCCAGCAGGGATGGTGCCTGGCATTTGTGCAATAAAGGGTACCCGATGGCCCCCATCGAAAGTGGTGCCTTTACCTTCTCTGAGCTGACCAGCACTGCCCCCATGATTACCGTAGGATAGCCAAGGCCCGTTATCGGACGAGAAGAGCAGCAATGTGTTCTCTTCGATTTTTAAATCTTTAAGCACTTTTACTATCTGCCCTGCTGACCAGTCGATCTCCATGACTGCATCGCCGTATAAACCGGCTTTTGATTTACCTCTGAATTGCTCAGAAGCACCCAATGGTACATGGGGCAGAGGGTATGGCACATACACAAAAAAGGGCTGGTCTTTATGTGATTTAATAAAGTCGATGGTTTTGTGTGTTAAGCGCTGTGTGAGTGTATTAACATTCGGATTATACTCTATCACCTCTTCGTTGTGGTAAAGCGGAATGGCCGGGTAGTGATGTGATGGTTTTGGGTGAAATGGCCACATATCCATCGAATAGGGAATACCAAAGAACTCATCGAAGCCATGCTGACGGGGCATAAACTCTGGGTGGTGTCCCAGGTGCCATTTTCCAAATATGGCGGTTTTGTACCCATCTTGTTTCAGGTAGTCGGCAATGGTTAATTCAGCTGCGCTTAAACCGGTCGTCGATAAATCATCCACTACTTTTTCCAGCCCAATCCTGGCAGCATAAACACCCGTCATCAGTGAAGCGCGCGATGGCGTGCAGGATGCGGCAGACACATAAAAATCAGTGAAGCGCATGCCATCCTCTGCCATCTGATCGAGGTGCGGTGTTTTAATCCCCTTTGAGCCGTAACAAGCTAAATCGCCATACCCTAAATCATCGGCAAATAAAATAATGATGTTGGGTTTATTCTTGTTTACCGGTGCTTTTGCCATAGCTAGATCTATACCATTTAGCAGGCTTATAACCAGGCAGAACGCAGATATGAAGTGTTTACTGACGTGGATCATACGAGAAAAGCGATTGGTTATTATTCAGCTTGATATAACGAAGCAGGGCCTCGGCATAATAGTAATCGGCATAAATTAATGTACCATCTACCTCGCTGCCATTCAAGTAATTGCCAGTGGCATGCTTGATAACGAAATGACCATTGGTGCCTGGTTGTGCCAGGTATTGCTCAGACGATAAGCTGGTCAGAATTTTCTCGGCTGCTTTATAGTAACGCTTGCCATTATCAGTGTAAGTGCTTAATTCCAACAAGGCAGATGCCATAATGGCCGCTGCTGATGCATCGCGCATGGTTGGTATTTTAGGTGCATGGTAATCCCAGTAGGGCACCATGTCTTCCGGCATGTTCGGATGACTCAATAAAAACTCAGCAATGTTTTCTGCAAAGCTGAGATATTGTGCTTCTCCTGTTTCGCGGAACATTAATGTAAAACCATATAAGCCCCAGGATTGGCCCCGACTCCAGGCTGCCGTTTTCGGATCGCTGAAACCATTGTTATAGTCCATGCGCCGAAAAGCGCCTGTTTCGGCATCGTAATCCACCACATGTGGACATGAATAATCAGCACGATAATGAAATTTCATAGTCTGCAATGCATGCTTAGTGGCGATGTCAGTAAATGACTGGTCGCCAGAAAAACGAGTGGCTTCAAACAGCAGTTCCAGATTCATCATGTTATCGATGATAACCGGATATTTCCAGTCGCGTTCTTTGTTGGGGTTCCACGACATAATGCTTTGTGTTTTTTCGCTGAAACGTGTGCAGAGTGCCTTTGCGGCATTCACCACTGCTGCCTTATATTGCTCTTCGCCGGTTAACAGGTAACCATTGCCATAGCTGCAATAAATACGAAACCCGATGTCGTGATCATGATTACTGTATTGCTCTTTTTCCAGATAGGCTGTAACCGTGGCAGCTTCTTTTTGCCAATGAGCTTTACCGGTGTATTCGTATAAATACCAAAGGATACCAGGGTAAAATCCACTTGTCCAGTCTTTTGATGGACGTAAACCCCGTTCTATTGAGCGCGGTGTTAACTGTGTTCTTTTCACCTCTTTTAGCATGCCATCGGCCTGTTTTTCGATTACATCAAAGGCCTTGTGCACCCATCCAGGGGCCTCCTCCTTACAGAGGCCTTGTGCATTAGACGATTGCGGTGTGCAGAGAATTACGATAAGCAATACCAGTAAATAATGTTTCAAGCTTTTATTCATTGTATCTTATATTTCTAACCGGTGTTTTTCTTTATTTACCACTATCTCAACTTGCTGCTTTCCTTCCGAAGTAGTAGTAAAGGCAGCCTTTACCTTTGGTGGTTTGTGGCCACTGAAAGGGTAAATGATTGTGATGTATTGCGTGTTGTTGCCATTTTTTTTTTGTTGCCTGAATGCGAAGGCCGGACGTGGTATTTCCTTGCGGTAGGCATAGGATACTTTTCCTTCCTCTTCAATCATTTGCATGGGACTATTGGCAAAACATTGAATAAATACGTTGTTGCCATCTTTGAAGGTCGTACAGGCACTATTGTGTTTTAGCTTAATGTCAGCTTCCCCTTCTACCAGCTGATAATGTAGATCAATTTGACCGGTCCCTTTGCCTATCGCTTTATCAACGATGACAAAAAAGGATTGATCGACAAAGAAGACGTTACGCTGATGGGTTAAATCCTCGTAGCTGGGGTTTTGATAGACCAATTTATCAAGGTCTGAAGAGGTCGACCACTCGATAAGGTTGGCATTAACCGTAATGTCTTTGTTGTCGAGCGTTAATGTTTGATGTACTTTGCTTTGACGGTACCAGTTACGTAACTTCATAATTTCAGCATCACCACCGTAAACATAACAGCCTGCGTCTGGCATAAAATTGCGGCCATTTACCCATAGTTCAAACGTGCCGTTATCTGGTTGGCTGTGCCAGAATGCGGGCGGCGAAGCTTTTAATACCATTACGGTTGATCCATCATGCCAGCCATTGCGGAAGGTATAAAATCCACCATTCTTAAGCGCTTTTGATAGGTGTTGTGGTGCTATCCCTTCTTTACCTTCTGTGGCATAATAACGGATGATCTCGTTGTCCGGGAATACCTGTGCCCAGATTTTGTAATTCTTTAGCATGTTACGCTTCGATTCTTTTTTAGCATCGCTGAACATCGGATATGTATGGTCAGGGAAAGAGGTGTTAACAGTGGCCATTATCATCTTTTCAATCGCCAAGGCATAGCTTGGTGGAAATTCATTAGCCATGTTACATAACTGTGCCATGTAATAGGCTTTTAAAAAGATATTGATGGCCGCAACATGATAATTCAATGATAGCTCATATTGTAAGCCATCGGGGTATACTTGTTTGTTTATTTCTTTGTTAAGGATAGCAATCCCTTCTTTACGCCAAACCGAAGCATTTTTAAATTCGGGAAAAAAGCCACCGCCATATATCATGCGTTGTGCTTCAAACAAAAGGTGGTTGCCACGTTCGGAGTATTTTTCTCGCACACGTTCGGCATGCACATGGTAGTTATACAAAAACTCGATTAAGAAATCGCTAGTGAAATGACGGGAATCAATAAAGTAGTTAAACAGGTTAGTCTGATCCTGCACCCGTCGGGCTGTTTCCAGCTGACGCCAGGCAAAGCGATCGTTTTCTTTCGATAAGCCTCTGGGATTATCTTTTATCCAGTCGCGCATTTGCCATACCCATTCTTTGGCATAGGCTTCATCACCGGTCGACCAATAGGCTTGTCCCATTGGAATCCACCAATACATGCGGTGCAATTGCCAGCGGACTTCATTATCTTTTACTGGCCAATATTGCCAATTGATCGTATCGCCATAATCGAAGTAGCCATAACCTTTGTGCACAAAAAACTGGTGTTGCATACCCTTATTGGCTTTTTCCAGGGTGGCGCCACTCAGCTTTTTATTGGAAAATTTGTCACGGTCAGCTCTGTTTACCTCCGGGTGTTGGATAGATGTTCGCTGACGGTAGTAAGCGAGTAGTTCTTCCTGAGCTTTATCGTAATTTTTAGCCCTTACTTGTGTTTTAACGTTTTCTAAGCCTGGATAATCAAGGTCTATCAGGTCAAAAACAGCAATTGCCTGCTGTGCTTTCATCATAAATGGGAAAGCAACAACAAGCAATAAACCTAGTATTGTTCTGTATCTTAGCATATGAATGTAGCCGTTATTTTTTCATTGATTGATAGCGTAGTATAGCTTCCAGGTAATAATAGTCGGCGTAGTTAATTGGCGTGTCTACCTCCGAATTATTGGGTAGGGCGCCAACACTATGTTTTAGTACAAAGAAGTTATTGGTTCCTGCTTCAGCCAGGTAGGCTGGCGAGGATAAGCTCTTCAGAACATTCTCTGCATATTCAAAGTACTTCTCACCGCCAGTAGTGTATTTTGATAATTCAAGTAAGGCACTGGCTGTTATCGCAGCAGCTGAGGCGTCGCGCGGTGCATTGGGGATGTTTGGCGCATTATAATCCCAGTAGGGAATCAAATCGGCAGGCATGGTTTCCAGGTTCATGATAAAATCAGCGATATTGGTCGCCATCTGCAAGTAAGCCGGGTCTTTTGTGAAGCGATACATCATGGTATATCCGTATACGCCCCAGGCTTGTCCTCTGGCCCATGATGATTCATGCGAGTACCCCTGGTGGGTGTGTTTTTCTAAGGGTTTTCCAGTTATTGTATCATAACTTACCACATGATACGAACTGTAATCCTCTCTGAAATGATTAGCCATGGTTATATCAGCGTGCGATGTGGCAATGTCTGAGTAGACTTTATCATTGGAAGTATTGCTAGTCCACATTAGGTATTCCAGATTCATCATATTATCAACGATGACCGGATATTGCCATTCGTCAAAATCCCATGAGCGAATGCAGCCTACGGTTTTATTATATCGCGAAATCAATGACTGCGCACCGTGTAATAAAACATTCTTGTAGGCCTCATTTTTTGTTAAGCGGTAGGCATTACCGTAGGAGCAGTAAAGCATAAAACCTAAGTCGTGTGTATGAGTTATGTGCTTAATCGAGTCTAAGGCTTCGGTGTATTTTATGGCTTCATCCTTTAATTGATCGTTGGCACTTAATTCGTAGCCATACCAGAGTGTTCCGGGGAAAAAACCAACAGTCCAATCTTGTAAATGACACAAGCGAACATCTCCATTCGGATAAACCGAGCGAGGGTTATGCTCAGGTGTATAATGTTCTGCCGCTAACACTAGTTGCTGTTCTGCTGTTTTAACTGCATGGTTGAGCCACTGGTCGGTTGGAGGCTTTTGACAGGCCATTAATACAATCGCAATTAAAATGTACCTGGATAAGTGTAAAAATAGTCGATTCATCTGTGTTTAATTATTTATTGTTTTCTCTTTCGATTTTAGTATTGCAAACATATTGCAGATGACTCGTCTTGTGTTTTGTGATTATCCATAAGCTTTCTAAAAATGGCTCCTAGCTTATACTTTTGTTGAAAATCATTTTACTTTAGTTGAATGTCTCCATTCTAAATTTCATCGTATATAGCTCGTTGAGTATTGATAGTTAGCATTGTAGAGCTTGGTGATTAGCTCTTTTATTATAAAAAGGCTTAGCTTATTTTATACTTGATATTTGCTGTATGGGAAGAAATTACACATTCAACTGCATTAAAGGGAAAGTAGTGATTCGGAAATGTATGGGCTATATGATTTTTATATTTTGGGAGCCTAATTTTAAATCAACTGAAAATGAACTTAATCCATTCCTATCGGGGTATTGCCATATTAATAATAGTCGTCTTCAGTATTACAACTTGGGCTCAAAAAGCACGGCAGGTTATTCAGAAAGAGGAATTAATGCCTCTGATGCGATTCGAGGCTGCTCCTCGGAGTGGTAAGATTGAGGTGAATGCGCCATGGTTTTATTGGTCACCTGTGGTGAAAAGTAAAAGTGGATATAATACTTATAGCTTTGACTCAGAGTATCTCTATCAGTGTCGTCTCTCGCATGATTTAACATTTGCTGACTCTTCAACGATAACTTCACCGGTTAAGGAATGGACACTTTATAATCCGCATGTAAAGTTGGCAAAAGGGTATTGGTATTGGCAATATGGGAGTATTCATAAAATAAGCGGAGAGCAATTGTGGTCAGAACCAATTCGATTTGAGGTGAGTGGTCAGGAGCGCGATTTTGTTATTCCTCCCTTTGCGACCTTAAAAGACAGGATAGGCAACAAGCACCCACGAATTTATTGTTCTCAGGAGCAAGTAGGGGCATTTGATATGAGTTTACCTGGGTTAATTACTTTTTTGGAGCAGAGCGAAAAACTAGTTGGTAAGCGGCTACCTGCCACATTAGTTTATAATAACCAAAAGGTGCTAAGTACTAAAAAAAAGCAGCTAAATGATAAGGACTATAGAAGGTTTTTAAGTAAGCGCACAAAAGAAAAATACCGTAGTCAGGCTCGTGCTTTTGACAGTATTCTAAAAGCCTGGCTGTTAACCGAAGATATGCGTTATAAGGAAGAGGCACGAAGGAGGTATACATACTTGAAACGTCAATATGCTATGATTCTGGAGGCTGGTGCCTATAATGATTTTACAGAAGGATTTTACATCAATATTACCACGCAAATGTTTGATGTTTTTTACGATTACCTATCAGCAAATGAAAGACTTGAGATTATATCGTATCTGACAGAGAAGCAAGAAGAATCTTATCACCATATACTGCATAGAGGAGAGGTTTTTGCTATTGATAACCATTTATGGCAGCATCATTTCAGACATTTTTTTATGACCAGCCTTGCGCTCATAAACCATACGCCCGAGGCCGACAAATGGCTTTGGTACGTTTACGAAGTTTGGTCGATGAGGGCGCCTATAGGTAGTCGTAATGATGGGGGTTGGGTACCTGATAATGGTTACTTCTCTGCCAACACCGAGTCGCTGGTAACTTTTGCGGTTATCCTGAGTCGCCTAACAGGGGTAGATTACTTTCAAGTTCCATGGTACCAGAATTCGCCAAAATATATGTATTATACCTCACCCATAGGTCATGTGGCTGGAGGGTTTGGTGATTTAGCAGAGCTGAAGCGAGAGAATAACCTGAGTTATGTTAGAGCTCTTTCAGCCATTACAGGTGATCCTTATGGGTACCTCTATTCTCAATTAGCTGAAGGGGTGCCGTTATCTGATAATCAATCACCGCTTGATTTGATATCGCTCTCAGATGATGGAAATATCTATTGGTTTGCAATGATGATGGCCAATGAAAATAGGCGTCAGAAATCCATTATACCAGAGAGGACAGCCATTTTTCCTGATGTAGGAATGGTATCTATGAATTCTAACTTGCAGAAATTTAGTGATAATTTAATGGTGCTGTTTCGTTCATCGCCCTATGGCCTTACCGGCCATGCTCATGCTAGTCAAAATGCCTTTAATATTCAATACGGCGGTGAACCACTGTTTTTTAAAACCGGCTATTACTCGAGTTTTGTCGATCCACACTCAGCATTGAGCTACCGCCATACCCGAGCCCACAATTCTATATTGGCCAATGGAATAGGGCAAACTATGACACCCGCTTCATATGGGTGGGTTGCCCGTTTTGCAACTGGTCAATACTTTTCTTACGCGTTAGGCGATGCTTCAAATGCTTATTCAGGCCAGCTATTGCGCGACTTTTTTGTGAAGCAGTTTGACAAGTGGAATATTGAAATAACAGAAGAAAATGGGTTTGGTCATCCGGGCGTTAATATATTCAGAAGGCATATTAGTATGTTGGATGATAATATAATTGTCATTTACGATGAACTGGAAGCTGATGAGCCAGTGGAGTGGTCGTGGCTTTTGAATGGACGCGATGTAATAGAGCAGAAAGACAATAGCTTCCTAACCGAAAACAGAACTGGTAAAGCATTGTGTCGATTATTTAGCAACGACAACCTGAAATTTTCGGTGACAGATACATTTTTTGCTGCTGCTGATGATTGGTTGGGTAATGGCTCTAAAAGAGGCATAGAATTTAACAACCATTGGCATGGAGTTGCCAAAACATCAAAATGCAGTAGCACAAGATACCTGGCTATTATTCAGGTTGGACCAAAGTCAAAACGCTTTAAGAAGTTAAAGGTGAGAAATGATGGAGTAATCGAGCTTAATGACTGGTTAATAAACGCCGAGTTAAATGTTAATCAGCCCGCACAATTAGACATGAAAAAAAGGAATAAGGCTTGTGTCAGTTTTGGAAATGGCAATGTGTTGTTTGATAAAGTAAGCTATTCGCGTCAGACCAAAGGTAGCACGCTGGTAATAGAAAAAACTGAAGATGGCATAAGAGTGGATGAGCTGATTGACAACTTGCCTGGAGCTGCCGTCTATTATTGATGTATTGCATACTGGTTGACCCGTATTCATTTGACTAGTGGTGCTTCAAAATCGCTGTAACATGATGGCCTCGAAAGGAAGGGGGCTGTTTGATGTAATTATTAACGTATGCTCAGCCAAATGTTTACTTATGCTCTTTTTTAAAATGATCGTATTCGATACTTCTGGTTCTTACAAAATCAATTTCTTTGTGCAGTTTTTTTAACAAAGTAATTAGTCTAAATGTACCGAGAGGTGCTAATTCGACGATTTTGAAATTGTTTTCAACGATTTTAACAGCCTTTCAACATAGTCTTAGAGCGAATTAACGAAAAGCGAAGCATGAGACATAAGGCTAAATGTATTTTTGGATGAAAATTTTAATCCAACGTTTTATGAAAAAGATAGGTGTTCAAATTTTATTTCTAATGATGGGGCTTTTGTGTTCGGCTTATTCCATAGCTCAACAGAAAACTGTCAGAGGAACAGTAATGGATGAGCTCGGCGAGAAATTGCCTGGGGTTAATGTTCTTATCAAAGGCACCACCAGGGGGACAATCACAAACATTAATGGTGAATATACACTCACGGTCAATAATGCATTGCAAGATGTTTTAGTGTTTTCTTTTATTGGTTTTGATGATCAAGAAATAGTTGTTGGCAAACAAGATGTTATCAATGTCATTCTTAAAACCGAATTCGCTCAGTTGGATGAGGTGGTTGCTATTGGCTATGGAGGCATGAAGAAAAAAGACTTAACAGGAGCCATTGCATCTGTTAATGTAGTTGACATGGAAAAGATGCCTGTGGCCAATGTGGCACAAGCCATGGCAGGTCGTGTGGCCGGTGTACAAATTACTACCTCAGAAGGAGAACCAGGAGCTGGTATTTCTATTCGTGTGCGTGGAGGTGGTTCAATTACTCAAAGTAATGAACCTCTTTATGTTGTTGATGGCTTCCCATCTGAGGATGGATTGTCAGCCTTGGATCCGTCAGATATTGAATCAATTGACATTCTTAAAGATGCCTCCTCTACGGCTATTTATGGCGCGCGCGGTGCCAATGGGGTGGTTGTGGTAACCACCAAAGGGAGTACCGTAAAAAAGACGACGGTTAACTTCGATGCATATTACGGCATTAAACAACTAAGCAATCGCTTGGATGTGATGAGTCCATACGATTTCGTAAGAATGGATTACGAACGTGAGACACTGGGTGATCCTTATAGTGGCATTGACGCAAATGGCATGCCCATTCCAACAGACGCATACAGAAGCCACGCTAACATCTATGGATTTTGGGAGCAGCATGAGGAGTTATACACCAATCGACCTGGCATAGATTGGCAGGATGAAACGCTCGGTGACAATGCATACATTCAGAACTATAAGGTAAGCGTAACCGGTGGTACAAAATCGGCACGTTATAACTTGGCTTATTCACACTTCGATGATGAAGGTTTGATGGTAGCCAGTGGCTTTAATCGTGATAATGCGAAACTAAAACTAAATTTAACGCCCAATGATAAACTGGATATTTCTACCAATATTAATTATACGCGCCAGGAGAAATATGGGAATGGAACTTCAACAGGTAACGACCGCTTTAATCGTTTGTCGCATGTGATTCAATACCGTCCAACCATTGGTATAAAGGGTGAGGACGAAGATTTAATCAATATGGATGAAGACCCCATATTGGAAGATGAGAACGGTAACGTGATGCAAAACCCTATTGCCTCTGCACATGCTGAACATCGCTCGTACCAGCGCAAGATTTTGTCTATGAATGCCAGTATGCAATATGAAGTTTTACCTAACTTTTTTGCCAAGGTAAGCGGAGGGTTTAGAGATGAAAACCGGCGTACAGAAATATTTGACGGTGAGCGTTCAATTACTGCAAAACGTAACAGCATACAAGGATCGCTGCGTAACGATGAGATCGCATCCTACAATAACACGAACTTGTTAAAATATAAAAACAAATTTAATAAGCACCGTATTGATTTAACGGTAGGAAATGAAAATAATTATCGCAAAGCACGTTGGTTCCGAGCAGGAGCATCTGGTTTTCCAAATGACGACATCGGTTTGGCAGATCTTTCTTTAGGTGCCACGCCAGATGTACCTGCTTCATACGAGTATGATAATACGCTGATTTCATTTTTTGGGCGTGCTTTTTATAGCTACCGGCAACGTTACCTAATGACGGTAACCTATCGTGCTGATGGTTCATCTAAATTCGGTGCTGACAACAAATGGGGGTATTTCCCTGCTGCCTCAATTGCCTGGAGGGCTAATGAAGAACCATTTATCAAAGATTTGAATGTTTTTTCAAACCTAAAGCTTAGATTCGGATATGGTGAGGCCGGTAATAATCGTATTGGTGATTACAACTCCTTATCAACACTTAGCGGTATTACTTATCCTTTAAACGGCACTTCCGTCATTGGGGTTGAACCAGATCGATTAGCCAATCCTAATCTTAAGTGGGAAACGACCACAACTATGAACTTTGGTTTAGAGATGGGATTCTTTAATCAGCGAATTCAATTCACAGGTGAGTTTTATCAAAACAAAGTATCTGACTTGCTGTTAAATGCTACTATTCCTTATTCATCAGGTTATGCTAATAGAGTGATGAATATTGGCGCAACGGAAAATCAGGGAATGGAATTTATCCTGTCAACAGTTAATATACAAAGCAAAAACTTTACGTGGACCAGTGATTTTAATATCTCGTTCAATAAAAATAAAGTGACATCATTGGTTGGTGATCAGGAATATTTCTTATTCGATTCAGGCTGGAACTCCAATATTACAGGTGACTATATTGTACGCGTAGGCGACCCCGTTGGGCAAATGTATGGTTGGGAAACCGAAGGGATTTACCGCGTTGAGGATTTTAATTATGATGCTGTAAATGGCACTTATGCACTTAAGGAAGGTATTGCCGATGATCCCAATAATCCGGCTCAACCTGGTAGCTGGAAATATAGGGATATAGCAGGTGATCATGATGAGGACGGTAATCCTATACCTGATGGAGTTATAGATACAAATGACAGAAAAGTAATTGGTAATGCTAACCCGATACACTTTGGTGGATTAACCAATACATTCTCGTACAAAAACATAGATTTAAGTGTATTTCTTAACTGGTCGTGGGGCAACGATGTGTATAATGCCAGTAAACTGTTTAATTCGGCTGGAGACCGTAGTAACCGTAACGCATTGGCAGTTGTTACTAACCGCTGGTCAAATATTGATGAAAATGGTTTTGCCGTAAGCGATCCTGCGCAGTTGGCAGAAATGAATAAAGGAGCAAATGTAGCCCGTATTGATGAGCTAAACCTGAATGGAATGAGAGCCCATTCTTGGGGCATTGAAGATGCCTCGTTCTTACGCATTAGTAATATCTCACTTGGCTATAATTTGCCAAAGAAATGGTTAAACAAGGTAAGGGTTAATAAATGTCGGGTTTACTTCACAGCTAACAACCTGTATACATTTACCAACTATTCAGGCTTCGATCCTGAGGTGAGTACCAAAAATAGAACAGGTATTACACCAGGTGTTGATTTCGGTGCATATCCGCGTAACAAATCATATGTATTTGGTATGAACCTAAGTTTTTAATCACTAACAAATCAGAAAAATGCAAAATATAAAAAGTTCATATATAGCACTTGTATTAATAGTGTTGGGTGCAGTGTCTTTCACATCATGCGAAGATTTGCTACACGAAGAACCACAATCGTTTTATTCCAGTAATACGTTCTTTGAAAGTACAGAGCAGGCTAATATGGCCGTTATTGGCGTATATGATTTACTAGGGACCACTAATTTATATGGTCAAGTTGTATCTGCAATTTTCCCATGCGATACGGATATCTCACAAATTAGAGGTACAGGCGATGATGGGAGTAAACGTTCAGTTGGACATTACACGGGGCATCCCTCGGTTGCCATGTTTGAACGAGCCTGGCGCGACTATTATGTTATTATTGAGCGTGCTAATTACGCCATTGACGGTATTAGCAAGATGAGTCAGTATACGGATGGGACAGATGAAGAAAAACTTGTTCTGGAGCAGTATATCGGAGAAGCAAAATTTTTAAGGGCACTGGTCTATTTCGATTTAGTTCGAATGTGGGGCGATGTACCTTTTACAACAGAACCTACATCAGTTAACGAAGATTTACATGTTACACGTACAAATCGTTCGGTCATTTACGACCAGATTATAAAGGATTTAGAATATGCTAAAGCTAAACTGCCATGGGCTTCGGAGGCACCACAAAACGAAAGGGTTAATCAAGGGGCTGCACGTGGATACTTGGTGAGAGTTCTAATGGGTAGAGCTGGTTATTCCTTGCAGCTCGATGGTAGTATTACGCGACCTGATAACTACCTGGAATACTTTAAGAGAGCTGCACTAGAGGCAGATACTATTATTCGATCGGGGGAACACCTGTTGAATTACGATTATGAACAGGTATTTCGCAATTATGCCGAGGGAAAAGTTGAACCCATGGAGAGCATGTTTGAAATAGCCTTTGCGCCCATGGGTATCAATGCTGAAAATGGAGGTTTTATTTCGACATACATTGGTCCAAAAACAGATGCAAAGAGTAGTTACGGGCGAGCCAATGCCTTTATCAATGCTATGTGGCCTTTTTATGAAACCTTTTCGCTAGATGATGCACGACGTGATGTAGCCATTGCTCCATACGAAGTCAAGGCGGACAATAGCAGAAAGTATTACGATACCAAAAAAAGTAATTACCATAAAATATTCCCAGGTAAATGGCGAAGAGAATGGAATGCAAGCTCGCCCGAATTTACTAATGAAACAGATGTTAACTGGGTGTTGTTACGCTATGCCGATGTGTTGTTAATGTACGCCGAAGCCATTAATGAGTGCCGTAATGACTTGCCCGGTAACTTAACAATGGCCGATGCTTTTGGAGCTGTTCGTCTTGTGCGACAACGTGCCGATTTAGATCCTTGGGATGAAAGTATTTCGCAAAGCGATTTTCGGGAAAACATGGTGCAAGAAAGAGCCTGGGAGCTTTGTTATGAAGGATGGCGTAAATGGGATTTAATTCGTTGGAATCTGTTGAACGAAAAAATTCAGGAAGCGGGAGCTGCTGCCAAAGCCATACGCGAAAAATACCCTTACCCGGCCATGGATAATTTTGTCGATGGAAAACATCAGCTATATCCAATTCCTCAAAGAGATATGGATGTGAATAATGGCTTAGAACAACAAAATCCGGGCTATGGTTCCTAGTTTTATTAATAATATGGTTTGATTTTGATGTTAAGGAGAATACTTTTGGGTATTCTCCTTTTGTAATTTATACAATAGAGTGTAACGCCGTAAATAGAAACGAAAATGAGTATGCTGATAAAGAGGTGTGTGCAATTAGTCTTGATAGGGTTTTGTTTTATTGCTCAGGCCAATGACCGGAAAGTGTTGTTTAAGAACATTACCAATAAAGACGGACTTTCTCATAGTACTGTTTTTTCAATTACACAAGATTCAACCGGCTATATCTGGCTGGCCACGCAAGATGGTCTCAATCGGTACGATGGATACGAATTCAAAGTTTTCAGAGGGGACGACGTACACTCAACGGTATCGTCGAACTATATTCGTTCCTTGTTCGTCGATCGAGCAGGTTTGGTTTGGATTGGTGGTAATAACGGCGTTAGTAAATATAACGAACGCACCGAAGAATTTACTAACTATCCCCTTTTTCAGCAAAAGAAAGGGAGATACATCACCAGTATCGTTCAAACTCAGTCAGGCGACTTATGGGCCGCTTCTTATAATGGAAAGTTATTTCGGTATAAAGCTGCATCTGACAAGTTTGAAGAGCTGAAGCTGCAATGGTCAGATAGTACCGTTGGAACAAATATTGGTACTTTGTATGCAGCCGATAACTATTTACTAATTGGCACTGAAAGTGGACTGTTTCAGCTCGATGAAGTAAGTTTGAATTTAGACCGCATACAACTGCCAGGGATGGATGCACCTGTAAGGGCTATTGTTAAGGATGTAGATGGCTCCTATTGGCTAGGCACTGAGGGTGAAGGCGTTTTTCATGTGG
Organism: Carboxylicivirga longa; assembly: GCF_050589825.1. NCBI lineage: Bacteria > Pseudomonadati > Bacteroidota > Bacteroidia > Marinilabiliales > Marinilabiliaceae > Carboxylicivirga > Carboxylicivirga longa. The sequence goes on along the minus strand of NZ_JBNGOZ010000023.1, from coordinate 1,947 downwards.
CTGCCGATTTTAAATTAATAGATCATTATCAGCATAGCGTCTACAAGGAAAATACTTTATGTAATGACAATGTGCGTTCACTTTGTTTCGATGAGAATGGCCAATTGTGGATTGGTACCTTTGTAGGTTTAAGTATTCTAAATGTTCAGTCGAATACTTTTTTTAACTACGCCGAGGAATTTGACCGTCCTTATTCTTTAAGTCAAAATTCTGTTCGTTCGATTTTTAAAGACAAAAATGGGGGGGTATGGTTAGGTACTTTTTTTGGAGGCGTTAACTATTATCATCAGTCCAATATTAAATTTGATATTTTAAACCAGAATGGAGGAGCCCTGTCGTTAAGCGACAATGTGGTAAGTGCCATAAAGGAGGATGAAAAGGGTAATTTCTGGATTTTAACCAACGATGATGGATTAAATTACTGGGATAGGCAACGCAAATCCATTGCCGTGATTCGACACGATGAGAAAAAGTCCAATACCCTTAGTACCAACAACCTGAAGTCGATAGAATATGGTGAGCCTGGCAAGCTGCTAATTGGAACACACAATGCAGGCTTAAATTATTACGATATCCATACAAAACAAAACCTAGTTTTTAGAGCTGGTGGAGCTGTTGGCGATATTTCAGATGATAATGTATACGCCCTGTTGAAAGATACAAAAAACCGGATTTGGGTAGGAACGTGGAAAGGCCTGAATCAGTTTAACGAGCAAAGCCAGACGTTTACTCCCTATTATATCGATAGCAACGGCCAACGCTTAACCTCCGATCAGATCTCGTATTTGCTTGAAGATTCACGGGGGCGAATTTGGATTGGCACCTTTGAGGGGGTTAATATTTTTTACCCCGACCGAAATGCGTTTGAGACATTTGTCAATGAATCAAATTCTAGCAATGTTTTGCCCGGTAATGAAATAACCTGTGTTTATGAGGATAGTAAAGGAAGAATCTGGATAGGTACCCGCAATGGCTTATGCATTTTTGACGAGATTGAGCGCAATTTCGTGGAAATATCGGTGGATGAAGGGCTGCCTAACAGTTTTGTATACGGTATTTTAGAAGACGATAAGGGTTTGATGTGGGTGTCGACCAACGGAGGTTTAGCCTGTTACAACCCACGGACAAAACGATTTATTATCTACGATAAGGATGATGGGATTCAGGATACTCAATTTAATAATTACTCCTTCTGCAAAGCGAGTACCGGCGAGTTACTTTTTGGGGGTATTAACGGCATTACCATATTTGATCCGGCAAATATTCAAGATACAGCGTTTGATAATCAGGTCATATTTACGCGCTTTAGTTTATTTAACAATGTTATTATCCCAGGCGATGAATCCAGACTGCTGGAACATAGCTTAAACCATACAACAAACATTAAGTTGGCGCATGATCAAAATGTATTTACCATTGCCTTTACAGCGATTAACTATATTAATGGCAATAAGATAAGCTATGAATTTAAGCTTGATGGTTATGATGATGATTGGCGTTTAAGTGAAGCTAGCCGCAGTGCATATTATTCAAATATCACACCTGGTAAATACGTGTTTAAGGTAAGAGCTGCTATTGATGGTGAAGTGGATAGTAATTCATTGGCAACTCTCGACATTGAGGTGAAGCCTCCATGGTGGGAAACATATTGGGCATATTTGGGATATTTTGTTGTTTTAATATCAATGTTTTACACAGCTTATGTGCTTTTAAAAGAACGGATTAAAACGCAGCAACAGTTAAGACTCGAGCGCCTGGAGAAGCACAAGATAACAGAAGTGAACCAAATGAAACTGCAGTTTTTCACGAATATTTCGCATGAGTTTAGAACGCCCTTAACACTTATTATTAGTCCTTTGCAAAAGATTATGGCTGTAGTTTACAATAGCGTTTTAATTTTGTAACTTAATGAGAAAATGCCATGGATACCGCCAAAATAAAAGAAGT
>NZ_JBNGOZ010000022.1:65111-80955 GCF_050589825.1 Carboxylicivirga longa | reverse complement strand
TTCCGAACAGAGAAGTTAAGCCCGATAGCGCCGATGGTACTGCGTAGAAGTGGGAGAGTAGGTCGCCGCCTTTTTTTAGAGAAACCTCTTATTCAGAAATGAGTAAGAGGTTTTTTGCGTTTAGGAAGTTGGGTGGAATTCTGAGGAGTTGAACTGATGAATTGGTGAATCGGAAAACTGGGATCCGTTGCTACCAAATACCGCTGTAATCCCATCCTACCGTCTTCTGCGGTGTACTACACCTGCCTTCAAAGGTAGTGAGAAGAATTTCATGGTGTGTTTTGAACGTCATCATCTAAATAAGCTAATAGCTATCAGCTAGAGGCTATCAGCTTAAAAGCAAGATATACCTGTTAAAGCTGATAGCCTTTACTATTTTAAGGTTTAGGGCTGGCTCTGAATACTGCTTGAAATGGTGAGTTTATTTTTATTGATTCCAAATAAAAATTATCTTTGCCCGTAAATATAATTGATATGCATATTACCAGTGAGATGAAAATGGTCGATGTGGTGCAACACGATATACAGCTGCTGGCCGTTATACAGCGTTTTGAAATACCCCTGGGTTTTAAAGAGAGAACGGTTAGCGAGGTATGCCACTCACATAACGTTGATGTTAATTTTTTTCTGCTGATTGCTAATTCTTTCCATGATAAAGAATTTTTAGATTGGAATAAATTCAAGGCCTTCCCGGTTGAATGGATGATTACCTACCTAAGAAATGCTCATAAATGCTATGTGCATTATCGAATACCAGAGATAGAGCGTCAAATTAAGAATTTTGAGCGTCAGGTGGATACCAACGAGCAGAACGTGGTTTTGCTATTAAATTTCTTTCGAAAATATATAACAGAGTTCAATACGCACATTGATCAGGAGGAGGTTAAAGTCTTCCCATATATTTTGTCATTAAATAATGCCTTAAATACCGGAGACCGTGCCAAGGCGCGTTTGGAACATCCACTAATGGTTCAATTTCAGGAGGAGCACAGTAATATCGAAGAGTCTTTGTTTGATTTGAAAAGTATTTTGCTAAAATATCTGCCCCCACCTGTTAATAACTGCTTATATAATAATCTTGTGTTTGATATTTTTCGCCTGGAGCGTGACCTAATGGATCATGCCGAGCTGGAAGAGTCGGTGCTGTATCCCTGGGTAAGGGATATGGAGGAGAAATTAATGTCAAAGTCTAAATAAGCGTGATGATTAAAGTACTAATTGCCGAGCAGTCACATGTTATTGGTGTGGGATTAATTGAGCTTATTAAAAAGTTTCAAGATATATCAGGGGTTAAGATGATTGGCAGGGATGAAGATTGCTGTGATATTGTAAAAGATTTTGACCCAGATCTTTTAATGATTAATACCAATTATCTCGATCCTGAGAAAATGCATTCTTTGGTGGAGGCGAAAAGAAATGAGGCGGTGCTTATCTATGTTTTTAATTCATTCTTACCACTCGATGCCCCCGATAATCATCTTTCTATTGTGGACACAAAAGCATCTATACATAGCAAGCTGCAGGCGGCTATGGTAAAGGTAAAGAGAGGTAGTAAGGAGAATGACACGGAAGAGTTGAGTCCTCGAGAGCGTTCTATCCTTAAAGGGGTGGCTTTGGGCTTAACCAATAAAGAAATCGCAGATAAAACGTATATTAGTATCCATACTGTTATCTCCCATCGCAAGAATATAACACGTAAATTGGGGATTAAAACAGTATCGGGTTTAACGGTTTATGCGATTCTGAATAATATTATTCAGATGGATGATATTACATAGTATGCAAAAGACAAATTCTTCACACTTTGGGCAAGCAGATTTTTTTGTAGAACGTCTGTTGGCAGCTATTATTGATACTAGCCTAGTGTTGGGCCTATCTTTATTTCCACGTATAGGTTGGCTGTTTGGCCTTATCTATTTCCTTTTTAAAGATTGTCTGCCCTTTTTGAAGGGGCAGAGCTTTGGTCGTCGGCTCTTTCATCTCAAAGTGGTTAGTATTGCCGATCAGCAGAACTTGGTGGGAAAGCCCGATAAGGCTATGATTCGCCAAATTATACTTCTAATTCCTGTACTTAATCTTATTGAGTTGTATCTTTTTTGTTTCACTAATATTCGGCTGGGAGCAAAGTGGTCCGATACAAAGGTTATTAAGGATCAATCGGCTTTATAGAGTGGCAGCGCCATAAAAAAGGTAGTTCCTACATTAGGAGTTGTATCAAACCATATTTTGCCATTACTATTTGTGATAATATTTTTGGTAATGGCCAAGCCTAAGCCCATACCTCCCGATTTAGTGGTGAAGTTGGGGGTGAATATTTTGTCTTTTACCTCGTTGCTTATGCCACGACCGTTATCTGATATGGTTATTTTTATGCTCGTTTCATCGCGTGAGGTAGTGATACGAATCTGTCCTGTTCGATCGATAGGGATGGACTGAACAGCATTCTTAATTATATTATTAAACACACTTACCATTTGGTCAGGATCGGCAAAAACATAGACCGGACTTTCCTGTATGTCGAGTGTAAACTGTACGTTTGTTTCTGACTTTTCAAAAAATGCAGTGGCGCTTCGTACTTTTTCAATAATATTAACCCTTGTGCGCTGTGCTTGAGGCATTCTGGCAAAATCAGAAAATTCATTGGCAATTACATGCAGTTGGTCTATTTGTTCAATCAGTGTTTTTGATATGCGTTTAAGGTATGATTCAAAGTCTTCACTTTTACTTTCCCATGCTTTATTCAAAAATTGCACATTGAGCTTCATGGGGGTAAGTGGGTTTTTAATTTCATGGGCAATCTGTTTGGCCATCTCGCGCCAGGCCATCTCACGCTCTGATCGTGCCAGTTTTTCAGCGCTCTCCGATATTTCGTCAACCATACGGTTATATTCCTTCACCAGCCGTCCTACTTCATCGTTGCCTTTGTAGCCAATTTTTTGATTGAGTTTATCGATGCGTATGCGTGCCAGTCGTTCCTGGATAAGGGACAAAGGGCGTGTTATGCGTCGTGATATGAGGACGGCTACGCCAGTGGCAAATAGGATAAATAACAGATAAGCGTTGATAACAGCTACTATTAGCGAAGAAATTTCTGATTTAAGTTCGTTGTTACCCACAAAATAAGGTAGGTTCAAATAGGCTAGTACTTCACGCTCGTAGTTATAAATGGGTACATAAGCCGACGTAAAATGAAGATTTCCGATGTATTCATCATGAATGTATTCGGCATGCTGTTTATGAGCAAGTCTGTAATATGCCTTCGTATTCATCATTTGGCCACTTAGCCCCTGCTCATATAATTCGGGTCGTGATGTGGCCAGCAGTTGCCCTTTTGTGGAATAAAGGTTAATGTCGGAATAAAAAACATTTGAAAATTTTTGCATCAGATATTGCAGATAATCGTGCATACTATCATCCAACTCGGGTTCATTCACGATTTTCTGCTCCATCTCCTGAAGCACTGATTTGATACGCTGCGAAAGCATCTGGTTATTTTTCTGTTTAAACTGATGAATGGAATAATAAACTGAGCTAATGCCCATTACCAAAAGGATGAACACGATGAGACTTACGAAAGCGATCTGAATTTTTTCTTGTATTGAAAGGTTTAGTGAAGTGTTTTTATGTCGTCGGGTGATATAGAAGATAAAGGCGGTGAGGATAAAAAATAACAATGCAAAGGTTGAGAATGACATCAGTAGGTAGATGGGCTTCATCTCGGGTCTACTCAGTGTGAGTGTTGTACTTTCATTTAACTGATAGGTGAGGTGCACCACTTTCTCATCGCGTACGCTTACCTTTTCGCCTATCGGAGGTGTTGCCATGGGCCATCTGATAGGATAACGATAATCGCCATATTGCTTCACCAGTTTCTTATCGATGTATTTGGCAAACGAGTAGCTTTTATAGGTAGCATTGCTAATTTGTTCTGTCTGATTTTGTAATAGCTCAGGGTAACCCAAGCCTGTAAAAACGGGTGTGGAGTTTATTTCGCAGTAAAGGGTAATGGCTTTATGGTCATCTTCTTCAAAGTAAGGTATTCGGGCAAAGTAACTGACTTGTCCGTTTTTGTTATCCAAAAAATAAATATTGTCGCAGGAAGAAACCGGTGTACCCTGCAGATGGATCAATTCATCGAAATACTCGTAGCAATTGGTGGTTATATTTTCCGACTCGATGTAGAGGGGGGCAGAGGGCCAGCACAAAACCACCTCCAGATCGTAGCGTTTCCAATAGCCATAAAAGTAGTTTTTCTTTAAATATTCGCTTATGCTGGCATCATCAATGTCGGGCTGCAGCAATAATTCAAAGAGTTTTTCATCATTTTTCAGCTTCTCCTCAATGTCATCCAGATACATCTCAGCCACGGGGTCTGACTCACGTGTCAGTTGAAATGAAAGGTTTTCGATCAGTAATGTGCGGTTTTCTTCTTCTTTGTCGAAGTTGTAAAGATGAAGCAGGGTAACAATGTATAAGGAGCTGATGAAGATAACCCAGATAAAGGAGCCGTAGGTAATGCCATCGCCCATATTGCGCTGTGCCTTATACAGAATGGCGGCAATGGTGGCAAACGCAAGAAAATTAAAGAAGTGCAATGGATAACCAGCGAGGTATCCGATGCTCCAAAGAAGGGCAAAAGCAAAGCCGGCGATACTTAAAAATCTCAAAAGACTAAAATGCTCCTTGATCAGCACCACAAAGCGCTCTGTAATAAATATTGTCGCAGTGAAAGAACTGCACAGGATAAAGGTTTTATAAAGGGCAATGGCATTCAGGTCGGCGATGTTAAAGAAAACAGATGCCTGGGAAGAGTTATTAACAAGGAGTTTGATGAGTTCATGAGCCACCTGAAATAAGAGGATGATAAGTCCAAGGCGCAGGCCTAGAAAAATGAGATTTCCATTGCGATGAGTACTTTGGGACGTTAGGAAGCGGGGTGTTTTATAATAACGGTAAAAGCAGAAGGCGTATGTGAGAAAAAATACGGATGAAATGAGTAAGCTACTCAAAGATGGCAGCCACTCAGAAGCCGCGAATGTGAAAGGGGAAAACAGAGGGTGATGATAAAAATCGGGGGGAACGGTATAGTGGGTAAGTAAAAAACTTAGTATCATATAGTAGAAGCCAATGAGCACTAGAAGACGATTACTCCAGGCTTTCTCCCGATACTTCTCCATCAGTTTAATGGCCAGCATTGCCAGCAGGGTAAAACTGATTAGGTAAAGGATATATGTAGCCACACTAATGGGTGATATAACCTCGTGATCTTCGTATTTTAAAGATAATAGGTAGTTGTTATTAATATCTTTTACGGTATATTCCGAGCAAGTGTCATCAACGATTATAGCGGGATGATGAGTGATTTTGAAGCAGGAGGCAAAGCGGTTTCTTAAAAAGCGATTTTCATACAAGTACTCTTCTTTAATCAGACTTATGGCTACCAGGGTATGCTGATTTACCTTCACCTGTTGTCGCAGATACCATCCGTTGTCAAGTTGAACCAGTGCCGGACCAGTGTTGATGGACTTTGTGAGAGGTACGGTGTGGTTCGACCAGGCTATCAGCTCATCATCATCGAAAAGGTAGTAGTTAAAATCGTCCTGTGCCAGTGAGTCCATGGAAGCCCACCTGCTATCCTGGGTCCAAAGCAAGCTGTCCTGTAAAGTGGCAAGTGCATCACTGAGCCCTCTTTGCTTTTCCAATATTGTCTGTTGTATTGAGTGGGTATCGGCCGAATGACTGAAGTCGTGGTCGAAAGTATACTCAATAAGTTTACCCAGGAGTATTAATATTAGGGCAACAAGCAGTGAGGAGAGCAGTTTAGGACGACGATGCGGCATACAATAAACATTTTAATTATTTAAAGATAGCAAAAATCAGCACCCGTTCTTTATTGGTGGTGATAAGGTTCATTTTTTAGGATGGTCATGGCACGATACAGCTGCTCGGCAAAAATAAGTCGCACCATTTGATGGGAATAGGTCATTTTTGATAGGCTAATTTTTGCATTGGCCCGGGCGTATATCGCATCGGAAAATCCATAGGGGCCCCCAATCACAAAAACGAGACGCTTTAGGCCGGCCACCATTCTTTTTTCAATCATCTTTGAAAAGCCCACCGAGGTAAAGTCCTTCCCATTCTCATCGAGCAGCACCAGATAATCGCCGGCATGAAAGGCATTGATCAGCAATTCACCTTCCTTGCTTTTTTGTTGCTCGGCCGATAGGTTTTTGGTTTTTTTGAGGTCGGGGATCACTTGCATTTCATAGGGTAGATAATGCTTAAGGCGCTGTTCGTATTTCTCTATGCCCGTGCGTAAATAGGCTTCATCTGTTTTTCCAATTACCAGTAATACAACTTTCATCTGTGTACACAGTTTTGTTTATCAATAATAAATAAAATCCTAAAAATGTAGTTTAATTGAGCTAAACCTCTATTTTTGTTGTAAAAGTAATGAGCGATTATTGAAATCGGCATTAATTGCAGCGTAATGTGTTCATCAGTTCTTAAATTATCGTTTTAATGGATTGTTGGGCGTGATATTTGTAAGAGTTTTTAGCTGTCAAATTTTGTACCATGACAAATAGCAAATACATATTTACCATACTAAGCGTACTTGTTTTTTCAAGTATGGTGGTAAGTGCTCAGCAAACCGCTGCTCTTCCAAGTGGCACCATTATGGCGATGAAAAAAAGCGATGCAGAAACCATTGCGGCTTCGTTTAATGATCGTATCGAGATAATTCTGCCCAATAAAACGGCTATTTATAGTCAGAAACAGGCCGAGATGGTGCTCAAGAATTTCTTTGATAATCATACTATCACTGAATTTCAATTGGTTCACCAGGGAAAAAAAGATAATGCTTCCTATGCCATTGCTAACTACTTTGCTGCTGATGGGCGATATCGTTTTACTTTTTTAACTAAGCAAAAGCAAGGGAAAATATATATTCATCAGATTAGAATAGAAAAACAATGATTGAGCAGCTCATTGATCAATTAATTGATACAGCCATTCGCGAAGATATTGGCGATGGCGATCACTCTTCACAGTCGTGCATACCGGCCGGGGCACAGGGTAAAATGTACTTATTAGTAAAGGAAGATGGAGTATTGGCCGGCGTAGAAATGGCAAAGCGCATTTTTGCAAGGATAGATCCTGCCATTGTGCTTGATGTGCATATTAACGATGGTAGCAAGGTAAAGCAGGGCGATATTGTGTTGCATGCAAGTGGTAAAGTATGGTCTTTGCTTCAGGCCGAGCGACTGGTTTTGAATGTGATGCAACGCATGAGTGGCATTGCTACCTGCACCGCCAGCTATGTAAAACGCCTCGAAGGTACTGGCACACGGGTGCTCGATACCCGTAAAACCACGCCGGGAATGCGTTATTTGGAGAAGGAGGCCGTTCGATTGGGTGGTGGCGTTAACCATCGCATGGGTCTTTATGATATGGTGATGCTGAAGGATAACCATATTGATTTTGCCGGGGGTATTGAGAACGCTGTGCAACAGGTTAAAAGCTATTTAAAAGAAAAGGGTAAAGACCTAAAAATAGAGGTAGAGGTGCGTAACTGGGACGAGCTGGAAGAAGTGATGCGCGTAGGTGGTATTCATCGTATTATGCTCGATAATTTTACGGTGGCTGATACGCGTCGTGCTGTTGATTTTATTGGCGGCAAGTTTGAAACTGAGTCGTCAGGAGGCATTACAATGGATACCTTGCGCGACTATGCTGAGTGTGGTGTAGACTATATTTCGGTAGGGGCGCTTACCCATCATATCAAAAGTCTCGACCTGAGCCTTAAGGCCATGGATGAATAGAAAAATGCAAGTGGATATAAAGCTAAAGGCCCCGAATGGTTTCGTTCGGGGCCTTTGGTTTTATTTGTAGTATAGTTTCAGTGTTTGTGGTTGATCCTTAACGGCCAGCTTAATAGATTTAAGCCCTGATTCGCCCGTGTAATTGAAGTGGTAGGTTTTGTTCTTTTCCAGCACAAACTCAAGTACATCGTTCATATCCTGTGTGGGACCTGCTGTGCGACCACCTCCCATCTGGTCGCTTCCGCAGAATACATCAACATTGGCAGCTACCCGGTCATCTCCCTGAAACGTGCATACATTATCCTTGAACATCATCACCTTAATACGGACATGGGTTTCTGCTATTTTTTTGGCAGCTTCAGCTGCTTCATACAGTTGAATGTAACGATCCGATACATTTTTGGCATGCACATACTTGATGTTCATATCCCATACCAAGGGGAAGTGTGTGTCGGCCGGTTTCCATGAGCTGGCGTAGATGGCATGCTCCGGGTTATTAGGAATGGCTTTGCCTGCATCGGCCAAAAACCAGCTTTTGTTAAGACCACTGGGATAGTACTCGGTAAAGTACCATTCGCCGTCAATCCAAACTTCATTCCAGTTGTGGTTGCCTCGTTTATCGTGCCAGTTGGGCGTGCCGCCGATGCGTGAGGGGATTCCAACAGCACGGAAGGCATCTGTTAGCAGTATGGATAGCCCACTGCAAGATGCCATGTTTTGTTCCATCGATTCATAAGGACTCTGATCTGGTTTCTCGCGTTTGGTGTTATAATCTACCAATAGCTCATCGCGCACATTTTTGTTTACTGAGTCAATAGCTGCCTGCATGGTTTGGCAGTCCTTCACATATTCTGAAAAGCGCTCGTAAAAATCCTTGCGCCAGTTATCGCGTCGTTCATTGAGACTGGCATAGGGCAGCACATCGTTGAAGAAAACAGAGTCGGGTACTTCTTGTGCCCAGGCAAACTGCTCACGTGCCTTGAAGGCATAAGCCGTATTTTCGAGGATGAAATCGGCGCTTAAGGTCTTTAAGTCATGAGCCGGCATGTAAGCAATAAGGAAAGCCACTGCCTCTTGCTGCCCCTTGGGTGCTGCCTTCAATGCTTTTTCTATTTCGGGTGCATTCTGGTCGGCCGTCTCAATGGCCGCATCAAGTAAGGAATGATATTGTTGTGGGACGCCTTGATATTTAGAGCAGGATCCCAAGCTGAGCACTACAAATAGTGCAAGAATAATTTTTTTCAGCATGATGATTATAATTTGTTTAAAGCAAAACTATAAAAAGATATTGAGGTGCATGTTCAGGTATGTTCAGAATGGTGAAATAACGTTGTCCTTGTTTGGGGCGAAGTAAAGGCCAGGTGATGCTGTTCAGTTGATTGGCTTTTTACTTTACCGGCGATGGGGTATAAAAAAAATGACAGATGTCTGTGGCCAGTCATCTGTCAGTTTTTTAATCTTATCGAAGAGTTGGGTGTTTATTTTTTCAAACGATCCAGACTCTCTGTTAAAGTTTTGATTTTTGCTTCGGCATCAGCTTGTTTCTGGCGCTCTTTGGCCACTACAGCCTCAGGTGCACTGCTCACAAAGCGTTCGTTGCCCAGCTTTTTCATCACACCTTTCAGGAAGCCTTGTTGGTGTGCTAAGTCCTTTTCCAGTTTAGCTACCTCAGCCTCCACATCAATCAAGCCATCCATTGGTACAAAAAATTCGCTGGTACGCACCATAAATGATACAGCACCTTCCACTTTCTCTGTTACCATATTTAGTGCGTCGATATTTGCCAGTTTGGTAAGTACTGCGTTGAACTGAGGTGTAAACCCTTCGCCGGCCAGTATGCTTAACGAAAGGGCATCCTTCATTGGGATATTCTTTTCTTTGCGTATGGTGCGTACGCCGCCCACACCCTCTTTCAGCATTTCAAACTGATCGATGATATTAAGATCCAGCCCTTTCACCTGGGGCATCTCTGATACCATAATACTTTCGCCCTCGCTGCGTGTTTCAAGTGCCTGCCATAACTCTTCCGACAGGAAAGGCATGAAGGGATGCAGTAAACGAAGTAGTTTATCGAAGAATTCGCTGGTGGCTTTATAGGTAGCAGCATCCAGCGGTTTCTGATAGGCGGGCTTTACAGCCTCCAGGTACCATGAGGAGAACTCCTGCCAGAAAACGGTGTAAACGGTCATCAGTGCATCTGAGATACGGTATTTTTCAAAATGATCGTTCATGGTAGCAATGGTCTGATCCAGCTTGGCATCAAACCAGGCAATGGCCTGCTTGGCCGACTCTGGCTGCTCAATGCTAGTATCAATGTCCCAACCTTTCACCAGGCGGAAGGCATTCCATATTTTATTGGCGAAGTTACGACCTTGCTCAGGCAGGTTCTCATCAAACAGCAGATCTCCACCGGCAGGAGAGCATAATAGCATACCCACGCGTACGCCGTCGGCACCGTATTTGGCAATTAAATCCAGCGGATCGGGTGAGTTACCCAGTGATTTTGACATTTTGCGACGTTGCTTATCACGCACCATGCCTGTAAAGTATACATTCTTGAAAGGGAAAGTACCTTTGTACTCATAGCCGGCAATGATCATGCGCGCTACCCAAAAGAAGATGATATCATGCCCGGTTACCAAGTCATTGGTAGGGTAGTAGTAATCAATCTCGGTAGTGTCATCGCCATAGCCGTCAAATACCGACAAGGGCCATAACCATGATGATGCCCAGGTATCCAGCACATCCTCATCCTGCTTAATATCAGCCATTGTCAATGCACTGTTACCGGTTTTTTCTTTGGCCAGTGCCAGCGCTTTTTCATCGTTCTCAGCCACTACATACGATCCATCGGTAAGGTAGTAAACCGGTATGCGGTGTCCCCACCATAGCTGACGTGAGATACACCAGTCTTTTACGTTTTCCATCCAGTGGCGGTAAACGTTTTTGAATTTCTTGGGATGAAACTCAACCTCGTCGCTCATTACGGCATCCAATGCCGGTTTTGCCAAATCTTCCATTTTCAGGAACCACTGTGCCGATAGCTTGGGCTCAATGACCACATCGGTACGTTCCGAGTAGCCCACTTTATTGGTGTAGTCCTCAATTTTAGCTAAGCTGCCGGCTTCCTGAAGGGCCGGAATGATTTTGTCCCGCACATCAAAGCGATCTTCACCAATAAATAGCTCAGCCGCCTCGCTCAGTGTTCCATTGTCGGTGAAAATGTTGATGCTTTCCAGATTGTGGCGCATGCCAATTTCGTAGTCGTTAATGTCGTGGGCAGGTGTTATTTTCAAACATCCCGTACCAAATTCCATGTCAACATACTCATCTTCGATGATGGGAATGGAGCGGTTGATAAGCGGAACCAGCACGCGTTTTCCTTTTAAGTGGGTAAAACGCTCATCATTAGGGTTAATACACACGGCGGTATCACCCAAAATGGTTTCCGGACGCGTGGTGGCAATGGTGACAAACTCATTGTCACTGCCTTCTATTTTATAGTTCAGATAGTACAACTTTGATTGTACCTCTTTATAAATCACCTCTTCGTCGGAAACAGCCGTCAGTGCTTTGCAGTCCCAGTTAACCATGCGAACGCCGCGGTATATGTATCCTTTATTAAAAAGGTCAACGAATACTTTGATAACCGCATCGCTACGCTTTTCGTCCATCGTAAATGAGGTGCGATCCCAATCGCAGGAAGCTCCCAGCTTCTTAAGCTGCTCGAGTATGATTCCCCCGTGTTTTTCTGTCCAGTCCCAGGCATGGCCCAAAAATTCATCACGACTTAACTGCTTTTTATCGATGCCTTCATCGCGTAACTTATTTACCACTTTGGCCTCTGTGGCTATGGATGCGTGGTCGGTACCGGGCACCCAGCAGGCATTCTTACCCATCATGCGGGCACGACGGATTAATATATCCTGGATGGTATTGTTGAGCATGTGCCCCATATGCAGGACACCGGTGACGTTGGGTGGCGGTATAACGATGGTGTAGGGTTCACGCTCATCGGGAACCGACTTGAAAAATTCATTGTCCATCCAATACTTATACCACTTGTCTTCGGTAGCAGACGGGTTGTACTTGCTAGCAATTTCCATAATTGTAATTGTCTTTCTTCAGTTATTAACGTATCACCATTGGTTGAAGGCCATTGATGTGTTCTATATAAGGCTGCAAAAATAAGAAAAAAAACAGTGCAGTATATAGTGGGTAAAGTGCAATTAATAAGTGTAATTTAGATTGATAGAAAAACCGGTGGTGTTGATTGGTACTGGACACAGGTTTGGATAGAAAGATTAATTCTTTAACCTTTTTTAACCCAATAATATTTCATTCTTATTTAGTCTCAGTATGCTTCAGCATTCAATCGTTAATTGAGTAAGTATTTTATTGTCCACTAGTATGTTCCCTGGTTTAACGGGGTAATTTTATTTACCATGTACTTTGTGCACTTGAGTGAGGGATAAAAAAAGCGCAACCAGTACTGGTTGCGCTTTTTTTAGAGACCTTATGATTATTACGATCTGGGGTGGAACTGAATAAGTGTGTTTTTCAGATATTCTTTATCCAGATGCGTATAAATTTCGGTTGTGATAATTGATTCGTGTCCAAGCATTTCTTGTACAGCACGCAAATTGGCACCACCATCGATCAAATGTGTTGCAAATGAGTGGCGGAAAGTGTGGGGACTGATGTTCTTCTCAAAACCTAATTTCTTGGTCAGGTTCTTGATAATGGTGAAGATCATTACGCGTGAAAGCTTGCGTCCACGGCGGTTCAGGAACAGTATATCTTCGTCTTCCTTATTGATTTTAAGCGTACGACGATACTCGCTTAGATACAAGTTAATCTCCTTAATGGCCTTAGAGCTGATGGGTACAAGACGTTCTTTGTTGCCCTTGCCTTCAATTTTAATAAAACCAGACTCGAAAAACAGATTTGAGATTTTCAAATCAATCAGTTCTGACACGCGAAGACCACAGCTGTAAAGGGTCTCCAGAATGGCTTTGTTGCGCTGTCCTTCTGATTTTTTGAGGTCTACAGAATTGATGATAGCATCAATCTCTTCAACCGATAAAATGTCGGGCAACTTGCGGCCAATCTTAGGTGACTCAAGCAACGCGGTTGGATCCTTTTCTACTTTTTCTTCAATTAGCAAGAATTTGTAGAATGACTTGATGCCGCTGATAACACGGGCTTGCGTTCTGGGGCTGATGCCACGCTCGCCAATCCACTGCATCATTTCTTTCAGGTCGGCTAAAACTACTTCCTCCGGTCCTTTTTTCTTACCTTGCTCAGTCAAGAATGTCACCAATTTGGTGAGATCTGTGATGTAAGCATGGATCGAGTTCTCAGATAATCCTTTTTCAATTTGCAGGTAGTTTCTGAACTCTTTAATTTCTGATTCCCAATTCATAATTAAAATATTTACTGTATTTCCCAATTATTTGTAAGAGTAAAAATAAGAAATGATTTGATAACGATCAAGTGGAAATGTAAAAAAGCTTAAAATAATGTATATTTTCCCTATTTAATTTTAAATGATTAGTAGGTTTTTTTATTACGACAAACTATCGTATTTTTGCAGCCATAAACTGTTTTATCAGATGAACTTGTTAATAATAAATGGCCCAAATCTAAATTTACTGGGCAAACGTGAGATTTCCATTTATGGAAGAGAATCCTTTAAGGATTACTTTAGCAAGCTCAAACAGGCCTATTCGGGCGACACACTCACTTATTTTCAGTCGAATAGTGAAGGTGAGATAATCAATAAGATACATGCAGTAGGTTTTGATGTGGATGGTATTGTGTTAAATGCCGGAGCCTACACCCATACTTCTTTGGCTATCGCCGACGCTATTGCAGCGGTTGAGAGCCCGGTTGTTGAAGTGCACATTAGTAATGTGCATCAGCGCGAGGCGGTAAGGCATCAATCATTTCTGTCGGCAGTTTGTAAAGGCGTTATTGCCGGTTTTGGTCTTGATTCCTATCGATTGGCCATTGAAGCATTTAAAAATATTGAATGTAATAAACTAGAAATATATTAATCGAGAATAAGACGCTGAGTGTGGTTGGGGAAGGGCCATGCTTGGTATAATATTAATTGTTGCATACCACCAAGAAAAATTTAATTATGAAGAAGTTTACCAAAATTGTAGCTACAATTTCGGATCGCGATTGTGAGGTTGATTTTCTGAAGAAGCTTTACAAGGCTGGCATGAACGTTGTTCGTTTGAACACTGCTCATCAGGATTTTGAAGGCGTATTAAAAGTGATAACTAACACACGAGCTGTATCGGATAAAATTGCCATTTTGATCGATACTAAAGGGCCGGAAATCAGAACCACCAAGTGCGAAGGAAGTCTGGAGCTTACTACTGGTGATGTTGTGAAGGTAAAAGGAGATATCGAAGGTATCTCAACTACCGAGTGCATCTGCGTGAGCTATGGCGAGTTTGTAAATGACGTTCCTGTAGGAAGTCAGATTCTTATCGACGATGGCGAGGTAGCCATGGAGGTTATGTCTAAAGAAGACGATCATTTGCTATGTAAAGTGCAGAATGATGGTTCAGTGGGTAGCCGTAAGAGTGTGAACGTACCAGGTGTGCGAATCAACCTGCCATCGGTAACTGAGAAAGATCGTAACTTCATCAAATTTGCCGCTCAGAACAATATCGATTTCGTTGCTCACTCTTTTGTGCGTAACAGAGAAGATGTGATGGAAGTGCAGCAGATTCTTGATGAGATGGAAAGCCCAATGAAGATTGTGGCTAAAATTGAGAATGCTGAAGGTGTTGAGAACCTGGATGAGATTCTTGAGCATGTGCATGGTATTATGGTGGCACGTGGTGACCTGGGTATTGAAGTTCCACAGGAGAAAATTCCAGGTATCCAGCGTCAGATGATTCGCAAGTGTGTAGAAGCTAAAAAGCCAGTTATTGTGGCAACACAAATGCTTCACACCATGATTAAGAACCCACGTCCAACACGTGCTGAGGTAACTGATGTGGCAAACGCTATTTACTATCGTACTGATGCCATCATGTTGAGTGGTGAGACAGCGTATGGTAACTACCCGGTAGAAGCAGTGAAGACGATGTCTAAGATTGCCAAAGAGGTAGAGGCAGCTAAGGATAGTCGTAACGATATTCCGGTAGTACCAGAATCGGCTGATATTACAGCTTATTTGGCGGATACTGCTGTTAAGGCGAGCCGTTCATTGGAGGTTAAGGCCGTATTGACCGATAGCTTAACCGGTAAGACTGCACGTTACCTGGCGGCTTTCCGTGGTACTTGCCCTGTATATGCATTATGTTATAATGCCAATGTAGGACGTCAACTGGCGCTTTCTTATGGTGTATTCCCTCGTTTGATGGAAGATGGTAGCTCTAAGAAGGAGATCCTTAAGAAAACCCTTAAAAAGCTGCTGAAGAAAGATCGTCTCGTTGAGGATGATTTGGTGGCTTACCTGGGCGGTAGCTTTGGTATTGGCGGCGGTACTTCTTACCTGGAGATCATTACCGTAAAAGCCTTATTGGAAAAAATTGAGAAAGGTCAATAATTACCAATATTAAAATAATAGTGAAGGTGCTACTCTTGGGTGGCACCTTTTCTGTTTTTATAAGCTGTATTGCGGGTCATACGTTGCGTGTGATTACTGGGTGCCCTGACGTAATCAATGGCTGTATCTCGCAGCTGAGTCAGGTAGGTGGATTGTCCTGCATCAAGCAATAAGAGTGATTGATTTTTGTTTGACCCTAATGAGGTAAAAAAAACAAAACTTTTTTTAGTGGCTTAAATGGTTGATTGCAAATGATGAAGCCGAAACTGATGAAGAAAAGTTTTGTTTCGATGAGAAAAAAGTATTGCATAATAGAAAAGAGTGCTTATCTTTGCATCGCTTTCAGAAACAGGGGTACCACTTAAGGCGCCACAGACAAAGGAAAGCAGCGGTTTTTCAAACGGAAAAATCACTCAAAAATACTGAAATGAAATCTAAACTGGTCTGG
>NZ_JBNGOZ010000022.1:0-65016 GCF_050589825.1 Carboxylicivirga longa | reverse complement strand
TCTGGTAGTTCAGTTGGTTAGAATGCCGGCCTGTCACGCCGGAGGTCGCGGGTTCGAGTCCCGTCCAGACCGCTTGTTTAGTTTCAGAGATATATTGAAGTTTAAAACTGGTCTGGTAGTTCAGTTGGTTAGAATGCCGGCCTGTCACGCCGGAGGTCGCGGGTTCGAGTCCCGTCCAGACCGCTTGTTTTACGCTTCATCATTAGGTCTGGTAGTTCAGTTGGTTAGAATGCCGGCCTGTCACGCCGGAGGTCGCGGGTTCGAGTCCCGTCCAGACCGCAAAAAAAGGAATGCCATTACGGTGTTCCTTTTTTTCGTTTTATGAATGTATTCCATAAGCCTTTGTACTTTTAACAAGATATTATCAAGCTCGCCTATTGGGAGTGCTTGTAGTGTATAAAAAAAGCGGCTGTTTTATCTAAGGATAGAGCAGCCGCTTTTTCAATTTCAGGTTCTATAATTATCAGATGGACTCATACTCATCATTGAGTGATTTGTGCTCATCAATACTGATTTCAATGCCCTTTACTTGTTTGGGCTGATTGCTGGTTTCAACCGGATGAGAATAACCAGTTGCCCTGCTCTTTGTTTGGCCCTCAGTGCTGTTTTTTATCCTGAAGAAGGAGATGGTTTCTTTCATTTGTGTTGCCTGCGAGGAGAGCTCTTCAGCTGTAGAGGCTAATTCTTCTGAAGAGGCGGCGTTTTCCTGTGTTACTTTTGCTAATTCTTGCACACCGGTATTGATTTGTGTTACGCCCGCACTTTGTTCTTTGCTGGAGAGGTTGATTTCTTGCACCAGGTTGGCTGTGTTTTGTATTTCCGGAACCAGGGTTTCTAACATGTTCCCCGATTTTTCGGCATTGCTAACGCTTTTTGCCGCTAGTTCCGTGATCTCCTGAGCAGCCTTTTGAGTTTGTTCAGCCAGTTTTCTTACTTCGACAGCTACTACAGCAAAGCCCTTACCATTTTCGCCTGCACGGGCAGCTTCTACCGCGGCATTGATCGCCAGTAGATCCGTTTTGTGAGAGATATCATTGATGATAAATATTTTCTCGGCGATCTGTTTAATCGAGTGATTAGATTCTTCAACGGCTGATTTGCCCGCCTGCATTTCATGCGCCGTTTTATTGGCAATTTGTTCGGTGCGGCGTGCATTGTCTGCATTCTGAGCAATGCTACTGGTCATTTCTTCTATTGAAGAAGATATTTCCTCGCTGGAGGCAGCTTGCTCAGTTGACCCGGCCGATAGCTGCTCTGATGAAATACTCAGCTGGTTACTCACTGTTGCGAAATTATCTGAGGCGATCGTAATTTCTTCAATGATCACTCTAATGCGCTTTACCATTTCTGTTAAGGCTTCATCCAACTCTCCTTCGAATTCCTCTTCTTTCATGTTGTCGAGCACCAACAGATTGCCCAATGATACTTCTTTGGCCACATTAACACTTTTGCGCAGCTTGATAATCATCAGTTGAACATCTTTAAGGAGTTGCCCAAGCTCATCGTTGGAGTGGATTTCAATATTTTGAGAGAAATCGCCGTGAGCTACTGCATTGACTGCTTTTTTAGCGGCAAATAAGCCCTTTTGTATGCCTGAAAGGATAAAAAGGAGTAGAACTATTGTAATGACTATAAAGGCGGCAATTACGGCGATAATACTGCGTATGGTGGCGTTGATTGACGCTTCGCTTGCTTTTTTTATAGTGGTGACAATAATATTGATTTCGGGTTCTGTTTTGTGGATGGTTGAGCGCAGTTTGCCTTTGACCCCTTCGCTCTCGGTTAAGCCAATGCGCTCATCAATACTAACAATGTCGTTGAAGGCATTTTGGTAATCCTTGAGGCGCATTGTTAAAATATCCTTCTTGCTGGTAGAGAGCTGATGTGTTTTTTCGATTAGCCCGATAAAGTTTTCAGCGCTTACATTCAGTAGTTTTTGGTATTTAACATCTCTCCTCAGTAAATAGTCTTTTTCGTGTCTTCTCAGCAGTAATTGTTGCTCAGCAATAAAAGGGGCATCATCATAGTTATCTTCCAAAGATTTAACTGCTGATCGCATCTCCCCGATGAGTCCATGATCCTTAAAGCCACGTTCAGTGAGCAGTCTTATCAGATTGTCAAATAGTTTTTCATATTCTTCAAAATCGGTGCTTAGAATATGCAGGTTTTCAATGAGGCCATAATCCTGTATGTAGCTGCTGCTCGCTAAATCCTCAATAATTTTTTGATTGTAATTTTGCACCTCGTGAAAAGAGTCAAGGTACTTGCTTTGTTCTGTTTCAAAATAATCATCACTGCTTAGTTCTCTCAACATAAAGTCTTTTTCAGCTTTTCTCAGAACGAGCATATTTTCTTCCAGCTGCTTTCCTTTTTCATAAAGTTCATGCAAGGTCTCTATCTTGTTAAAAGATAAGTATGTCATTGTGCCAATAATCAATAGCACCAATGTAATGGCAGCAATAAGCCCTATTAGCTTTTGCTTAATAGTAATGTTCTTCATTTTACAAGTTGTTTATAGGCGGGGAGCCTGATTGTTTTCCTATGTATCTTGCCCTTTGAACGTGTTAATTATTTTACGGGTTTCATCAATTTGGCTACTGTTAAGCATGTATTTGTTTGTGTTTGTATATGGTATTTGGTAATATTCTGTTGGCGTGTGATGTAGTTGTTTGTGTAGAGATTATTTATTTTTTGTGTATAACAAAATAATAATCTGAAAACACAAGTGGTATATTCATTGTAGGTAACAGGTATTTTGATCATGACAAATAAATTTTAGTGGATGTCTATCAGCTTAAAATTCTGAGCCATCGAAAACAAATGGTGGAGCAATCGGTTATTTACAGTAGGATAAAAAACGATTAATGCATGTGCTAACTAAAATCTAAATACCCTATGAGTGTATTAGTTAATGAAAATTCAAAAGTTATAGTTCAAGGATTTACTGGCAGCGAAGGAACCTTTCATGCTACACAGATGATCGAATACGGAACAACCGTTGTTGGAGGAGTAACTCCGGGTAAGGGAGGTACGATGCATTTGGGCTTGCCGGTCTTTAATACTGTAAGTCAGGCCGTGGAGCAAACAGGGGCCGATGTGTCATTAATATTTGTACCACCGGCTTTTGCGGCCGATGCTATTATGGAGGCGGCTGATGCCGGTCTTAAAGTTGTGATTGCGATCACGGAAGGCATTCCTACGGCCGACATGGTGAAGGTGAAGCACTACCTGAAGGATAAGTCCACCGTACTTGTGGGACCCAATTGCCCGGGAGTAATCACGGCCGGGGAGTGCAAGGTAGGTATTATGCCGGGGTTTGTATTTAAGAAAGGACGCATCGGTCTGGTTTCTAAATCAGGCACACTTACTTATGAGGCGGCTGACCAGATTGTAAAAGCCGGATTGGGTATTTCCACGGCCATTGGCATTGGAGGAGATCCTGTGATTGGCACCACTACCAAAGAAGCTGTGGAATTGTTTATGAACGACCCGGAAACGGAGGCCATTATTATGATTGGGGAAATAGGGGGTACCATGGAGGCAGATGCTGCGCGATGGATTAAAGAGTATGGAACTAAGCCGGTAGTGGGGTTTATCGCCGGGCAAACCGCTCCTAAAGGTCGACGCATGGGGCATGCAGGCGCCATTATTGGAGGCAAGGACGATACGGCGGCGGCTAAGATGGCTATTATGTCTGAGTGTGGTATTCACGTGGTGGCCTCACCGGCCGATTTGGGTGTTGCGGTGTTAAAGGCCTTGGATGCCGTTAAGGTGTAACATTATGTAGCCGTTTCGGAAGGGAAAAACTGTTCACTATCAAGTAACTTTAAGATAGTCTTTTTATTATACTGAAAGATGGTGATCAAAAATAAAGTCTCACGCTAAGAGCGCTAGGAATTTAGCAAAGGACGCAAAGTGAAGAATGTTACCTTTCAAAACTTTGCGTCTTTTATTATTTGCGCCCTTTGCGAGCACTCGTGATACTTTTGGATAAGCACTTTTTTGTATACTAATTTTCCTTAATGGTAAAATAGGCTACCTGCCGTTGCAGCTCATTGGCAAAGGTATTGAGTTCCTCGGCACTATGGGCCAGCGTGTCAGCCAGCGAGGCATTTTGCTGAGTGCCGCTGTTAAGTTGCTGAAGGGCACCTGCTATCTGCTGTATTCCACTATTTTGCTCCATGCTGGCGGCCGTTATCTCGTCAATCAGGCTCGATGTTTTCTCAATCTCGGGCACCAGCTCATTCATATCGTTGCCGGCTCGTTCTGAGATCATCAGTGCCCGTCGTGATAATTTCTCAATATCTTTAGCCGCTGTTTGGCTGCGTTCGGCCAGTTTTTTCACCTCTGATGCTACCACTGAAAAGCCGCGTCCTGCTTCACCGGCACGGGCTGCTTCAACGGCAGCATTGAGCGATAGTATATTGGTTTGAGCCGCAATATCCTGTATAATGGATATGCGCTCTGCCACCGCGCCCATCGCCTCGCGCATGCGCTGTGTTGAAGTATTACTGTTTTTTACACTGTTCAGTGCTGCGTGTGACAGTGAGGCTGTTTGGTGCGCATTTTCGGCATTTTGTTCAATGTTAGCCGACATCTCCTCAATGGCCGATGATACCTCTTCTGAAGAGGCTGCCATAGTTGTTGTGGCATGGGACAAGGTACTCGATTCGTTTTCCAGATGTATGGAGGCTGCCTGTATCTGACGTGCATTTTCGCGTATGGTGGTTACCACAGCGGCCAGCTTCTCCTGCATATCAAGCAGTGAGTTATTGAGTATGTTTAGCTCATCGCTTTCTCTTTGGTAATGAAGGTTCGTGTTGAGCTTACCCGATGATATATGTGCTGTTATGTTGGAGGCTTGAACAATGGGGTGGGTGATCTTACCCATTACCAGATAAACCAAAAAGGCAATGATGATGATGGCCAGGATACCAATAACCGCTAAAACACTCACAATCCAGTTGGCTTGGGCTGATAAAATGCTTTTAGGCGTTTTAATGAGAATATACCAGGGCGTTTTACTATTACCACTGTAGATGGGAGCGAGGGTGAAAAGCATGTTCTCGCCATTAATATCCTGTTCAATTATTTGTGACTGTTCGGTGTTAGGCTTTAGCAGCCTTTTTAGGTCGATGGTGCCGTAATATTCACCGAGGTCTTTGCCGAGCTTTTGTCTATCGCTGTTTCCAACCACAATGCCTTGGGCTGAGAGAAGGTAGGCATCCGATGAGTCAAAGGGTTTTACATTGGCTACGTAGGCCGGAAATGCATCCAGCGCCATATCGATACCCACCACGCCAATGGATTGGCCCTGATCAACCATGGGTACTATAATAGATGTCTCCAACACTTTTTGTTGGTTTGACTCGCCAAAATAGTACCAGTAGGGTTCCACGAGTGTTTCTTCTTGTTTTTTAATTATATCGTAGTAGGGAGAGGGCTGTATGCCATCCACATCGCGCACTATTTCTTTGTATTTTAAAATCCCTTCTTCTCTCGACCAGCTGGCGGTTAAGCGGCCGGGCTGTGCACCCCAGTCGGGGTCGATGGCCGAATACTGAAAACAGTTCCAGATGGCCAGGTAACTGCTGTCTTTGACGATCACCTGCTGCATCGATTGATTAAATAAGGGTGCCATGGTTTCCCATTTATTGTGGTAGGTAGCTTCAAAGCTACGGGCAAGCGCCCGGGCAATGCCCATCTGTGTTGATAGTTCTTTATTAATTTCCTGGGCGGCCTTTTGTGTCTCCTCCTGTAGGAGTTGTTTGTTGGCACTCAGAAATGAATCTTTAATATACAGCATAGCGATAATCAGGAAAATGCTGAAAACGGCTCCAATGGTGATGATAGTAAAGCCAGCCAGTTTCTTTCGTAGGTTTAGTGTCATGGGTGTGTGTTTTGTACTAAAATAATAATGAATGCGTCATTCCTAACTAATCTTTGATAAAGGCTTGCGTTTTATTGGTGGACGAATTTTGTTAGTGTAAGTTTAATTATTGTTTAGATCGATTATGAATTGAACGGAATGTAATTATTTTATGCCTTTATTGATGTAATTTAAGGTAGCTTAGTATGAAGTTGTTTAAAGTTGTCTAAGAAGAATAATGCAAAAAGCAATGAAATTTAGTGCTTTCGTATGGGAACTTTTGGTTTCAAAGCGCACAAGAATTGCCTTGAAAGCATCGACCCAAGCATTGGTTCTTTCTATGACAAAACGTTCTTTATAAAGCACTTCATCCAAGAATGAAACGTCATTCTTGCCATTACGTTTATTGTTATCAATATTGTCAAAGATATCGTGTTTGAAAAGACAATTTCTAAATGATACTGTATCAAAACCAGCATCAGCATTCAGGAAAAGTCCTTCAACACTTATAGTTGACTATTGTAATGATGTCACCATGCCATCAAAGTTTTTAGTGAGTTCAAAAGCATCATTATGGTTTCCAGCGACTGGGTCCCTACAGGCAATTGGAATACCCCTACTGTCGGAGAGAATAAGCATATTACTTGTCTTGCACTTTTTTCTTCCCTGATAAGCAACTGCTTCACCGCCACGTTTGGCTGGTGTGTGTGTTCCATCTAGCTGAACCGATGACATATCTAGTGATGATTTATATTTTTCGAGCAGTACTTGCCATAGCTTATCCCAGCTGCCATCTTTACACCATTTGCGGTAATGGGCATAAATGCTAATCCAGCTGTACTTTACTCTAAAGAATTGCTTTATCGGTATTTCACGCCACTGGCAGCCTGTTTTAAGGCGAAATTTAATCGCTTTGACAACTTGGTGGAGCTTAACTTTAGTATTGTCCCATGAGTTGCCAAAAGCTAAATATGGGCTTATGTTTTTTTATAATTTGAGTACTTAACACCTGATGAATATTTATTAAATATACTATTTAATCACCAGATTACTAATTAGTTAAATGATTTAATTTGTTCTATTTTAGGACTTTAAACAACTTCAATGAATCCTATTACATGAAAAGAATATTATCTATTTTATTGCTTGTTTTGTGCATGTACGCGGTTGTTGATGCAAGTAACCATAAGGTATGTAGTAAAGATGACATAAAAATAACTTTTGAAATTGATATTCTGGGTCAGATAATATTAACTGATGTAAGGCTTAATGGGTCACAAAAAAAATTTCGATTTATCCTTGATACTGGCAGCACTAATTGCTTTATAAAAAAAAGAGTGTTGGCTGATTTAGGCTTAAAGGCAACAGAAGTTTCATCGGTATCAGATGGGTTTGCAAATTGGGAAGTATATTTTACTACTGTTGACTTTACCATAAATTCAGTATCCTTTGATAATGTTAAGGTTAATATTGAAGAAAGCGCATCATTTATCGATTGTAATATTGATGGAATTATTGGTGCTAATTTGATGAAAACCTGTATATGGAGCTTTGTTAATGGGGAGATTAAACTGCGAAAGAAATTAAAATCTAAAGAAATTATCGGTTATTACAAGCAGCCAATGAAATTTATACAAGGGGTTCCATATATTCTAGGAAATTTCGACAATTATTCAGCTGATATGTTGTTTGATTTAGGATTTAACGGAGATCTATCTATCGGAGTTAGTTCTTTAAGCAGTTTTAAAAGTGATCAGAAAGTAATAGGAAAAGGTAATAATGGTTTTGTTAGTTCCGGTGTTTTAAGTAGGGATTCAATCATTAAAATTAAGACTCATTGTTTTCATTTAGGAAAGGTTAAAAAACAATTCTTTGGAGGAGGTTTGAAGAAGCAGAATACGGAGCAAATGCTAGTGAATCCTGTTATTGCTGTTGAACACGCAGATGCCCCATATAGTCGTTCACTAGGCGCGGGAATGCTTGAATATTATAATTTTATTATTGATTTCCCCAAGAAAAACTTTTATTCCAAATTAATCAATAAAGAATACATCGATCAAGGTAGTTTTGGAATAGTAATTATGCCTGATTTGGAGCAAAAGTTTGTTGTTGCAGCTGTTTGGGATATTGCCAAAGATATTGGAATCCAACGGGGGAGTATTGTTGAGAAAATTAATGAATTATATTTAGTAGGACAAGATATGGATTGGTGTGAGCTAAATCAGAGAGTTTATGAAGAACTGAATAAAAATAATGAAATAAGAATCACTATTAACAATGGGAGGAGACGGGAAACGTTTAACCTGGTGCGAAGATCTCTTTTTATAAAATAAAAAATGAATTTCATATTTTAACCATTGAATAGTTGGTTTGAAGACAATTATTGTAATTGGTAGTACATACTTCATACTAAATAGCAATATGCCAAAGTATAAAAACTACTTCTTCTCCTTATCACTTGTTTTGTTGAGTAGTCAGCTATGGGCTCAGCAATCCATAGAGCGAGTGTATCAAATCAGTAACTGGATTGAAAGTAATCAAACAGCATTATACAATATATGGCAGCATCCTTTGGGCGAGTATGTTGTGTACGTCAATCGACAAACGCGAGCAACTTATAGTACCTGGCAGGTCGATTCGTCTTACGACTACGTGTTTGGAAGCCTGTATCAAGGTGTGCTGCACGATAGTATTATTATTGCAAATACTAACATTATACTGAATGGCGTACCCGCCGCTTTGGTAGCATTGCCTGTGCCGGATGATTTTGAAAGAGCTTTGCTGCTGGTGTTGCATGAGTCGTTCCATAGCATTCAGGATTCCATTTTTCAAACCAAGGGATGCAACAATAATCATTTGGACGAACCGGAAGCTTGTGCGTTATTAAAAACAGAATGCCATTATCTGGCAAATGCCCTGGCAAGCACAAATGATCAGCGTGATTCGTTATTAAGTCGGGCTCTGGCTTGTCGCTTACAACGAATGAACCTATATAGTGATTATGCCGATGATGAAGCTGCTTTTGAATTAACAGAAGGACTAGCTGAATATACTGCAGTTAAGGCTGTTTATACTTCTAAATCAAACAGTATGGCCTATATACGTGAAAAGAGTGATGCATTGCTTGAAGCAAAATCGATACATCGTCGATTTGGATACGTAACCGGTTTGATTTATGCGTTGTTACTCGATAGCTATGTTCATGGGTGGAAGCTCTGTTTAAATTCAGACAGCAACATGGCTATCATGCTTAAAGAGGCTATTTGTGCTGATAACCGATTAACGATAGATGTCTGCAGTGATTCGGTTTTTACTCATTATTATAACCAGGAACTATTAAGGCAGCAACAAATACAACATTTTAACGATTCGGTTAAAACTGTTTTTGCAAATACGCCGTCGTACATTGTACCGCTGTCGTCAAACAGGCAGTTTGGCTTTAGTCCCAATCACATGTTTAATATTCCCGATTTCGGTATATTCTTTCCTTTTATGGAGTTGACTGACCAATGGGGCAAAATAGTTGTTAAGCCAGGAGGAGGTGTTTTACTGATTGAGGGCAATAAAAAAGCTAAAGTTCTGATGAGAGATGATTATGTTGAGATGAAGATTGATAGTGATTGGCAATGGCAAAAGATATTAGCTGGTATGGAGTTAGTTAAGGCGCACTAAATGAAAATAAATGAAGCTGTAACTTTATTAATGGATGTTTTGAAGTGTTCAAACAGGTTCGAACGTTGGCAAGCTACTGCCCTTTAAGCAGAATATGCAGGGCGTTGCCGAAATTATTACCGAAGATCTGACCCTGGCCCAACGAATGATTTATCCACTAAGAGCGATTTTGGAAGAGCATGTGAAATAGTTTTTATTCACTCCGGAAAAATCGGAGTGACTTTTCCTATACTCGTCTTGCTAATCAATTCATTTAATCATAATAACCTAATTCCAAGCAAGATAACAGACTTGAATTTAACTTTACCGAAGAAGAACAAGCCCAAGTGAATGAGGCTATTATGGTGCTAGAGCAAGTGTTAATCCCGATACTGTTGGCCTTTCATTTTTTCCGTTGTTGATGCATTTACCTGCCTTTTTTGCTCAATCGCTGATAAAATTCAGACCTGCGTTTAGCTTTTGGTTAGAATTTTCTCCGAAAATCTGTCACCTATCTGTGAAATTCGAAGATGATTGTAAAACAAATGTGGGCCACTTCTGGCAAAATGAGAGCGCATTCCGGCTAAGAGCCAGAAAAATCTCTTTCAAAGCCAGGCCGTTTTATAAAAAAAGGAGACGACTTTCTGCAAATCATACAAAAGGGAGTAAGCAACGTATACGAGCGAGTGTTTGACCCAGAAGAGTTAGCCATCAAACACGAATGGTGAACTCCTCTTCCTTAGCGGCTTTGTAGGTTCGGCTGTTATCGAGGTATTGTTTTAGCTTATCAAGGTTCGACGTCTGAATACTTTCAATATCGAAGGTTTTGTTTTTTAATTGCGCCAGGTCTTTCATGCCTGCCTCTGTAAATAGTTGCATCAACCTGGGGTATTTCTCCTCATCCAGGTTCACAAAAGTGCTCAGGCGGTCAATTTTCCAATAGCTGATGACGCTTTTGCCCAGTCCGCTTAGCTTCTTAAGCTTATCGCCTTCGGGGGTGCAGCTGTGAGTATCAAAGAAGGATACTTAATAATTACTTAGATACAAGTATTGTTGATGATTAGCAGTGGTAGTTTACTTCAATATCTGATAATTAACCATTTTTAAATAAATGAATGTTCATTCATTAAAACAATCTACTATATTTGCATAATAAATGAACGTTCATTCATTAGTGGAAGTTTAAATAAAACGACATGCAGGTTAGAGGTAAAGTAAAAGATAAAAGAGCTGCCATACTTGACGCAGCCCTCACGCTGGTAACGCAGTATGGGTTGCATGGCATCAGCATGAAGATGATTGCGGAAAAAGCAAACATTGCTGCCGGAACAATTTACGTGCATTTCAAAAATAAGGAGGAGATGCTGGCTTCGGTATATGAAATGATTACCGGAGAGATAAATCAGTTAGTGCAGGCCCGCTATACGGAGCAAGAATCGTTTAAAGACAATTTTATCAGAATATGGCGGGAGGTTTTGGTGGCTTATATTGACGATAAGCGAGTGCCCGACTTCATCAACCAGTATGCCTTTGTGGTCGATAACCAAAGGTCGGACGCTGAGCGCCTGTTGGGTCCGGTTTATACTTTATTAGAGCAGGCCCAAAAGGAAGGCATTGTCAAGGCCATTCCCATTGCGGGCTTAATTGCCCTGATTCATGGTCCCTTAACAGCGTTGGTGCGTATGTCGCGCAATACCACACTTTTGTCGGGAGAATTCGATGTGCAGGTGTATGCCGAAGCCTGTTGGGATGCCATACGGTTGAATAAATAAAATGGTAATTATTAAATAAATATCGCAGATTAATCAGTTGTTTAACAAGCTGATGGTGGAACATTAGCAGTTGGTTAATAGCGGATAATATAAACGAGTTACGGTAATGAAGAAACAGCTATTCATTTTGATACTAGTATGTGGGGTGTTTACAACACAGGCTCAGGAGCATGGCAAAGATGTAGGGTATAAGTTGCCCGATATGATTGAGGCCGCCCTGGAGCATAATAAAGCACTAAAAAATCAGCAGCTCGAACTTAAAAGAATGGGCCTTACGCAAAAGCAAATATACCATACTTATATTCCAACACTCGAGCTGGGAGGCCGCTATGCCTATTCAAAAGGGCAATTGAATATCGATACTGAGCCAATTCCCTTTACAACGCCCGAGCTTACTTTGCCCATTCAAATCCCTGGGATGCCCCCGCTAACCATGCCTCCAATGGAGCTGGCTGTGCCGGCTATCAACCAGGAGGTGGATTACAGTGGTAACCTGTGGATGGGTGGCCTTACTGCTAAGTGGACGCTTTTTACCGGTCTTAAAGTGCCTTATTTGGGTAAGGCTGTGAAACACAAAATGAAGGCCGCCGAATATTTACTGGAACAAAGCGAGGCAGACTTGATAGAAGACGTTTCTGCTTATTTCGATAGAGTGGCGCTAATAATGCAGGCCGAAAGAGTGCTTTCTGAGAGTGAGCGCCGGCTGGACAGGGAAGCTCAGGTCGCCCAAAAAGCACTGTCTGAAGGCCTAATTACTCAGCATGATTACCAGAAGATAGAAATCGCTCGGCTGGATTTATCTTCCCGCCAAATAGAGCTTCGTGGCAAGAAACAGTTGCTGCACCTTAAGCTCCATCAGTTAACGGGCTTGCCGCTGGATAGCCTGATAAGCCTGAAGGTGGAGTTAAGCCCTTTGACAGGTGCAGTAGGTTCCGGCAGCTATTTGGAGCGTCCGGAGATTAAAGCACTGGATGAGGCGGTGCTGGCCTCGGAGTATAAGCTCAAAAGTGAGTCGAGTGGTTATTTACCCAAAGTACAAGCTTTTGCAGCTCATCAATATGCTGGTTTTACCAATGGTGAGTTGGGGCCACTGGCTTTTAATGAGATGAGTGCCTATCCGCTAAACATGGTGGGCGTGGGTTTCAAATGGGAGCTGTTTGATGGTTTACATACCCGCCACGAACGAAAAAAGGCAAAAATTAGCATTCAGCAAACAGAAAACAAGCGCGCTGAGGCCGCTGAAATGCTGATGTTGAATTATAACAATGCCCTTAATAATTATCAGGTGGCAACAGCCCAGGAAGTGCTGAGGGCCAAACAGCAGGAGGTGTCTAGGCGCAGTATGGACATATCCTATAGAGAGTATCAGAACGGATTGATAAAAGTTAGTGAGTTTTTGGAGGCACAGGCCGATTACGAAAAGTCAGTGCTCGACTATTATCAAACGGTTTACACTCAGCGGCAGAGTGCCATACAGCTGTTAAATGCCAGTGGACAGTTAAACCTGTCTACACTAAGAGCCATGGGTAAATAATCAATTACTGATATTGGAATTGAAATACAGAATACAAGAAAAAAAACGGGTAATAATTAGCGCATAATCACCTTACTTGAGGGTGAGTTTCTAAACAGGAAACAGGAAAAACTTTTAGATATGAAAGCACTTTTAAAATGGCAAATAGGATTGGTCGCTTTAATGGCAATAGCCTGTCAGAATAAGACAATAGACGGGCCACAAGGAAAAGTTAAACGCGATGCACTGATGGTGGTATCCAAATATCCGGGGCGCATCCTTAGCATCTATGCTCAGGAGGGACAAAGGGTCAATAAGGGCGATACTTTAATGCTTTTGGATATGCCTGAGGTGGAAGCTAAGCTCAATCAGGCCGAAGGTGCCGTGAGTGCTGCTAAAGCCCAGTATGAAATGGCCTTAAAGGGTGCTACTAACGAACAGTTGGAGCAGGTAATGGCTAAACTGGATGCCGTGAGTGAACAGTATCGCTTTGCTGAGAAGTCTTATAAGCGAATTAACAACATGTTTAAAGATAGCATGGTATCTGTGCAGCAGCACGATGAGGTTTATATGAAATATCAGGCGGCCAAAGCACAATATAATGGCGTTAAAGCCAAATACGAAGAAGTGAAAAAAGGCGTGCGTAATGAAAAGGTGCAGATGGCTTTGGGCGATTATGAACGGGCCAAAGGTGCCCGCCAAGAGGGCTTGGTGGCTTTCGCCGAACGCTACATTGTGGCGCCGCAGGCCATGACCATCGAAACCATTGCCTTGCACGAAGGCGAGCTGGTATTACCCGGCTATGGCATTGCCACAGGTTACCAACTGGATAAGGCCTTTTTCCGCTTCACCATTGCCGAGGGGCAAATCCATAACTACAAGGTGGGGGAAACTGTTGACATTCTTTCACCTTTCGATGGTAAAAGCTATCGGGCCACAATAGTAGCGATTAAGCAACTGACCCGTTATGCCGATGTTACCTCTGCGTTTCCCGAGTATCAATTGGGAGAGTCAATTTATGAATTAAAGGCCGTGCCTGAAAAGGGAACGGATGTTAGTGAGCTATTGACTAATATTTCTGTAATTATTAAGTGATAATAAATTTTACACAGATGCGTAATTTCATTGAGTTGTTAAAAAGGGAGTTCAGGCTGTTTGCCAGTAATTCGGTGGTGATGGCTATTTTTATCGGAGCTCCTTTGCTATATGGGTTATTGCTTGGCGCGGTTTACAGTAAGGGAAAGGTCGATAATCTGCCGGTATTAGTGATCGATATGGATGATTCACCCATGAGTCACCGGGCCATTGATATGCTGGATGAAAGCGAGGTGTTAGCCGTTACGGTCCGGTTCGATAACCAGGATATTAACCAGGCTATTATCGATGAGGGCTACGAGGCCGTAGTTACAATTCCTTATCGTTTTGAAGCCGATATCATCCAGAAACGCCATCCGGAGATACAGGTGGAGGTTAATACCGCTAATATTCTTCCGGCCAATTACGCGGCCAAAGCCATTCAGGTGGCCCTTGGAACTTTCAATGCCGGCATCGAAATACAGAGCCTAACCAAAACAGGCATGCCACTCGCTACCGCTAAAGCCAGTTACGAAGCTTTTAGCGTTAATTATGCCCGCTTTTTTAACAAGGCAGCCAATTACATGACTTTTCTGTGGCCCGGCGTATTGGGGGTAATTATACAGCAGGTGTTTATGTTGGCCATGGCGCTTAGTTTTGCTCGCGAACAGGAGGAGAATACCTTTGCCACTGAGTTTTACCCGCGGGTGAAAAATCCCTGGTATGCCATGCTGATAAAATCATTGCCATTTTGGTTGATGGGAATGGGTGTTATTGCCGCTTTGTGGGCCATGTTTCCCTTGTTTAAAGTACCCTTGCAGGTGCACCCCTGTGGCATGATAGCACTATTATCAGCCCTTATTTTATCGGTCACCATGATGGGAATTTCAGTAAGTCTGGCCATACCAAGTCAGTTAAAGGCTACAGAAATACTCATGGTGATTGCAACCCCCAGTTTTATTTTAAGCGGTTTTACCTGGCCCTTGTCGCAAATGCCCGGTTGGGTGGTTACATTGGCAGAAACAATTCCGCTAACGCACTTTTTAGAAGGCTTAAGAAAGCTCATGTTTTACGGAGCCAATCTGGTTGATATATTACCGCAGCTTAAGGGTTTACTGTACATTACGCTCTTCTTTACGGTGCTTAATATTTTATTGTTTAAAACTTTGCCACGATTAAAAAAGGTGAAGCCTTAGTGGTACGTTCATTAAATTGCATCACTTATCGGATGACTGAATACATAAGCAATAATTTAGTCATCAGATAAGTCACATGTTATTTATTAATCCTTCTACTAGTTGTGTTGGCTGGCAATAAGGTGTGCTAATAGCTAGCTCATCTTTTCATTGCCTTTGCCGCTGCTGTTTCAGCAGGGAAACAGGTATTTCAGCAAAAATAATAGCGAAAAGCTAAGAAATATTCTATTTTTGTCCGATTAATTTTACGCTTGCAAACAAGGGTTTGCATTTGATAATAGCGTAACAGACAATTAATATTTAATGGATGGGTCATTGAAAAACCTCCATTGGAACTAAATAGAATAAGGATATGAAGTTACTAGAAGGAAAAACAGCCATTGTTACCGGTGCCGCTCGTGGTATTGGCAAGGCTATTGCATTGCGTTTTGCTCAAGAGGGTTGTAATGTGGCTTTTACAGACCTGGTAATTAATGAAGCAGCCGAAGAAACGCAGAAGGAGCTTGAAGCGTTGGGTGTGAAGGCCAAAGGATATGCCTCTGATGCCAGTAATTTTGAGGATACTCAAAAGGTGGTTGCCGAAATAGCAAAGGATTTTGACTCAATCGACATCCTGGTAAATAATGCTGGTATTACTAAAGATACCCTACTGATGCGCATGAGCGAAGAGCAGTGGGATGCAGTTATTAATGTTAACCTGAAGTCGGTATTTAACTTCACCAAAGCCGTGCAGCCAACCATGTTGCGTCAGCGCTCAGGCTCTATCGTTAATATGAGCTCGGTGGTAGGTGTGAGTGGTAATGCAGGTCAGGCTAACTATGCAGCCTCTAAAGCCGGTATGATTGGTTTTACCAAGTCGGTGGCCAAGGAGTTGGGTTCGCGCGGTATTCGTAGTAACGCCATTGCTCCCGGTTTCATTATTACTGAAATGACCGGTCAGTTACCTGAGGACGTGAAGAAAGAGTGGGAAGCTAAGATTCCATTGAAGCGTGGTGGTACACCCGACGATGTGGCCAATATCTGTGTATTCCTGGGCTCAGATCTTTCAGCCTATGTAAGCGGTCAGACCATTCATGTATGTGGTGGAATGAATATGTAAGCAAGAATATTATTTTATGGAAGAAAGGGTGGTTTTTTAACCACCCTTTCTTATTTTTATGCAAGGATAAAACGGCATTGTTTTTGTAAATAAATGTTAAAACTCACTTATGTACAAGTTTTTAACCATTACCCTATTGATATTTGTTTTTATGTCATGCAAAACCTATGATGTTATGCATTTCGAGGTGCTGCGACCCGCTGCTTATTCGGTGCCACCGCAAATAAAAACGTTGGTAATTGTGGATAATGCCTACCCTTTTAATCCTGATGATGCACATATTGCCCATGTTGTGGGCGAAGAGGTGAGACTCGATACCGTAAGGGTGGATAGCTTTGCTGCCGTCATCGCCGGTAATTTGCAGCAGGAATTGCTGCGCCGGCGTTTCTTCGATACGGTCTACATTGATACAGTATCTTATAATACAGCGGATCAGGGGCAGAGTCTGCGAGCCTTAACACCAGCTCAAATAATCGATATCGGTACCCGGCATCAGGCAGATGCTGTCTTGTCCTTGGCGGCCGCCTCCTACGGTACTGATATTAAGGTGGAAGACATGAGTGTTGAGTATTATGCCATGATGGACGTGGCGGGTACGGTTTATTGGCGCCTGTGGGACGCCTACTCGGCCACTGTGTTGCATCAGGAGCTACAGCGCGACACTTTGTACTGGGACGGTATTGGGGCTAGTATTGATGCTTCCGTGATGTACTTTCCATCACTCAAGGAGGCCACTATTGAGCTGGGCAGTTTTTTGGGCGCCACCTATGCAGACAAGTTAACGCCCTACTGGGAGCCTGTTGAGCGTAAGGTGTATACCAATGGAAACCCCCATTTTGTGTCGGCCATCGAATGGCTGAATAAGGATAATCGCTATGAGGCCGAGAAGATGTGGGGCTATGTGTATGCTCACGGTAATTCGCGGGAGAAAGGAAAGGCAGCTTATAATATTGCTGTATCCATGGAACTGAGGGGTGATCTGGAGCAGGCTGTTCAATGGGCCTATAAAAGTTACGAGGCCTTTCGTACCAAAGGAGTGGTGGGAAGCCGTCAGGAGGTTGAGGATGCCAAAAAGTTGTATCAGGGTTTGGTCATTCGTTATCGTGATGAAAAAAAGCTGAATGAGCAGGTGGGAGGTACTCCATGAAGCTAATAAACTACCTTTTTTTAAGTTTTTTATTGGCTTGTTCCCCTGCTTCGCAGCATAAAAGTAGTGATGGAGGCATGTCCGTAGCGCCTACAAGTATTACTCAGCAAGGGGCTATATCGCTTTATGCTGTTGATATCAATACGGGCGATATAGTGCTCAGTCATCATCCGCGTCAGCGCATGACTCCGGCTTCCTTAACTAAGATTATGACCACCGGAGCTGCATTGCACATATTGGGTGATGATTATCGTTATCAAACACGTTTTTATCTGCGTAGAGATGTCGCAGGATACAGTTTGTATGTGTTAGGCGGCGGCGACCCTACACTGGGTTCATCACGTTTTGAAGGCAGTAAGTCGAAGGTTCTCTTTCGGGAGTTGCTGAGTGCGCTGCAAAAGGCCGGGGTCAAAAGTCTCAATAAGTTGGTTATTGACAATACCTGCTACACAGGAATGCAACAACCGTCGAAGCGATTGTGGGAAGATATGGGCAATTATTATGGGGCTGCTCCCGATGGCCTAACTTATCGTGAGAATACTTTTCATCTTGAGTTACAGTCGCCGCCTCAAAGCGGTGCCCCCGTGCGCATTGTTAGCGTTAATCCTGCTGTTGGTGTAGGCTTTGATTGCATGGTGCTGAGTGCCGACAATAAGAAAGACAGCGCATATATTTATGGTCATCCACTGATGGATACCTGGCAGGTAAGTGGTACGATACCCCGTAATCGTACTTCTTTTACCATAAAAGGTGCCATGCCGCATCCCGGCCAAGTGCTGGCACGCGAGCTTAAAGCCTACTTAAGCAACAGTGGTATAACGGTAGGCACCATCGAAAAGGGAAAGGGCATGCATGCCGATCACCATCAATGGCTCTATACGCACTACTCGCCACCTTTGTCGAGCCTGATAGCTGTTGTGAATAAAAAGAGTCATAATTTATTTGCCGATCATCTGCTATTTTCCCTTGCGCAAACACAGGGAGCTGCCCACTGGGATAAGGGCGTGGCTGCCCTTGAGCAATTCTGGCGCGATAGGATACCTGATTTTTCCGGCACTTTTTATGATGGCAGCGGTTTGTCACCTTTTAATGCATTGGCGGCCGTGGATATGGTGGCTGTGCTGCAGTGGTTGTATCAGTATGATATCAAGGGTGTTTATAAGGAGTCGCTGGCCGTGGCTGGCGTTGATGGTACCCTCCGGAGCATATTAAAAGATGAGGCCTATCAAGCCAGGGTAATCGGTAAGAGTGGTTCTATGAATGGTGTGTTGGCTTACTGCGGTTATCTGACTACTAATCGCGGAAAAACACTCGCTTTTTGTATAATGGCCAACCATTTTACCGAATCATACAGTGAAATTAGGTCAAATATGGAAGCACTGATGAAGCAAATTATTGTTCAGAATTAAAATCTGAATATTTTTGTGTAAAATTTTGACTGAATGATTCAGGTACTCGTTGTGATTCTCTACACCGCGCTACCAGCGTTGGTGCTTTTTTTGTGTGAAAAATTCCAGTTTCTAAATAAAATAGGCTCTGTTATTCTGGCTTATATGTTCGGTTTGCTTCTGGGCTTATCGGGTTTGATAGATGAGCGTTTCGAAATGGTTCAGGAGGTGTTGATGTCTGTTACTGTGCCGTTGGCCATTCCGTTGTTGCTATTCTCATCAAATGTTCGTGCCTGGAAAAAGCTGGCTGCTCAGCCGTTTTACTCATTGTTATTTGCCCTTGTAGCTGTATTTGCATCGGTAGGTGTGGGTTATGCAATGTTTCATGGCAATGAAATTGATGATTTTCATAAGGTAGGTGGCCTGCTGGTTGGGATTTATAGTGGGGGAACACCTAACTTGGCTTCCCTCAAAATGATTCTGGATGTGAACGAGGAAATTTACCTGGCTGTTCATTCATACGATATGGCCATTGGAGCTGTTTACCTGTTTTTTTTAATGAGTGTAGGTCAGCGTCTCTTTAGCCTGTTTCTTCCACTGAGCATGGAGAGTAAGTGTGGCACAGAAGTGGGTAATTGTGAGGAGCGTTTATGGGACTACCTGAAGCACAAACACCATTGTTTGAAATTGCTGAGAATGTTGCTAATTACCCTGCTAATGGTGGTTTTTGCCGGTGGGGTTATGCTTTTGATGCCCGCAAGTTTAAAGATGGTGGTATTTATCTTCCTCATTACAGCAATGGGTATTGGCGGCTCCTCTATCAAGAAAATTAATTCAACACCTGGCACATTTAGCCTGGGGATGTATCTGATATTAATTTTTAGCATCGTGGTGGCCTCCAAAGTACGATTGGGCAATCTTAGCGATATTAATCCGGTGATATTTGCTTACATAACCTTTGTGGTGTTTGTGAGTCTGGTATTGCATGTGCTCTTAGCCCGAACACGGAAAATTGATGCCGATACGGTAATTATTACCTCAGCAGCACTTATTTGCAGTCCTCCTTTTGTTCCTGTGGTAGCAGGTTCGTTGCGTAACCATTCGGTGCTGGTGCCGGGTCTTACAATCGGCCTTATCGGGTATGCATTGGGTAATTACCTGGGTTTTTTGATGGCTTTTGTGCTAAGTTATTTCTGATTTAAAACAAATAGTTGAGGGTAATGTAAAGTCCTGAAGTGCCATCTTGTTTGCTGGTGGCCATACCATAGTCGGCCGAGACTACAAAGTTCTCATTAAGTGCCCCTTTGATGCCCAGACCATAGCTAAAATGTGCTTTATCCCGGACGTTGTTGAAGTAGCGGCTGTATTCGCTTTCAGGTACCCTTGATTTATCGATTTTATATTCTTGCGTGATTAAGCCCATGTCAACAAAATAGTTCGTGCCCAGGTAAAAGTCCTGGCGAAAGAGTTTACTTTTCCATATTTTCCAGCGTAACTCAACATTGGTGAGCAAACCGCCATCTCCGACTATTCTGTTGCGATTGATGCCACGTAATGTTTTGGCACCGCCCATTCCCTGCGAAGTTGCCGAGGTTAATGTACTGGTCGTCATGTGGGGGAGCAGGTAAAAGGGAATAGTTCCATGGAGTTTGTGTTGATAGCCAATGCGGTAGGCTGCAATAAGATTGCTGTTCTGGGTGAGGCTAAAGTATTGACGGTGAAAAAAACTGATGCGGCTATAGCTCCCTTTTTGGGTGGATAAAAATGATGGCATGTGGGAGATAAACAGTTCTGTCCATGTGCCACTGGATGGGTTCGCAATAATATCTCGTGTATCGTATGAGATACCTGCTTTCAGGTAGGCATGTTGTCCGCCATTAGCTTCTTCGGGGCTTATGATTCCCCATTGCAGATACTTATCGTATAAGCCATCAATTTGTGGCAATTGATCTTGTTTATCTTTTTTGCGGTTCAGGCGATCCACATCTACCGAACCAATATCAAAATTGAAGTATACCAGTCCGGCCATCCAGTTCCATTCATCCTGGCTGTCAATAATCTTCCCTTTTAGGTTAGTCATTATTCTAAACATACCCCGGTGGTGGCGGTAAAAAACTCTTGATTTGTAATTTTCAGCGCCATCATCTTCCCAATCGCTGTTGTAGATGGCGTCCCGACCATTAAATCCATAAAAATCCAGCGCTAAATCTCTGAACCAGGTTATGTCAGCGGTTGTCCTGATACCACGAAGTAGTTTAGGAGAGTCATAATAGATGCGGGCCAGAGTGGAGCCTGCTGTGTATTTTGAGAATTCCAGATAGAGGGAGTGCTCATAATCCGGATAGTTGGAGCCATCGCCATACCAGTAAAAATTTGTAAGGCCGCCATATTGAAAGCCCAAGTCGGCATCAAAGGAGATGGCAGGCAGTAATCCAAAAGTAAAGCCCTTTTTAATGTAGGTGGAGTCATTAGGTGTCGCGCTTGCACAGATTACTGTTATGGTTAGCAGGCAAGTCAGATATATCGATTTGATCATAGTCTTGGTTTTAGGAGGCTCAAAGTTAATACCATTCGGTGGAAATATGCCCTTATCATCTGAAATATAGAAAAGGCCAGACAAAATTATATGCCTGGCCCGTGATTTTAATATACTTGTATGTTATTTACTCACTTTTGTCTTCCAGCGACTTGAAGCCTTCGCCAATAATCTCTGATGTTTCCATAATAGCCATAAAAGCCTCAGGGTCTATGGTTTTGATCATGGCCTGTAAGGCCGACACCTCACGACGTG
The DNA here is from genome assembly GCF_050589825.1 of Carboxylicivirga longa. NCBI lineage: Bacteria > Pseudomonadati > Bacteroidota > Bacteroidia > Marinilabiliales > Marinilabiliaceae > Carboxylicivirga > Carboxylicivirga longa. Next base: position 43,516 of record NZ_JBNGOZ010000022.1, on the reverse strand, counting down.
TTACTACTGTGAATATTATCCTTTTAGCATCGCCGCTATACATCCCTTCGCCATTTAGGTAGGTGCCACCCCGCTCCAGGGTGTTCAATATTTTGTCTTTAATCAGGGCGTGTTTGTCGGACACAATCAATAGCGCCCGCTCATAATTCAAGCCATCAATGGTAATGTCAATTACCTTGCCGGTGATAAAAATGACGATCCATGAGTATAGTGGTATTTTCCAGTCTTTAAATACAATAAGACCGATGAGTACAATAACGGAGTCGACAATAATTAGTAGCTGTCCAACAGATATTCGGCTGTATTTGGCCAGTATCATGGCCACTATGTCCGATCCGCCCGAGGTGGCTTTAGCTTTGAAGATAAGTCCTAAACCGAGACCGATTACTATGCCGCCAAACACACACGATAGTAAAAGGTCATCAGTTAGCCCCAATGGATCGTTTGCACCAATAAAGTAAGTGAGGCCATCCATAAAAATGGTGGTAAGTACCATTCCTAATATGGTTTTAATGCCGAAGCGTGCGCCCAGTATCTTAATGCCCAGCAGGGTTAAAGGTATATTCAGCACTAGTCCGAAAGTACCCACCGGAATGGCAGGTACCAGGTGATGTACTACAATGCCAATACCATAGACGCCGCCTGGTACGATGTTATAAGGGTTGATGAAAAAGACAAATCCGGCAGCCAAAATAAAAGCACCGCTTACAATAAGAGTATAGTCTAGTATGGTTCTTTTGGTACTCTCGCCATACAGTTGGGCAGTAATTTTTAATTTTTCCATTTTTTTGAGTTAATTGAGTGTGATGGTTAGTGTGTTAATTTTTTGCGGGCGCAAAATTAAATACTTTAATCACATTTTAAAGAAAATAAACAGAAATCAGTAAGATTGTTATAAAATAAACAAACGCTTAGAATGTACGAGGGGCAAGCTGAAGGTGCCGGCGTGCAGAGTAGTGTTCAACTAAAATGATAATTATGAAGGATCTAAAGATTGCACTTCTTCAATATGACATCCTTTGGGAGGATACCTTCGGCAACTTAAGCCGCCTCGATGAATATATTTCACAAATGGAGGAGGATACCGATGTACTTATTTTGCCAGAGATGTTTCATTGTGGATTCAGCATGTCACCCGCAAAAAATGCTCAAAAGGAGGGGGGTGAGGTATTGCAATGGATGCGGAATGTGGCAGTGACCTATGGTGTAACCGTTCTGGGGAGTGTAGTGGTGGAAACAGGTGGTGATTTCGTTAATCGCTTATATGTTGTGGATGAACACTCGCTGCATTACTACGACAAGCGGCATCTGTTTACTATGGGCGATGAGCATCTTCATTACGCGGCCGGTAGTCTGCGGCTTGTTGTTACCATTAAGGGCTGGCGTTTTTGCCTGCTTATTTGCTACGATCTGCGTTTCCCGGTGTGGAGTCGTAACCTGGGAGAAGCTTATGATGTGCTTGTTTATGTGGCTAACTGGCCTGCATCACGTAAAAAAGTATGGAATACCTTACTGCCAGCGCGCGCATTGGAAAATCAGAGTTACGTTGTGGGACTAAATCGCATAGGTAATGACGGGCAACTGTCGTATGCTGGTCAAAGTCGTGTTATTAATGCGCGGGGAGAAGTGATCTGTGATATGGCAGATAACAATGGTTTTGCTTATGTTGTACTCAATCATTCCGCATTAAGGGATTTCCGTAAGGCTTTTCCAGTGCTTAATGATGCTGATAATTACAAAATTACCGATTAATTTTTCAGAGGTGATATTTTTTTTGGTGGGCTTGAATCATTGTCAGAATTCTATTAACTTTAATTATCAACTTTCAATAGTAACAAATTGTAATATTATGAAGACTTTCAATGTATTTGTGCCCGATGATAAGATGCATTTCTTTGGTGAATTACTCGATGGCCTCAATATAAAGTGGGAGGCTAAGGCAATGGAAAGTAGAAAAATAAAGAGCACTGAATTACCTGAACCGCCTCCTAAGGCGTACGAGGTAAATGAGGAGGTAAGGAAAAAGGCAGCAAAAGTGAGAGAAGATAGCTTGAAAGACGTCATCAGCCGCCTTGATAAGATGCGAAGAGGCAGGTCGTAAGCACACGTTAGTGTTGGTGTTTGGTATGGTTATTGTTATTTAGATAATCGGCGTCATCTTCTGGATTCGCCATTTTCTTCAATAGCTAACCGTCTAAAACTTGAATTATGAATGTTACCATCAAATTTTTCAGCACTTTATTCTTTTTGTGTTTTGTTGTTGTGGGGCTTGAGGCACAGGAAACTATCTTAGATAAAGAGGTTTATGATGTAGTGGATAAGCTGCCACGCCTTAAAAAAGCAGGTAAGGATATTGGGCAGCATTTTCGGAAGCAGATTGATTTTGATAGCGCCTATAAGTTACAAGGTATAGAGGGTGACGTGTGGCTTAGCTTTGTGGTGACCTCCAAAGGAGTTGTGGAACAGGCCGAAGTGGAAAAAGGTATTGATGAAAAGTTGGACGCCGAGGTGCTGGCAATGCTAAAGGATTCGGGACCGTGGAAGCCCGGTACGGTGAATCGGCAAGCCGTTAATACCCGCATGCGTATCCCTGTTCGTTTTGCCCTGACCAACGATGAACGTCAGATGGCGACGCAGATCCGCTCCCTGAATGCAATGGGAAAGCAACCCTTGTTTGTACTGGATAATAAAATTGTGGATGGATTAATGGAGATAGCGGACTATAATGTGGCATCCATACGAATTATCAAAGGGGAAAAAGCCATTCGTCTTTATGGAACACAGGCTGCCGATGGTGTGGTAGTGATCACTTCTAAGCGAGGTACGCCTCCTATTTATTAGTGAGTTATCTCATGAGTAATAAGATAGCCTGATTGTATTTGTAATATGGTCGTCGTTTTTGGATGATCATGAAGTTCAGCCTCAACAATTTTTGAAGTGTTGAAGAGTGAACCTCCTTGAAAACATTTTTGTTAAACCGATAAAAAGCCTTTCTTTGTAGTAACCCTTCAAAATATCGGTTTAACTAACTGCATTTATTTTTGGAAAATTATAAGCTACCAAGGCCTTGTGGCTCTTGATTGTAGCTTTAGTGCGCGATAGCGATAAGTTATTAGAGCACTTGAAATACTTAGTCTGCGTTAGCTCACTAATGCTGAGCTTTAGTGCGGAAGATAAGCCACAGGATTTATAATTTGAAAGCAGTCGCGACAAGAGACTAGTCAGCAAATGTTTACGAAGTTTAATGTAGCTGATTGTCAAATTTTTATCTTTGATGTTTTCTGTTTTTAAACATCTTATTAAAATGATAAAAGGCATGTGAATAATACGATTTTCAGCGTAAATTTGCAGCATTATTGATAATTATAACTTTTTATAGAACAAATGGAATTTATAGAACAACTTAAGCAGAGGGCAGGCGAGAATAAGAAACGCATCGTTCTGCCTGAAGGTTTAGAGGAGCGTACGCTTCGTGCCGCTAATACGATTTTAACAGAAGACTTCGCTGATATTATCCTTATTGGTAACCCCGATAAGGTGAAGGCAGCAGCGAGTGAATTTGGTTTGGAGGCGATTGGCAAGGCAACAGTTGTTGATCCGGAGATGCACGATAAGATGGAGGCTTATGCCGACATGATGGTGGAGATCAGAAAAAACAAAGGATTAACAAAAGAGGAAGCCCTTAAGTTGATAAAAAACCCGTTGTTTTTGGCAGTGATGATGATTAAGGCCGGAGATGCCGATGGCGAGGTGGCAGGTGCTGATAATGCTACCGGCGATGTGTTACGACCCGCTTTTCAATATGTTAAAACAGCGCCGGGCATTAGTGTTGTTTCCGGAGCCTTCATTATGATATTAAAAGATAAGAGCTTTGGTGAAGAAGGTATGATGGTGTTTGCCGATTGCGCGGTGCATCCTAACCCCACTGCCGAGGAGCTGGCTGAGATAGCCGTGGCCACCGGACGCACCACCAAAGCCATTGCCGGTTTTGAACCCAAAATTGCCATGTTAAGCTTCTCAACAAAGGGATCGGCGAAGCATGAGATGGTAGATAAGGTGGCAACAGCCACTGCCCTGGCGCAGAAGATGGCTCCGGATATGAAAATTGACGGCGAGCTCCAGTCCGATGCTGCTATTGTACCGGCTATCGGTCAGAAAAAGGCACCGGGTTCTGAAATTGCCGGGCAGGCCAATGTGTTGGTGTTCCCAACACTAGAGACTGGTAATATTGCCTATAAGCTGGTGCAGCGAATGGCGCAGGCCGAAGCAATTGGTCCCGTGCTACAGGGGATGGCGGCTCCCATCAACGATCTGTCGCGCGGTTGTTCCGTGAGTGACATTGTTAACCTGGTGGCAATCACGGCAAATCAGGCAGCAGGAAATATGTAATAGCAAGCCGGTTAGCGCCGGCTTTTGTATTTGAAGGCAATAACATAAGTATAAAAATCATTAGGAATTTAAAGGACAGATAGATGGCTGAAATTCTTGTGGAACCTATTGAACAGTATGCTCTAGGTCAAAAGAAAAAAGGGAAAACACTGTTTTCGAAAGTCGGTGTTATAGGATGTGGAAAAGAAGGACAAAGTATTGTCCGTATTGCCAGTTGGCATGGCATGGAAGTCGTTTTTATTGAGCTGAATGAAGAGAAAATATCTCAGGCGTTGGATAATATCGGTAAGGAGTTGGATAGCCGAATTGAAAACTGGGGTTTGACAGGAAGCGAGAAACGTGCCATAATGAGTCGCATTAAGGGCTCTACCAACTTTAGCGATTTAGGCGATTGTGACTTTGTGATTGAGGCCATACGCGCCGACGAGAAGACAGGTGTGCGCAGCATTGATACCCGCAAGGAAGTGTTTAGAAAGGTAGAGGAAGTGGTAAGCCGCGATGCTATTATCGCCACCAATGCAACTACCATTGTCGTAACAGAATTGGCCTCTGAGTTGCAATTCCCAGAGCGTTGTGCCAGCCTCCATTTTTTTGTAACATCACCCGAAGCCCGCATCATCGAGGTAGTAAAGGGTTTATACACTTCCAGCGATGTGTATGAGCGCGTTTGTACCTTTGTTAAGTTGATTAATCGCGATGTAATTCCTGTGGAAGAATCAGCCGGTATTGTGAGTGTTCGTTTGTACGTTACCCTGCTTAACGAGGCTTGTGCCACGCTGATGGAAGGGGTAGCTACTATGCGTGATATTGATAAGACCATGGAGATTGGTTTGGGTATGCGCGTAGGTCCCTTTAAGGCTGCTGATATTATTGGTTTGGATAAAGTGGTTCGTTGGATGGAAAACCTTCATGAAGAATTCGGTAATCAACGTTTTGCTCCCTCCCCAATGATCCGTCGTTTGGTGCGTGCCAAGCGTTTGGGTAGTCATGTGGGGGTTGGTTTCTATCGTTACGATCAGGAGGGTAATATCCTGGATGAAGAAACGAATGCCGGGAAACGCGACTAGTGGAGTAGAATAAAAATAACGAACATGATGGTGGTGTCATCATCAAAAAACGACTTTTGAAATGAAGATTTTAGTATTGAACTGTGGTAGTTCATCCATTAAATATCAGTTATTTAACATGGCCAATGATGATTGGCATGTTTTGGCTGCCGGTGCGGTTGAAAAAATCGGTTTGAAGGGCTCATTCCTGAAGCACCAAAAAGAAGATAACGAAAAAGTATTGTTGGAAGGTGAAATTTTAGATCATCAAACCGGTATTGACTACATTTTGGGCGTGCTGGTGAGCGAGCGTCATGGTTGTATCGCTTCACTTGAGGAGATTGATGCCGTGGGTCATCGCGTGGTGCATGGTGGCGAGGAGTTTAATTCCAGCGTATTTATCACCAACGATGTGGTGCGCAAGATGGAGGAGTGTATTGATTTGGCACCGCTGCACAACCCACCCAACCTAAAGGGTATTGATGCTATTACACAACTGCTTCCAAGTGTTCCGCAGTGCGGGGTTTTCGATACGGCATTTCACCAGACTATGCCCAAAGAGGCCTATATGTATGCCATTCCACAGTCTTTATATAAAAAATATGGTATCCGCCGCTACGGCTTTCATGGCACCAGCCATCGCTATGTATCCCGCCGTGCTTGTGAGCTGCTGGATGTTGATTACAACAATCAGAAGGTAATCGTATGTCACCTGGGTAACGGAGCCTCCATCTGTGCCATTAATAAGGGTGAGTCGGTGGATACATCCATGGGTTTTACTCCATTGGAAGGATTGGTGATGGGTACGCGCGCCGGTGACCTGGATGTGGGTGCTGTATCCTACATTATGGACAAAGAACTGATCGGAACACGTTCGGCCAGTGTGCTTTTTAACAAGCATAGCGGCTTGTTGGGGCTCACAGGTATCTCCTCGGATATGCGGGAGATTCATGCAGCAGCCGGTGAAGGCAATGATAATGCCCTGCTGGGACTGAAAGTTTATAACTACCGCATTCGTAAATACATTGGATCATATGCAGCAGCCATGGGTGGCGTTGACATGGTTGTATTTACGGGTGGTATTGGCGAGAATGCCGACTATGTAAGAGCTGGTGTGTGTGAAGGTCTTGAATTTTTAGGCTTACAGCTGGATGCCGAAGTAAACAAAGCAACCCATGCCGAAGAGCAGACAATCAGCTCCAATGATAGTCGTGTGAAGGTATTGGTAGTGCCAACTAACGAAGAACTGGTAATTGCACAAGATACCAAGCAAATTGTTGAAGAGCTGGCCAATCGTTAATCCTTAAGTAGCTAACTAAATCCTTATTCATACTATGTTTAAATCCTTATCAGATCTTCAGAAGCTTGTTGAGAATAGTAAAGTAAAGAAGAGGCTAGTACTTGCGGTGTCGCAAGATTCGCACTCACTGGAGGCTGTTAATACAGCCTTTCAGTCTGGCATTATCGAGCCCGTTTTAATCGGTTCACGACCCGATACCGAGCGTATCGTTGAGGAGAGAGGCTTTGATTTTAACGGTGCTACTTTTATTCACGAGCCCGACAATGTAAAAGCGGTGGAGTTGGCCGTGCGCATGGTGCACGATGGAAAGGCCGATATACTCATGAAAGGTAAGGTGCCGACCCCGGTATTACTCAAGGGAGTGCTCAATAAAGAGTGGGGACTGCGCACCGGCAGCTTGCTGTCGCATTTCGCCCTGTTTGAGGTGGATACCTATCATAAGCTGATTGCCGTTACCGATGTGGCAATGAACATCGCACCCAACCTACAGGATAAAATCGCTATTGTGAACAATTCGGTGGGTTTTATGAATAAAATGGGCATTGCCAAGCCCAAGGTAGCAGTGTTGGGGGCCATCGAGATTGTAAATGAGAGCATGCAGGCTACCCTGGATGCTGCATTGCTGTCCAAGATGAATCAACGCGATCAGATCAAAAACTGCCTTATTGACGGTCCTCTGGCCTTTGATAATGCCATTAGTTTTGAGAGTGCCAAACACAAGGGTATTAAAAGTGAGGTGGCAGGCGATACCGATCTGTTGCTAATGCCCGATATTGAGGTGGGTAATGTGCTGTATAAAACATTGGTGTTTTTTGCTAAAGCAAAGGTGGCTTCGGTCATATTGGGTGCCTCAGCGCCCATCGTACTCACTTCACGCAGCGATTCAGAAGAGTCGAAATATAATAGTATTTTATTGGCTACCATGGGTTAGTTACTCACCCGATCTGCAAGGCAGATCGGGTGATTTTTATTAAAGCATTAGTGAGCCATAAGTGCAGGGTACTTAACAATACCCTGATATGAAAAATCCGATAAAAATCCCTTAAATTTATGACTAGCTATGAACAAGAAAAAAATCCTTGTTGTTAATCCGGGTTCTACCTCCACAAAAATTGCTGTTTACTGTGGTGATAAATCTGTTTTTTTAAAAACACTGCGCCATTCGGCAGAGGAGATCAGTCGCTTTGAAAACATTGCTTCGCAGTTTGAGTTTCGTAAAGAGATCATTGTTAAAGAGCTGCTGGAAGCTGATATTGAGATTGATGACTTTGATGCCATTGTAGGGCGAGGCGGTATGGTTAAGCCTATTGCCTCTGGTGTTTATGAAGTAAATGAAGCCTTGAAAGCCGATCTGCGCAGAGGTGTTTTGGGGCAGCACGCCAGTAACCTGGGTGGTTTAATTGCCGATGATATTGCCAAAAATATTGAAGGCGCCCGTGCTTTTATAGCCGACCCGGTAGTCGTTGACGAGTTGCAGGATGTGGCCCGCATCACCGGACACCCCGATATGCCACGTCGCTCTATTTTTCATGCGCTTAATCAAAAGGCAGTAGCCAAGCGTTTTGCCAAAGAGGTAGAGAAAAAATATGAAGACCTCAATGTGATAGTGGCGCATTTAGGTGGAGGTATCTCTGTGGGAGCCCACCTAAAAGGAAAAGTTGTAGATGTGAATAACGCATTGGATGGCTACGGCCCTTTCTCTCCCGAGCGTGCAGGTACATTGCCTACCGGGGCTTTAATTGATGCCTGTTTTAGCGGTAAATATTCCTATGAGGAGATGCGTAAGTTTGTGAATGGTAAAGGTGGATTAGTGGCCCACCTGGGTACTAATATGGCGAGTGAAGTGGAGAAAAAAGCAGCTGAGGGTGATCCACATCATAAACTGATCCATTCGGCCATGGCTTATCAAATCGGTAAAACCATTGGTGGTTGTGCCGCCGTGTTAAAAGGACAAGTCGATGGTATTATTATTACCGGCGGTATCGCTTACGACAAGATATTGGTTGAATACCTGAAGGATATGATAGGGTGGTTGGCACCTGTGAAAGTGTATCCGGGTGAAGATGAGATGTGGGCCCTGGCCGAAAACGGACTGGCCGTGCTCAATGGCGAAGTGAGTTGTAAAACTTATGAGTAGTGTGTCTTCATTTAAAATACAGGAATCCCGCTCTGTAAAAGGCGGGATTTTTTTATCTTGGAGGCGGTTGAAACCTGTCTGGTACTTGAAGATGGATAAAGGGTAACTACAACTTATGAATTGCTTGAGTTGTTGCCTCCTTAGAAGGTCATCGGTCAGGTCTTACAAAAACTGAAGATAAAATATGGAAGAATTTAATGCTTATTCATGGGTTATTGGCGCCGCCATTATCATCATTATTTCTTATGTGTATAACCTGGTGGCTCAAAAAACGCATATACCCAGTGTAATACTGTTGATTGCCAGTGGCTATCTGGCTAAGGAGTTTTTGGGCGTTACCTTTAACGAAGAAGAGTGGTTTCTGCCTTTAGAGGTGCTGGGAATTGTGGGCTTAATACTGATTGTACTGGAGGCAGCATTGGATTTGCAGTTACGCAAGGATCGACTGCCCTTAATCGGCCTTTCTACCTTTGTGGCGGCTCTATCGCTTTTTTTCAATACCTTCTTTCTGGCCATTGGTATCCGTTATTTTATTGGCAACCTCGACTGGCTCACCGCCATTATCTACGCCATTCCTCTGTCTATCACCAGCAGTGCCATAGTAATACCCAGTGTGGGGAAACTGCCGCGCGCCAAGCGCGAGTTTATGATATACGAAAGTACGATTTCCGATATCCTGGGGATCATGTTTTTCTATCTTTTGGTGGAAAACCTGAATACCAACGGAGCCACTATGGTGGGCTTAAATGTGTTGATTAGCATTGGAGGTACGCTGTTGCTCAGTATCACCCTCTCTTATGCCATGATTCTTCTTTTTCAGCGCATTAAGTCGGATGTTAAGTTGTTTTTGTTTTTTGCAGTACTCATCTTATTTTATGCCATTGGCAAGCTCTTTCATCTGTCGTCACTTCTTATGATTCTTGTATTTGGCATGGTGCTCGAGAATCGTATGTTGTTTTTCAGTGGTTTTATGCGCAAGTACCTGATGGAAGATAATGTGCGCCGTATTTTGGTGGATTTTAAGCTGCTTACGCGTGAGAGTGCTTTTGTGGTGCGCACCTTCTTTTTCTTTGTGCTGGGCATGTCCATTACGCTGGCCGGTGTGTTCGTGCCCCATATTTTATTGCTGACTGTCTATTTTATTGTAGGGCTCTTTGCTTTTCGTTGGCTGATGTTTAAAATCATGTTTAAACGCGACTATTTTCCACAGTTTCTAATAGCTCCCCGTGGTCTTATTTCTATTTTGCTTTTCTTTGCAATACCCAAGGAGTTTAGAATTAATGATTTTGAGTTAGGCATTCTTTTGTTATCTATTGTGGTAACCAGTTTGTTAATGGCATGGGCTTTGGTATTAAATAGTGTGGGGCGTGTAGGTCGAATAAAACGCTATATGGTGATTGTGAGGGTTTTAAAACGAGGTAAAAACATTGTGAAGCGCCACGATGTTTAGGGCTTGGTATGGAATATGAAATGATTTTTAGGAGAACGGTAATGAAGAGATATATACTTATACTATCGATAATGATGTGGGGGGTGCTAGCTAATGCTCAGCTTTCGCAAGGCGGACATCCGGCTCCCATGGATAATTTTCCAAATGCGCTGAAGCTGAAACCGATTCAACAGCCCTTGGCGAAGCAAAGTAAGCCAGAAGCTTTAGGTAAAGTACCTTTTCGTTTTGCAGAACCTATTTATACAGCGCTCAGTCCTGAAAATTCCGGGGAATGGTCCCGGCAAGGCGATAAATATATTTGGCGTATGGTGGTGCAGTCGGAGGGCGCAAAGAGTCTGAACCTCATATTTGATCGTTTTAACTTAAGACATGGAGAGCAGCTTTTTGCCTATAATCCCGATCGGAGCCATGTGTTGGGAGCCTTTACCAACGTCAATAATAATCCCTCCGGCTTATTTGCCATAGCCCCTGTAGCAGGTGATGTGCTGATACTGGAATTGCAAACACCCTATCCGCCCGATTCAGAACATGATCTGCTGGTGAGTGCTGTTAACCACGATTATGTGGGGGTATTGGAAGTGCTGAAAGACTGGCGTGATTATGGTTACTCTTGCGACGAGCAGGTCAATGCCGTTTGTAAGCCCATTAATACCGATGAGGTGAATCGTGCGGTATGTAAGATAATGATTGATGGCGCAGAGTTTTGCTCCGGTACCATGGTAGCCAACAGCAAAAAAAACGGCAAGCCCTATTTTCTTACTGCGGCACACTGTTTCAAGTATCTCAATCTAACGGCTCAAAATGTGATTTTCTATTTCAGTTTCGAGTCATCAACCTGTGATCCTACCACGGTTGGTACCGATGTGCAGACCCTTTCTGGTGCGCAACTGGAGGCCTATATGGATGATCTGGATTTTGCATTGCTGCGCCTGGATAAGATGCCGCCGGCCGATTATCATCCTTACTGGGTAGGCTGGACGCTGGATAAACAAATAGATAATGTTGTTTATACGGTTCATCATCCCAATAAGGATATTAAAAAGGTATCGGTATCGCAGGCCGCACCCATCCCCACTACTTTTGATTTCTATGGGCTGTTTCGTTCGGATGCACACTGGTTAGTGGAGCAATGGCAGGTGGGAACCACGGAGGGAGGCTCATCAGGTGCCGGATTGTTTACCGATTCACACAAGCTGATTGGCTATTTATCAGGTGGTGAAGCCGGGTGTGGGAATCCTGTTAATGATTACTTCGGGCGTTTGAATAAGGCCTGGGATAGCGAAACGGCAATCAACAAGCAGTTAAAGTACTGGTTGGATGATGCAGATCTGGGTGTTAACAGCATTTCTGGTTACGATTTTTATGCCGATAAGTTGCTCTTATCGCATTATCATGAAGGAGATGTAAAAACGCTTTACCGTGATGTGCAGTTCGATGGCAGCTTGTCGGGGCACAATAGCTTGCACTACACGGCCTATGCCGAGCGCTACGATGGCTTTGCCGAGGCCTCCATTGCCGGTGTATATCTGAGACCCGCACAGGTAGAGTCAGCCGGTAGCAACCAAACTTTCAACCTGAAGATATGGAAGGATGTGGATGGCTTGCCCGGCGAGGAGTTATGGAAGCTTAACGATGTGCCACTGGGTGAAATTTCAACGGCTCAACAGCTGTTTGTGCTGGATGAGCCGGTGGTGGCAGAAGGATCTGTTTTTGTAGGTGTAGAGCTGAGTTACGACCCTGTATCGGTGGATACACTGGCCCTTTATCAGGTGCTGCCGCAGGGCAAGGCTCCGGCCGATAATACGGCTTTTATATTGGATAATCAGGAATGGAAGCCCTATAATACTCTGCATCCTCAAGGTGATAATGGCGCTTACTTAATTGATTTGTTAATCGTGAATAGTGAAGTGGGAACCGATGATGACAGCTTGAAGATAGCTAACGATGGAATTCGTATCTCTCCTAATCCTATACGCAACGGGGTGCTTAAATTTACCTCGGATTATCATACGCTTCGGCAAATTGAAGTTTATGGGCTTAATGGGCGTCGCATGAAAGCTTTTCGGGTGCGTAACCCCAGGGGCGACAGCTTTGATGTGGCTGATTTGCCGCCCGGCATTTACCTCGTACGGTTTAAAACAGAAACCCACTCTGTGGTTAAAAAAGTATTGCTGCTTAATTAAGTATAGAGTTGATGACTTTAAGTTTTTCATTTATCGGATGACCAAGCAATTGTATATTCCTTGGTCATCCGATAAATACTCATAATTCTTTCTTTAAGTAGAGCAGCTACTTGCTTATTTTTAAGTTGTCGAGGCAGAAATACATGGGTAGTTCAAATTCCGCATCGTCATCGCGCGATGAGCTCAACTGAAAGCCCAGTTGGTGAACGGCGCCCAGTTCGCTTAGTGACAGTTCCTCCCATTCCGACACAATGAATTTATCGGCGGTGGCTTGGGGGCGATAATCAGCCAGCAGAAACTTAGCAGGAGTACCCATGGGGTTGCCAGCACTGTCGTAACCCGTTATGGTGAGCAGGAAGTAATCTTTTCCCTCCTTTTTGTTAAAGCCGCTTTGCATGTAAAGATAACTACGTGTGCAGTTGTTAAGGGCGATGCTTTTAAGGGTGTGCGCCTTATTATCGGCAAAAGAAATGCGATTGCTGTATCCGTCCTGTTGTTTGAAAATCATGAAATTATCCGACTCTTCAGCCGCCGTTCTTCCATAAGCACTAAACTCGCCTCTTGAGGCCGAATTGGATGTACTGGCATTTTTGCTCACGGCAAAGCCACTCCACTCATCTGCGTCCGGGGTGCCCGGCAGGCAGGGATATTGCACGTATTTAAACTGATGCAGGTTGTTTTCGGGCGTGTTGTTATAGCCGTTTTCGTTGAAATCATCAAACTCCTCAAACGAATTGATATCAAGGGAATGAACCTTTATGTGCATCGTGTCGCTGCCATAGGGTGTTTCAACAGAAAATATAAATCGGTATAGTCCCAGGGCACGATTCTCAAAGGTGTAATCTTTATCATTGTGGATGGCTTCGGTAATTCCTTCCTCATACCAGGCATATTCTGAGTTAATGTCGTAGGTTATTTTGGGTTCTATCACTACGGCACTATCTGTGTCAAAGTCAAAGCCGTCATTGGGCATCTTCAGAAAAATTTCTGGCGGTGGTATGTCTTTTTCGTTATTGTTGCAAGCTGCAAAGCCGAGGGCGATAAAGAGTATATAGCCGTATTTTAACATGTTAATTCAGTTTAAAGTAATGATCCAGGAAGCCGGGAATCTGTTCGGCACTAATTCGTTTGGCCAGTATTTTTTTGTCTTTGTCCAGTATGTAAATTACCGGGGTACTGTATATGTCATAGTTATTCCTGAAGTTGCTTTTGTTGTACGGATCGTACAGATGAATCCATTCGTGCAGTCCGTGTTGGTTAATAAAATCCACCCAGGGTTCTTTCTCCCACTGTGTGTACACGGCGATTATTTTTATGTGTTGGTCGGAATATTTTTGCCATACATCCGTATTCAGTTTGGGCACTTCCTTGCTACAGTGTCCGCATTCGGGTTCCCAGAACACCAGTATACTGATGTCGGCACTCACTTCGCTTAGTCGGAAGAACTCACCGTTGTGCGATTGCATTTTGAAGTCAGCAGCTTTTTGTCCCAACAGGTTAGGTTTAATTTTATGTACCCGCTCCTTTAGCTTGGTCAGAAAGTCCTCATCTACCCAGTCGGCGTGGCCGCTTAGGTAATACGTTTCGCCCAGTGCCACCAGGAGTGCATCCATGCCCATTATCTTGCTTTCGTTGGCGCGGTTGAATAAATGCTGAATCAGGTACTTCTCCATCTCGTAATTGCCTTGGGCCATGGCAATAACACGATGCGACTCTTTAATAAGCGTGTCGGGCACTTGCAGCACCACTTTGTCAAAATAGGTATCCAGCTTATTGGTAAAAAAAGGAGTACGCAGCATGCGGGCATCGTTCATTTGGATGTTATCGAAGTAATGCGCTTTGTAATAATCATAGCGCATGCGCTGAACCACAGAGTCCGGGTTAAGGGAGCCTTGGGGTGCCTGCATTCTTGGTACTTCAACTTCTTGGGTGGCCTTTAAAAAGAGGCTTAGGAAACTGTTGGGATATTTCTTCACCAGTGTTTCATATTTTTTATTCACATCTTCCGATAAAGTGGCCATTTGCTCTTGCAGCATTTTTTTACGGGCTGCATCGGGCGCTGCCTTCAGCTGCTCCTGAATGGGGGCTGCCTCCCGCTGCTTGCTTATCATATATTGTTGGTAGCCTAAAAAATCGGTGCTTTCAGGTGCTCCTTCCAGCTTCATGTTGTTCAGTAGATCATCTTTCGAAGTACTGATGTTCATGCTTTGGTCGCTGCCAATCAATAGGTCGAAATAGCTTTTATCTTCCAGAAACAGCACGTATAGGCCTTCGTCCAATTTATCTTCTCCCTCAAATACAAAGTTGCCTTTTTCGTTGATAAAGGTGGTATCCTTCACCAGCATCTTTTTGTTAAAATAATAACCCAGTATGAGTGTTGAATCGCTGTAATTATTGATATTGACATGGATGCGATGTCCCTGTGCCTGGACTCCGGAAAGAGATATACATAATAAAGCTGTGATGGTGTGGAGGTATCTCATTTTACTGTTTTTTATTTACAATCTGTGTCTTGAGTCGAAATAAATAAAGTAATTTATAAAGATCAAATAGAAGTATTGAAGGGTAAATAGCCTCAAGGAAGTAGGCCAGGGCTTTGTTAAAAATAATAAACAGGGCGGCCATCGAATGTATTACAGGGGCAGGCATGCTTGCCTTCAATAGTTTTATGGCTTTGTGCTTTTCCAATGCTTTTGAGTTGGTAAAGCAATAGATGTTCCATAAGTTATTTAACGATTCGCGGGTTTTTGCCAGAAATACAGGTGCCGGCTCCAGTCCCAGATGAATCACTTTGTTATCAATTTGCTGAAAGACGATTTGTCGGAGGCGCAGCTGAATGCCAAAAAGTGTGTCTTCGTTGCCGTAGCCTTTTATGCGCTCATCAAACTGTATGCGTCTGAATAGTTCGGCATCTATCATAAAGTTAGACGACAGAAAACTTACAGAGTGGCGGTCGTATTTAATGCGTGCCTCTCTTTTTCGTCCATAGTTCCATCGGAGGCGAAGACTGCGTTTTTGAGGTCGTTCGCCGTAAGCAAGCCTCCCGATAACGAGGGGCAGCTTAATAACATTGGGCTGCGCATAGCTTTGCACAAATCCGTTGGACACCATACAGTCGCCATCGATAAACAAAATCTTTTGGTAGCGGGCATAATGCCCCAGTCGGTTGCGTGTGGCTGCCCGTCCCTTATTCTCCTGTTCGTAATAACGCACATAGGGCAGTTGCTTCAGGGGGCGGTTGACCGTGCGAATATTATCCGCTGAGCCATCGTCCAGTACGATAACTTCGCCCGTAATGCCCGACTGCTCAAATTGTTTATTTAAGGCAGCTGCCAGCGCTCTTACATCAACATTATAAACCGGTATACAAATACTAAGCATTTGCCTACAGGGCTTGTGTACTGTTTTTCAACCAAGCTTTCTCTGCGTCATCAAGGGCCGGCGACAGCTGTTCGTAAACCCGCTTGTGATAGCGATTCAGCCAGTCTTTTTCTTCCTCATTCAGCAACGAAACATCAATGGCACGTCGGTCGATGGGACACAGCGTCAGCGTCTCAAATTTCATGAAGGTGCCGAAGGTGGTCTCCTGATCCTTCACGGTCAGTATCAGGTTTTCGATGCGTATGCCATGCTTGCCAGCCTTATAAATACCCGGTTCGTTGGACGATATCATGCCTTCCTGTATCTCTACGCCATTGTCTTGTGGACGAATACTTTGGGGGCCTTCGTGTACACACAAGAAATGTCCTATTCCATGGCCTGTGCCGTGTCCGTAGTTAATGCCGCGCTGCCACATGGCCTGACGCGCCAGTATGTCGAGATGCACCCCACGTGTACCGGTGGGGAAAACGGCCTTGTCCAGGCCAATATGTCCTTTAAGCACCAGCGTAAAATCGATTTTTTCCTCATCTGTTAGCGGTCCAAGGGCTATGGTACGTGTGATATCAGTAGTCCCCTCGTCGTACTGACCCCCCGAATCCACCAGGTACAAGCCTTTGGGTGCCAGCACTTGCGCACTCTCGGGCGTTACTGCATAATGCACTATGGCGCCATTGGCCGCATAGCCACTGATGGTGTTGAATGAATCTCCATGGTAGTTATTCTGCTCGGCTCTGAAGAAACTTAGTTTTTCAGCAGCGCTCAGTTCGGTAATAGTTTCTTTACCAATGTTATTATCCAGCCAGTATAAGAAACGTGTCATGGCCACTCCATCTTTCACCATGGCTTTTCTGAAATTCTCAATCTCCACCTGGTTTTTTCTGGCTTTCAGATTGGTGATGATGCTGACCTGCTCAATACGTGCAGATTGTGTTGGCAGGTTACTCAGTATGGTGCTATTGGTTCTGTCGGGGTCGATGAGTATGATGCTGTCGGGCAGCATATCCTTGAGGAAATTATAAAAATCTTTGTACAGGTTTACCTTGATATCTTCCTTGGCCAGTTGCTTACCAATGGTCGAGGTAAGTTTATGCGGATCGATAAAGAAGAAAACTTGATTTTCAGTGATGATCAGGTAGGCATGGAACAAGGGGTTATAGGGTATGTCGGTGCCCCGAAAGTTAAGCGCCCAGGCAATTTCATCCAGCGCTGCAATGATGTAATGGGTGGCGCCCTGTTCACGCATTTTTTGGCGTATCAGTTTGATCTTTTCCGTGCGGCTCAGTCCACAATATTGCGTTGATAACTCAAAGATGCCATCATCGGGCATAGGCGGACGTCCCTCCCAAATATCTTCGTCGAGCGATACTTTACCATCCAGACGAATATCTACTTTCTTCAGCTTGGTAGCCAGCTGACGATATTCATTTACTGTAATGGTTTTTCCGTTGATGCCTACCACACAACCGGCATTGAGGTGAACGCTGATCCATTCGCGGTAATCGGGCACTCCTGCCTCACCCATACGAAACAGCTCGATCCCCGAGTCGGCCAGCTCTTCTTCGGCCTGCAGGAAGTAGCGCGAGTCGGTCCATAAGCCTGCTTCTTCGCTGGTGATCACCACGGTGCCGGCGGAGCCGGTAAAGCCCGAAATCCATTCGCGAAATTTCCAGTGCTCAGAAGGATATTCACTCAAGTGGGGGTCGGCACTGGTAATAATCAGGGCATCAACGCCAAGCGTCGCCATATAACTTCTTAACTTAAACAATCGATCGGATGTTGACATAGATTAATTTTTTATCGTGATGAATGCATCTTTGTTAAATAGTATGACATTGGCGGGTCGGCTTGCTTCGCCTCCAATATTGCCCGAGAAACTGATACGATTATTCTCTTTAAACAACTGAAGGTGTTGCGGTGTAGGGTGGGTGAAGCGTCCGTTACTCACTTCGCCATTGATGATGTATGCAAGCCCTAAGGGCAGCTTGATGGTAGTGTTAACGGCCTGGTTGGAAATGGTGATTTCTTTTATCGAGGGAGCAGCATCGATGTTCAGCTGTCCTTTTATTAACTCACAGAACAACGATGTGGAAACCTGTTCAAGCTTTGCTATGCATCGATTTCCGCTGAGCTGAATGCTGTCAATATTAGCTATTGCGATGCGGTCGGTATTGCTGGTGATGTTCAGTGCCCCGAAATTCTCGAAGTTCAGCATGCCATATTGTGTTTGCCCTTTCATACTGCCTCCTTGTGTCAGCTGCAAGTTGCAGTTGCTAAAGGTGAATTCGCCATCACCAATATTATCCATGCGTCCATCCACAAAAGTAAGGTCAAAGTGATGTTTTTTGTTGGGGGCTATATCCTGTAGTTGCAGCTTTCCATAGCTCTGTGTTAGTTTTATCACCCCCATGATGCTGTCGATACTTACATCGCCCATACTGTTATCTATAATTAGGTTAAGTCGAGCCGGCATCTTCACATGATAGTCGATGGAAAAGGGGTAATTGGAGAAGAAATCTTCGCTGAAGGTAGTCATATAATCCAGTATGCCACTGTAGTTGCGCTGGTTGATGCTGATCATCTCCAGAATCTCTTCGCGTGCTGTTTCGTTGCGCGTGCCCAAGGTGATCAATGTTTCCACCTCTACAAGGTCTTCGTCCCACGCACTGATAAAAATATTACCGTGCTGATTAGCTATCTTCAGATGTTCGATATTGGCTGCTTCAAACTCTCTCATAAAGCGTTCGGTACTCTTCACCCGGCTTTCAATTACCTGTGCCCCGGCCGGTAAGAGGCTGAGCAGGCAGCAAATAAAGACACTGTATAAAAATTTCATGTTTATCTCTTTTTGGTTGCTTATATTTCTTTGACAATCAGCAGTGTTGTTTGTTTCATCTGCCCTTTGCTTGTCGCTATGTAATCAATGATATAGAAGGGGCTAAAATAAGTAAAAATGGACGGCTATAAAAATCCTGAAAAGTTTGTTTTTAAAGGACTCAACAAATCCCTAGGGGTATATTTCTTTTTACCTTTGCAGCACTTAATTTTTAATAACACGATAAGTACATGAAGACAAAACATTTTTTCAAGGTTAAAGATCTTTGTTTTAAGCATTGGAACCGGCATAGTTATGCTGCTTTTAACAGTATGCACAGGGTGGTGAAAATTGGTGCCTTAACTGCTGCTTACTTTAGTATTTTAGGCTACCAGCAAACCTTCGCTCAGATTGATTCAGCTTCCCTCAATAAAAAAATAAATCTGGAAGAGGTCGAAGTCTCGGCACGACGCAGCACTACGGTGTATTCCGAAGTGGGGCGTGTGTTGCATGTGATCACCCGTCAGGAGATTGAGTCACTGCCTGTTTATAGTGTTCAGGATCTGTTGAAGTATGCCATGAATGTGGATGTGCGACAGCGGGGCCCTTTGGGTATACAGGCCGATGTAAGTATCCGTGGCGGTTCATTCGATCAGGTAATGATACTTTTTAATGGCATTAATGTTACAGATCCGCAAACCGGCCATTTAAGCCTTAATCTACCCGTTGATATGCAGAGTATTGAGCGAGTGGAGATACTGGAGGGGCCGGGAGCCAGGGTCTATGGGCCGGGTGCGTTTAGTGGCGCCATTAACTTTGTAACGGGCACCAAGGAGCAGGATAATGTAACGTTAAATGTGTTGGGCGGCCAGCACGGCCTATACAATGCGGCGGCTAATGCCACCATTAATGCAGGGTCGCTTAAAAATTACGTGGCAGCCAGTAAGGGTGCCAGCGATGGCTATATCGCCAATACCGATTTTAAAAATCACAGCCTATTCTATCAGGGGCAATTGAAGCTAGGTGAGGAACAGCTCAGTGTTCAGGTGGGACATAATAACAAGGCCTTCGGCGCCAACTCCTTTTATACGCCGGCCTATCCCAATCAGTTTGAGCAAAATAAAACCACTTTTGCCTCTGTTAAGTTAAGTACGGGGAATAGAATAAAAGTGACACCGGCTTTTTATTGGCGTCGTCATCAGGATCGCTTTGAGCTGTTTCGTAGTAACCCGGCATCGTGGTACACTAATCATAACCATCATTTAACCGATGTGTTTGGTGGGGGACTTAATGCGGTAGTACCCTGGCGCCTGGGTAAAACATCTTTTGGTGGAGAGGTGCGCAGCGAGAGCGTGTGGAGTAATGTCTTAGGTCTTCCAGTTGATTCAAGTGCCTTTATTAAAGTGCCGGGCGAAGAGGCTCTTTTTACCCATACCTACAAGCGCACTAATGTATCTACCTTTATTGAGCATGTGTATTCTTTTCAGAAGTTCTCGGTGTCTGCTGGTGTGCTCATTAATTGGAATTCAGCCCTGGGCATTGGTGTTGATTTTTTTCCGGGCATAGACCTTAGTTATTGGGCCAACGATGCACTTAAGGTTTTTGGAAGTGTTAATAAGTCGCTGAGGATGCCTACTTTTACAGATTTATTTTATGCTGGCCCCACTAATATTGGAAATGAAAACCTGAAGCCCGAAGAGGCGCTTACCTATGAAGGGGGAGTGAAGGTGCTGAAGCCCTGGCTAAAGGGACAGGCCAGTGTTTACTACCGTACGGCGAGCAATTTGATTGACTGGGGGCGACTGCCCGGAGAGGCCAAATATCAAACCCGCAACCTGTCCGACATGAATTCATGGGGTTTGCAGGTGCAGGGTAATGTTAATATTAACAAGTTACTGGGGCAGAATCCTGTGCAAAGTATAGACCTGGGTTATGCGTACATCGATCAGGATAAGAATACTCCCGATGATTATGAGTCGGTGTATGTGCTCGATTATCTGAAGCATAAGTTTAATGCGGCGGTCAACCTTCGCTTATACAAGCACCTGGGTGCCGTTGTAAATGTGATTTATCAGGATCGGGAAGGAGGATATCTGGCTTATAAGGATAACTCGCTGGAGGAGATTCCCACGCCTTATCCGCCCTTTTGGTTGTGTGATTTGCGCTTGCAGTGGTCGGCCAATAACTATAAGGTATTTGCGGATGCCACCAATCTGTTCGACGTGAAATATTACGATCTGGGCAATATTGCACAGCCGGGTTGTTGGATTAAGGCTGGCGTACAGCTAAATCTTAATCTGTAATACCTGTTGCTTCAATGCATTAATAACTTTCCCCCTGAAATGGGGAAGATTATTTACCGCTTGTCGTATGGCGTAAAAGCGATCCCAATAATAGGTTTACATTCCAGGTTGGCACGGTACTTCCCCTTTTTGCCAGGGCAAAAGGCGAAGTACCGTGCTGAAGGTGCGGAGATGGGGATCATAGATGCATCTGAGATTTAAATGATCTTAACAAGCGCACAACGTCTAAGCATCAACTATTCTGTAAGCCAAAGCCCGGTTTGTACACGACATTGGTCAGCTACTTATTTCCACTTGTCAGCTGATAGTTTCCGGCAGTCATTTGGCAATATCCTAATTAAAAGTCTATTGAGGCCAATATTTAAAAAGAGGGGCGCGACCTAAATCCGTCCCTTCATGAATTTTTGGTGCCGATAGGTGGGTAGGTTTAGCTAAGATTAAATGTGTTTGCTTAATATAAAATGTTTAATATTGCGTTATTATTATTTTATTAAGCAGATTACAAATCCCTCTAAGTACTCCGATTTATGATGCGTCTTACCATATTCAGACAGTTTACAATTATCTTATTTAGCTTTTTATTATCGAGTACTTCACTATTTGCTCAGACAATTGTTAAGTTACAGGAGCTGGATATTTCACTGGCCCAGCAGACTTATGGCGCCCCAATGAAAAATCGTTCAGTTACCGGCGAAGCAATTATGGTGGGCGGTGAGTCATTTCGTTACGGAATTGGCGTTCACGCTAAGTCTATCATCAAGTTAAAACTGAATAATGGAAGTCGCTTTACAGCTAAGGTGGGTCTGTGCGACACAGGCATTGATTACCAATCGCCCCGTATTACGTCGGTGCCACTGGCCGATGGCAAACGGGTTTTTTATCATATTGCCAATAATCAAAAGCAGTTTGTTGGTATAGAAGGCAGGCATGGTCAGCCTGAGGCAGGTAGTGTGGTCTTTCGTTTATTGCATAATGGTCAGGAAATTTATAACAGTGGGGTGATGCATCAGGGCGATACGGCAAAGATTGTTGATAAGAAAGTGAGGGGTGGTGTCTTAGAGCTTGTGGTAGACGATGCAGGCGATGGTGAAAGCGGCGATCATGCCGTGTGGATTAATCCGCAAATCGACTATTTCGAAATAGCGCCCAAACTGGTAGCACCAAGTTTTACGGAGCACACTGTACAGGATGATGCCCTTAAACAGAAGCTTGACAAGGCTTTGGCTCGCTTGCCCCTAATCGAACGGCCCTTCCCGCAGCCGGATTATGATTGGCTCCTGGACAATTCAAAGGCTAAGGCGGGTGTGTACAGGGCGGCCAATAATAAAGATCTGGTATTAAGCAATGGCCTGATCGCTCGTGTTTTCCGACTTTCGCCCAATCTGGCTACGGTTGATTTTTTTAATCAGATGACTGGGGAGAGCCTGCTTCGGGCCGTCTCTAACGAAGGGACTTTAACCATCGATGGTAAAAGCTATGCCATTGGCGGACTTAGCCCACAGCCAGAATACGCCTATACACGGATGGATTGGGTTGATCAGCTGGCGGTCAATCGAAATTCGTTTCGTATCCAGTCTTTCGAGGTGAAGGACCTGGTTAGTCGTATGCCATGGCAACAGGTGCGATGGGCCGGCAATACTACCCTGCCAAGCGGTAAAGAAGTGGTGTTTACACTAAAGAAGGATAAGCTGCTGGTGAAGGTCCATTTTGCCCTTTACGATGGTATACCCACCATCAGTAAATGGATGGAGGTGATTAACGAAGGCGATATGCTTGTTCAGCTTAATGCCTTTAAACTTGAGCAACTAGCTATGGTGGAAGGCGAGAGTCTCGTTGGTACGCCCCGCGAGTGGATTAAGCCTAATATTCATATCGAATCGGATTATGCCTTTGGTGGCATGCAGCAGCGTAATGCCGATGTTACGACCCATTGGGAAGCGGATGCCCGTTACACCTCACAAGCGAATTACCCGATGCAAACGCCTTGCCTGCTGGAGGTAAAGCCGCCCTTAGGACCGGAATGTGCTATTCAAGCCGGCGAAACATTTAAGACATTCAGAGTGTGGGAAACACCCATGGATACGCGGGAGCGGGAACGCCGAGGGTTGTTTATCCGCCGGATGTATCGAACCATCTCACCCTGGGCTACCGAAAATCCTATTTTTATGCACCTCACCAACTCGAATGCCGATGTGGTTAAACGGGCCATCGATCAGTGTGCGGAAGTGGGGTATGAGATGGTGATACTCAGCTTTGGCAGTGGGGTTAATATGGAAGATGAATCAGAGGCCAATTATCGCTATTTTAAGAGTTTGGTGGATTATGCCAGGGCACGAGGCATTGAGCTGGGTGGTTACAGTTTACTGTCGAGTCGCTGGATCAGCGAAGAGGTTGATGTGATCAATCCTGAAACGGGTCAGCGTGGGGGTATGATTTTTGGTTCCTCACCGTGCCTCAGCAGTGAGTGGGGCCACCATTATTTTCGTAAGATCAGAAGGTTTTATGAGCAGACAGGTATGCGAGTTTTTGAAAATGATGGTTCCTACCCGGGTAATGTGTGCGCGTCAACGACGCATGCACATCATAGCGGATTGGGTGATTCGCAGTGGAAGCAGTATGCGCAGATTCAGGGTTTATACAAATGGATGCGCCGTGAGGGTATCTATATGAATATTCCGGATTTTTATATTCTCTCGGGTAGTAATAAAACGGGTATTGGCTATCGCGAAGTTAACTGGTCACTTCCGCGCGAACGCCAGTTGGTGCTCGGACGTCAGAATATTTACGATGGGTTATGGGATCGCATGCCCAGCATGTGCTGGACCTTTACGCCACTAACGCAATACCATGGTGGTGGGGCAGCAGCCACCATTGAACCGCTTAACGATCATTTGGATGCTTATGAAAACCAGATGATGCAGAATTACGGGGCCGGGGTGCAATCGTGCTACCGGGGACCTCGCCTGTACGATACACCGGCAACCAAGGCGCTTGTTATGCGGGTTATTCAGTGGTATAAGAGATACCGGGCTATTTTGAATAGCGACCTTATTCATTTGCGCCGTCCTTCCGGCAAGGACTGGGATGGCTTTTTACACGTCAATCCGCAACTTAAGGAAAAGGGGCTGGCCATGTTTTTTAACCCGACTGATGAGGCTATAGTGCGCCAGATAACCATACCCCTTTACTATACTGGTTTAAGTCGTACGGCCCAAATCCGTGTAAAAGAGGGGAAGCCCCGCTCTTACCGGTTGACGCGCGATTATAAAGTGACCCTTGAAATTAGTATACCGGCCCAATCCTATAACTGGATTGTGATTGAATAAACGACCAGGCCAAGGAAGCGTGTTTGTCAGGCTTTCTTGATAATCATCTCACATTTTTTACAGTCAAAAGCCAGCTCGTAACTGTCTTTTGCATTATAAAGGGTTAGTGGTAATAACTTTTTTGCTTCAGGATGCTCTTTCAGGCACTGATTGTTCATGTAAAGCAGGCAGTGTTTGGTACGCATCAGCTCTGTGCCGGCTCCCTTCGGCTGTTTCTCAAAGCCCCAGTCTGCTTTTTTAACCCCATGTCTGCGGTAAAACGACTGGGCTTTCTCATTGATAATATTGGCAGTGTAGTTGAGTTCGGTTTTTGGGAACTCAATGTTATTAGGGTTCAGCTTACGTTCTTTTGCCCTGAAATGCTGTCGGCGTTTGGCTTCATGCTGCTCAATGAGTTCGCGTCGCAGGGCGTTGAGCGCTTTAGCCTGAAAGAACCAGTCGCTTTTTAAATCAATAACTACTTGTTTGGGATGAAAGACTGTTGCCCCCAGCTTTGAAATCTGTTTTTGTATCTGTTCCAGAGCTCGTTCGGGATGGCTGGCCGCATCGGGATGCAGGTCGGCCTGCAGGGATGAGTGCAGCTTATCGCTGTCAATAATGCTCAGCTCAAAGCCTCCATCTTTTTCGGTAAAATACAGTTCGGCATCAATCTTACGCATGCTGGTACTGCTGCTGATGGTGTCGGTGAAGGACTTATCGAAATTGCGATATAGCGCCATGCCCGGCTTGATGCCTTTCATGCTGTTGGGGTAAATCTTTTTATTCACGACTTTATTAACCTTCAGGCCGTTGAGCGTATCTTTATTGTAGAAGAAGCACAGTCCGTCGCCGTTGGAAAGCTCTTTAGAGGTGTTAAGTACAAAATAATCCTTGGCCGTTTGCCTTACTTTACCCAGTGCTTCGCCCATATTCTTGGGTGTGTTGATGGAGGCTATGTCTGCCTCGCGACCATTTACAAAATAGGTGGTGAAACCGCGGTTAAAGCTTTTGTTCACATCGGGTGAAAAACCTGAACGGCTTTGTCCCGATGAGGCAGGCCTCAGGTCGGTGCGTCCGGCTATTATTTTATCGAGAAGTTGTCGGTAATGAGCCGTAACATTAGCTACATAGTCTTTGTCTTTCAGTCGTCCCTCAATTTTAAAGGAGGAGATGCCGGCATCAATCAGTTGCTCCAGGTACGACGAGAGGTTGAGGTCTTTCAGTGAAAGCAGGTGTTTATCCTTGTAAAGCAGTGTGCCATCTTGGCTTTTCAGGTTGTACTTGAGGCGGCAGGGTTGAGCACATTCGCCGCGGTTGGCACTGCGCTTATTAATGGCAGCGCTCATATAGCACTGTCCGCTGTAGCACACGCACAAGGCGCCGTGTATAAAATATTCCAGAGGTACAGTGCTGTGCTTGCTAATGGCTTTTATCTGGTTGAGTGATAGCTCGCGCGCCAATACAACCTGATCGAAGCCCACATCCTGCAGGAATTTGACTTTCTCCGGACTGCGGTTGTCGGTTTGTGTGCTGGCATGAATGGGTATGGGAGGCAGGTCTGTCTCCAGCAGTCCCATGTCCTGTATAATAAGGGCGTCGGCGCCCAGCTGGTATAGTTGATGGATAAGGGTATTGGCCGCTTTTAGCTCGTGGTCGAAAAGCAAGGTATTAAGTGTTATGTACACTTTGGCACCAAACAGGTGAGCAGTATTAATCAGCTGTTCTATATCATCGAGTGAATTGCCGGCATTTTTGCGGGCGCCAAAACCCGGCCCGCCGATATAAACAGCATCGGCACCATGGGCAATGGCGGCGAGTCCGCATTGTAAGTCCTTTGCCGGAGAAAGTAATTCTATTGCTTTAAGTGCCTGACTGTTCATTAATTTTTATTTAGCTAATTGGCATGGCCGATTAGTTATTTTATATTTAATTTATATTTTTGTTTCTCTTCCATTCGTCGTAATCGGGAGCAAAAGTAATATATTTATTTGACCTTAAACAGATGCCGAGTATTGACGTAATAGTCGTTTTTGCTGTAATTGCTTTTATACTGCTATCATTGTATCGCGAATGGATGGGGGCAGCCTTCACCTTTTTTGTGGCGGTGATGGTGTTGGGTATCTTTAAAATTTTAACGCCGGCCGAAATATTGGAGGGATTTGCCAATGAGCAGATTGCTGTTATTATTATGCTGTTGCTGCTGGGCGATGCCATTCGTCAAACTTCTGTGATCGAGATTTTCTTTGCCAAAATATTTCCGGCTTCCTCCAGCTATAAAGGCTTCTTAGCACGTATGATGCTGTGGGTAGGGGGCTTTTCTGCTTTTTTGAATAATACTCCGTTGGTGGCCGTGATGATGCCTTATGTGCATCAATGGAGTCGCCGTAACAACATCTCTTCGTCAAAACTTCTGATACCTCTGTCGTATGCGGCCATTCTGGGGGGCTGTGTTACCTTAATTGGTACTTCTACCAATCTTATCGTTAGTGGTATGGTGGTCGATCAGGAGATCATACCGAACATGCGACCCTTGGAAATGTTTGATTTTGTGTGGGTAGGTTTGCCCATGCTGGTTATTGGTTTTCTTTATCTCTACTTTTTCAGCTATCGGCTATTGCCTGATCGTGCCACGGCCTTGGCGGATTTTAAAGGGGCTGATCGTAAATATTTGGTAGAGGCCGAGATCCGCAGTAACTCAGGGCTGATTGGTAAGGTGGTGAAAGAGGTCGATTTTAAGGGTAAGTACGGATTGTTAGTGGTAGAGATATGCCGTGGCAAACAGGTGATTCAGATACGTGAGGGTAATTTTGTTTTGCGAGAAGGTGATGTGTTGCGTTTTGCCGGCGATCATACCAATATTGCCCGTTTGCTGTCTGATAACAGTGACCTGACAGTGCCTTCCGTGGGCATGATGTCGAAGCTGAAGCGTTCGCAGATTGTTGAGATTGTTATTTCACATAATAGCTCGCTGATTACCAAACTAGTGAAAGATATTTATTTCCGTGGTAACTACGACTCGGCATTGCTCGCTATCCATCGTAATGGTGAACGCCTGCGCGGAGGTATTGATGATGTGAAGTTGAAAGCCGGCGATGTGCTTCTGTTGTTGGCCGGTGATAACTTTACAAGTCACCTGGAAAATGAGATTGATTTTTATGTGATATCGCGCGTGAAGGAATTACGCAAGCCCGAACGCTATAAAATATGGGCTCTGTTTGGAGGTACGTTGCTGGCGATTTTTCTGGCAGCTATTAAGTTGGTACCACTATTTTTAGGTCTGCTTATTGTGTTGGCCATGATTAATATCCTTAAGGTGGTGTCGGCCAAAGATTTGCCCAAGAGTATCGATTATAACCTGGGTGTTATTATTGCGTTGTCCATGGCACTGGGCACGGCTATGATTAAAACAGGTGTGGCGGATATGATTGCCAATACGGTCATTCGCACCTTTCTGCCCTTTGGGCGTATCTCACTGTTAGTGGGTATTTATTTGATTACCTCGGTGCTGGCTGCTTATATTACCAATAAAGCAGCTGTGGCCATTATGTTTCCCATTGCCATTACAGCGGCCAAAAATCTGCCCCTTGATCCCATGCCTTTTGTGTTGGTGGTTTCTTTTGCGGCGGCAGCTAATTTTATTACTCCTATTGGCTATCAGACTAACCTGATGGTCTACGGTCCCGGTGGGTATAACTTTAAGGATTTCTTTAAGATAGGATTGCCCTTGACCGTTATTTATATGCTGGTTACCATTGGTATTCTCAGCTATATGTATTTTCCGGGTGGATAAGTATTGTGAGACGAGAGAGGTGAGTCGTAAGAGGGAGAGAGGTTTGTGTTTGGTTTTAGTGTAATGATCATTAATTGAATTAGTTAGTTTTCGGTAGTTCGCGTTCGTGTATTTTTTTGGCGGAAAATAACCACAAGTTGTCAATAGTCTTAATACTCAAATCTTGATACTTTTGTACTTTCTGGCTTGTCATGTTAGGAAGTGTAGTAAAAACAATATCTGATAAGGATAAGAAAAAGCCCCAATCTTTTTAGTAGAAATGGGGCTTTATTGATGAGGTGATGTTGCCTTAGTAGTGTCCAAGCAGCTTGGCTACTTTATCAACATGCTGGCTTTTGTTGGGATCAATGGATTGATTACTGCTCTTGGCCTTTAGCATTTCTTTACGCAAGGCTATAAAGGCTTTTGATACCTCCGACATATTCTGCTGACTCCTAACAAGTCGCTTCTCCATATCCTTCAATTGGTTTGATTGTGCTTCAAGTTCTTTTTGCAGTTCAACACGTTTCAGGTTGCTGCTGTTGGTTTTCTCGCGCGATGTGCGCAGCTCGTCCTGCAATAGTTTATTGCGTTCTTTGGCCTGTCGAAGCGAATAGTTTAGGCTGGCGGTATCGCGCTGTAATATGGTGAGGCGGCGGGTAGCCTTATTCAGTGCTTCGTGGGTGGTGTATGCGTCTGCCTGGTTGGCTTTGAATTTACTAACGGTTTCCTCTAGCTTAGCACTCAGTGCCTCACTCTCATCTTTCAGGCGGGTAACCCGAATCATCATATCCGATATTTCATCCGATTTGAGGGCGTTACTCTGGTTGAAATCTTCCTTCATGCGCTCATAGTCGGCAATGGCATGATCAAGATCGTCTTGCAGCTTATTGCTCTCAGCTGTTTTTAACTCGAGACCTGTTTCAAGTTTGGTGTTTTCAAGTAGTAGTGCCTCGTATTTCTTTTTTGATACTACGCAGCTACTAAGTAAAAGGGCGATGCTTAAGAAGATAGTTACTCTAGCCATATTTAATCGTTTTTGATTCAATGTTTGAAAAGCTTCAAGCCTTAAATATATACTAAAAGTAAGGAATTACCCCAATAATGGAAAAAAGCCTTGTGGGTGTTAGTGTGTAAGTCTTGTGCTTTATTGGTTGTATAATTCTTTGTTATGGATTGTAATGATCAGGTAGATAGGGTGTTTGAATGAGGTGGTGAGAGGAGAAAACCTAATCTTTTGGAGTAGGCCTTTCAGTGGTGGCAGGGTGTGGGTGTGCCAAAAAAAGTATTATCTTAACGTCTTCAAGTAGTATTAGCGGATCGATAAAAGGAAATAATATGCTGAATAAAAGGAATGCAGTGACTGTTATAAGTGGATTGTTAATGTGTATTGGTGCAATGGTGCAGGCTCAGAATATAGACCTGAAGGGACGCATTGTTGATGCGGAAACCAATAAACCTGTTGAGTTTGCCAATATTGGTGTGGTAAGTACTTACATGGGTACAGCCTCTGATTTTGATGGTTATTATGAGCTAAGCGTCAATGAGAGTTATGCCAATTACAAGGTGCAGATATCAGCTGTGGGCTATAAGGTAAAGGAGTTTACGGTAGATGAGCTGCACGTGCTAAAAGGGGAGGCTATCAAACTTTTTACTCAGACTTACGGACTGGAGGAGGTGGATGTAAAGGCAGATTCCAAACGTTTGTATGGCATACTGAAAACCGCGGCTAATGTAATTGGGGATTCCTATAAGGGATCCTATGGTGCCCGGGTATATATGCAGCAATCCTTTAAGGAGCAGACAAGCGAGGCAGTGATATATTATACCGATGCACAAGGTTATGGAATACGTAGTTTGGCTGCGGCACACAGCAGCCGGGGCTTTGAAGTGCAGGAGCTGCGCCGTAACTATTCTCCTACGCCTATTGAGGGAGGAATGCTCTATGCCAATGATGTGTTGGCTTTTGATATTGTGAGGCAGCGGGGCAATGTGCTGGATGTGGCCTTTGTGAATGATTATAGCTTGGAGTTGGCAGATGAGACTGTTGTAGGGGGGGACTCAGTATGGGTGATTCGATATAAGCTGAATGAACCTGATGTAGCCAAAACGGGCGATGCCTACTGTAAGGAATACAAAGGGCTGATATTTATTCGGCAGAATGATTACGCTGTATTGCGCAATGAGCTGGAGTTTGTGTCGAACGGCTTTTTTCATGCCGGGCGCGATGCCTATCGCAATGAGGTGGGCGATGCCTTGTACAAGGGGCATGTGGTATCGGATTATCGCCTTACCGAGGATGGTAAATATGCTCTGAGTAAAGTGGTGTACAGTGGCGATGGTGTTAATGGTAAGCGTACAATTGAGTGGATTGTATATGATTATGAGCCTTATCAGAAGGCTGCACAGCGATCTTATTTCAGCAATCGGGAAGCGGATAAGGATTTCTGGAGTCGCTTTGCGCTACCTGCTGACCGCTAATGCTGGTCTGGGGGAGGTGAGAAGATCTTTTCTAATCGTGTAGAAAAACGAATCTTAATCGATTTATATCAATAAAAAAGGGGATTTGCCAGTACTTGAGCAGCTCCCCTTTTTTACATGTTGATAGATGATCTTTAATTTTTTATTCGGTAACACCGTACCCACTCCAATGTCATGGAAGGATCGTCTTTTAGTTGCTCCACGTCTTCGGTGAGGTGCGAGCTAAATACAATGTACATGGGAGATGAGGGGATATTTTGTGTCTGCTCATTTACCTTAACCCCATTGATAAACCAGCTTATTCTATCCTGCGTCCATTCCAATGAGTAGATATAGTAGCCTTTGTCGAAACTGGCACCTGTAACGGTTTTGGAAATGCGCTCGGCACCCTTTCCATTAAGAAGTTGAGTCCCCGCAGTAAAGCTTTTGGCATTGGCGTCTTCAAAACGGAAGATGTCGATCTGTGGCGCCATTTTTTCTCCCACCATCCAAAAGGCGTGCTGTACAGGCTGTACCTGATTCACTTTTACCTTGGCCTCGAATTTACCGTATAACTGGCGATGGCTCTGACCCGTGCTGATTAAGCCTGAGGTGAAATCAAATTCTTTGGGTACAAAACCGTGCTGCGTCGTCCATGCCAGGCCGGCTACTTTTTCATTCTTCGTACTAATTTGAGCACCACCGCCGTTGATGCAGATGTTGGTGTCTTTGAAAAACTGTCGCTCATTATCCAGTACGTAGGTCTTATTTAAAAGTGCTTTACCCCAGTAATAAGCGGTAATCCATTTTTCCTTGTTTAGCTGCTTTGTCTCAAAATTATCGTCGAAGCATAACTCCCATTGAGCTATATCACCGAAATTATTGCGTTTTTCTGTCTTTAGGTACCAGTTGTAGTCGGGCGACTTAAGTAGCTTCTGGTATTCCTGTATTAGGCTGTATTCCTCCGATTTCTGAAAGCGCTTTTTGTCTTCCATCTCCTTTTTGAAGGCGATAAATTTCTCAGCGCTCACCTCCTTTTCCAGTTCGTGGAATTGCTTTAGGCGCTCTGAGTTATGGATGTGTTGATAGTTTTTATAATTCGAAGAGTTGACCTGCTTGTTATAGAGTTTAATATCCTTATCCTTTTTAAGTGCTTTGTGGCGTTTAAGCTTTTGGAAGGCTTCGGTTTTTTTAAAGCCTTTTTGTTGTTTAGCACTATTAAATTCGCTGCTGCGTATATATTCGTTTAGATCTGCTAGCTCCTTCAATTTGTCAGATTTGGCTATTTCTTCAACCTTCTGAGCCATGCCCGATGCCTGATACTTGAAGTAGCGTTTTAGTTCGCTCGATTTTTTTTGAGTATGGTATTTTTTCAGCTGTCGGTATGCAGCCGTGTCCTTAAATCGCTCTTTCTTGAGTGTTTCAACTTTCTTTTTAAAATCAGACGTATTAATAAGTATCTCCAGCTCCTTTATGCGCTTGAGTTCATCCGAATGGGTATAGGCTATAAAGCGTTGGTAGTTAGTTTTAATATCCTCTTGCTCAGCTTCATATTTAGCTGTAACGGGGTATTTGCGTAAGGTAAATAGTGCCATCAATTATTAAGTTTTAGGCGTTTTATGAATGTATGATACGATGATTAACGAATAAGGTTTAATCTTTTGTTATTTTTTTTTGACAGCAATGGGGTGTTCGTATTTGTGTTTTTCGGTGTTCGGTATAGAACATCTTACGGTAGTTTTTATTATGGGTTGACTTTATAAAGTGCTGTTAATTAACTGTTAGTGACTGTTGGTTTGGTTGTTGATGTACTCTAATGCGACAGATCAATAATGATTGATTATGGCTTTTAAATTGAAAGCTTGTGCTTATTTTGAAAAATCTGGTTTAGTTATATTAACATTCCTTAAGCTTGTTTAGGTAAAATCATAAGGAACTATAAGTAGTTATCAACCAGAGTTGTACGTAGTTTAAATGCTTTTTTAAGCCTTTATGGCTATTAATTTTCATGGGCTTTCAATAAACATGATTTCGGTCATGAATAATGATTTTTAAAAATGAGTCTTTTGCAGTGAAAATTTAAACCACTTGTATTTAAGACTTGAAAATATTGGTGTATTATGAACGATTTGTTACAGTTGGTTAGCTTTTTTGATACCACCTCTTTATGTGAGATGAACAGGGCAAAGTTATTGAACAGGGTGGATACAAAGTATGTTGTGTCACCGGCTGTATTGATAAATGCTTTGGCACAGCATGTTGATGAATACGAGGTTTTATCCATCAATGATAAGATGAGTCTGGCTTATAGTACTATTTATTTTGATACCGACGATTTGGCCATGTACAAGGAACATCATAATGGCAGAACCCATCGTTATAAAGTGCGTTACCGCCAGTATCAGGAGACGGGAGATAGGTTTCTTGAGGTGAAGGAGAAGGTGAAGAATCGAACCGTAAAGCACCGCTTACGTGTTGATAATTTTACATATCCTATCACACAGCGTCTGGCGAGCCTGGTGAAGGATTGTACACCCTATGAGGCGTGTGACCTGGAGCCTAAAATGACAACAGATTTCAATCGCATTACACTCATTAATAAGCAGGCTTGCGAGCGCATCACCATCGATTTGAATATTCGTTTTAGTAATGATCAGGATAAGACTTATTCCTTGGGTAATTGTGCCATTGTAGAAATTAAGCGAGATAAGGAAGGGGTGTATTCGCCACTTGCCCGATCGCTGAAGAGCGAGGGTGTATTGCCCTTATCAGTAAGTAAGTATTGCCTGGGTACCATTGCTCTTAATAACAAGGTGAAATACAATCGTTTTAAGCCTCGTCTGCGTGTTGTGGAAGGGGTGATGGAGCGTGCTGGTAATCAGCTGGCAATGGTGGTTTAATTATTCTGGAGATGAGATTAATAACACTAATCGGCTGCATTGGGTTTGCCATTTCTGCAGTGGCCAGTAGTAATAACCTGGACGCAGCGTTACGGGCGCGGGTGAAAGAAAGTGCTAAGCGTTTTTTTGAAGAAGAGAAGGTGTTGGCCCTAACGGTGAAAACCGATTTCACTGCTTTGCGCCACGAGCGCGACCGGGTTAGCAACGATTATCATCCGGCCACCGTTATTGTGAAGGAGGGTAATGATAGCATTGTACTTCCTGTGAAGATTAAAACACGTGGTAATTTCAGACTGAAAGCCGAGCATTGTGATTTTCCGCCTTTGCGTTTTAATTTTAAGAAGCGCGATGTGCTGAATACAGTATTTGAAGGTCAGGATAAATTAAAGCTGGTAACCCACTGTCGGGATACGAGTGCTGCCATGCAGCAGACGATGTTGCGAGAATATCTGGTGTATAAACTGTACAACCAGATCAGTGATTATAGTTTGCGCGTGCGTTTGGTAAAGGTACGCTA
This sequence comes from Carboxylicivirga longa, assembly GCF_050589825.1. NCBI lineage: Bacteria > Pseudomonadati > Bacteroidota > Bacteroidia > Marinilabiliales > Marinilabiliaceae > Carboxylicivirga > Carboxylicivirga longa. The sequence continues at coordinate 9,564 of NZ_JBNGOZ010000022.1, read as the reverse complement.
TGTGGATATTAACTATGGCTGGGAGCTGGAGAAATATGCCTTTTTTATTGAATCGGTTGATCAAATGGCACAGCGTATGGGTGTTGAGGAGGTTGAGATGGCTAACTTAACTCAGCAACAACTTCTGCAAAATAATGCGGTGTCGCTGGCATTGTTTAATTATATGATTGGCAATACCGATTGGTCCATACCCAAGCTGCACAATGTAAAGTTATTTCGTTCCAACCGTCACAATCCTCCCATTGCAGTGCCTTATGATTTTGATATGTCGGAGTTCGTGGGTGCCTGTTATATGCAGTTTTATATGGGGCGCGAATTGCATGAATGTCGTTACAAAGGTAAGCGTGTGACCAAAGATGCCCTTGAGCAGGCCATTGCACATTATGAGTCTGTAAAAAAAGATTTGCAGAATGTTATTCTGAACTTTCCGTATCTCGATCTTCAACATAAGCAGGAGTGTCTTACCATTATCGATACCTTTTACGATGTTTTGGCCAATAAGCAGGTATGGAGACGTGTCTTTATTGCTGAAGCGCTGAAGTGAAGGAATGAGGGAAATCTTTGCTTACATCCATAATCAGGGGACAGACCGTAGCTTGTTTTCTAAGCTACTTTTTTAAAAATATACATTATTGACAGACTATTTCCCTGCAATGATAAAAAGGTGGGAAAATAGTGAAAAAAAACATTTCCCCGAACTTATTGATGACAAGGAAAATATAACGAGCAGGGCGTTTTCCCTCAAAAAACGACAAATATTTTATTTGTAATTATTGAAAAAGCCTCTATATTTGCATCCGCATTTGAGAAACAAACGCTGATACGCAGCGAGGGCAAGTGACACTGAAAGTAGGATACCATGTGGTAAAATACGAATTGCGAAAATAGCTCAGTTGGTAGAGCACGACCTTGCCAAGGTCGGGGTCGCGGGTTCGAGTCCCGTTTTTCGCTCAGATGAGAAAGAAACGCTTTTCTCTGGCTATAAAGCCCAAGTGGTGAAATTGGTAGACACGCAAGGTTGAGGGCCTTGTGGACGATTTAGTCCGTGCTGGTTCGAGTCCAGTCTTGGGCACCCAAGCGAAGCAACGGACGTTTCGGGTGTATTATACCACAACTGCCCAGATGGCGAAATTGGTAGACGCGCTGGTTTCAGGGACCAGTGTCAGCAATGACGTGCAGGTTCGAGTCCTGTTCTGGGCACAAAGCCTCCTAAGCATTAATGTTTAGGAGGCTTTTGCTTTTAAATGATTTGATAAGCTGGACTTAATAGTTTTGCAGAAGCAGTTTGATGTTAACCTTCGCTTCTCTGGCAAGCTGTTATGGATCAGGAGCAAACTCTGGGTCTAAGCATAAATTTTACAGAGACGGTAGAGGAAAAAGTTGACATCCTTAACACCTCTGAATTGTCTTCTGAAGACTTTGATTTTAGCATTAAATGATTCGGCCGCCGCATTGGTGCTTCTTCCATTGAAGTAGTTGATGATTGTTTCATGATGCGTTTCAAAGGTGCGGCGTATGATAGCAAAGGCGTCAAATCCTGATTTTTCAATCTCATTAAACCATTGCGCTAGCTTTGTTCGTAAGGTGTCGTAGTGCTTTCTAATTTATTTTTTATTATTGTACAAAAGGGGTTTTGTGCGTGTATTCAAGAATCATTTACCCCTTTTTAAAGAATTATTCAGAAAAAAAACGGGCGATTATAAAGCTTATAATTATTAATTAATAAGGAAGAAAAATAATTAAATCAGATATTTATCATGTTTAAAAAACTTGTGGCAATAGAGCCAGTGAGCTTAATTCCATCTGCTGAGAAAGAATTATTCCGTTTTGCAAAAGAGGTGATATTTTATCAAGACATCCCCAAAAGTGAGAATGAAATTAGGTTACGTATTGCAGATGCAGATGCTGTATTATTAAGTTATACATCAACAATTAGTCGTGATGTAATTAAGCAATGCCATAATTTAAAGTATATTGGAATGTGTTGCTCATTATATTCTCCTGAAAGTGCCAATGTTGATATTGAATATGCTAATCAGAAAGGAATAACGGTAACAGGAATTCGTGATTATGGAGATGAGGGTGTAGTGGAATATGTTTTAAGCGAACTTATTCGATGTTTACATGGTTTTGGTACTAACCCGGATGGAAGTGAAGCTTTGCCTTGGGATGGCGTACCACGTGAAATTACCGGGCTTAAGGTTGGTATTGTGGGTTTGGGAAAATCGGGGGGGATGATTGCTGATGCCCTGAACTATTTGGGAGCTGAGGTTTCATATTTCGCTCGCTGCGAAAAAGAAGAAGCTAAAATGAAAGGCTATCAGTTTTTGCCATTAAGCGATTTGCTCTCACAAAGCGAAGCGGTGTTTTGTTGTTTAAATAAAAACACCATTTTGCTTCATGAAGAGGAATTTATGAAACTAGGTAATCATAAAATTTTATTTAACACAGGTCTTTCACCGGCGTGGGATGAATCTGCCTTTTCGCAATGGCTCGACGAAGATAATCGTTGTTTTTGTGACACACTCGGAGCTTTGGGAAATGAATTTTTTTTGCATCACCCTAACGTGAGATGTGTGCAGGCATCCGCAGGTCGTACCCGCCAAGCCTTCGAGCGTTTAAGCAAAAAGGTTCTGGATAATTTATCAAAATACAATGGGAGATGTGATGTTACGTAAAGTATTCACAACCGACCAAGCAGCTATTTCTGCCGTTTTGCTATGAACACTGATCACCGCATGAACTTGATCATTATTGATTTCAATGCGGTGATTATCTCCAATGAATTCAGGTATCGAGGTGACCGATACCTTTATATTTTCCGGTCCGACTGATGCTAGTGAGGCGGCAACAGATACATTGACTTTTGTGGGGAACAGTGCAATGGCCTCCTGAGCATTTCCTTCAAATACTTTGCTCTTTTCAAGCTTTAAGCTATCGTTGTATTTAGGAGTATTTTTTAATGAATTTGGTCCTTTTTCTGTATCAAAAGATACGTTGGTGTTACCCATTAGCGAGACAGTTCGTAACACATCAAATCCCCCGGTTGCTCCGGATACGATATGTACTCGTTGGTTGTGTTGACGTGCCACGTCTTCCACTTTTTTATAAAATTCAGTATCGGCAAATGCACCAATCGATAAAACAACGAGCGATGTACCATTTTTCAGAACAGGTATTGCTAGCATTTTTAAAGCTGATGGTGATGCAGATTCAATCAAATAGTTTGGCTTAAGTGCTAATAGTTCGTCCAGCGAAGAGCAAACTTTACAGGTGTAATGGCATTCTGAATTTTCAATGCTCTTCGCTATGGCGTTGGCCTTTTCTTGAGAACGTGACATAACGCCGACAAGCTTGTAATCTGGTAAATATCCATCTGTTAGTGCATTGACCACAATTTTGGTCAACTTACCACAACCGACAATAGCAAGTCTTTTTGTTTTCATAGTAATTTGCAATTTTGCTATATGAATTTCATCAAATAAATTATACGGCTAAATGCAACAAATATATTAAAAGTTTTAATCCTTTGGTTAAGGAAGTACTTTTTGGCAGGGAATACGCGTTTAAAGATTAAGAATCTTCGCTCTATATTTGTCATCGAGCGCAGCTTTTAAACGCTTGACGTTCTTTGACTTTTTAATAGATTTTCTTTTTCAATCATAGCAAGAGCAATCTTCCGTACTATGTCGAAATTTACAGGCGAAGCATCCTTCTTTTTAACGATTCATCTTCTTTAAAGAGAACATCTAATGTCCAATGTAAGTTATTCTCAACGGTTAAGTGTTTGCGAACAGCATTATTTATCTTTTGAGCATCAGCTGCTAATGAAGTGATGTAATACCTTGTCCCTGTGTTAGTTTTTTTCGTTGATTTATTGAATCTCTCGGATGCAATTTTAACTATACTCTTTAATTTTGTCCACTTCTCATTTTCATCGAGAAATGTCAGGTTATCAATTACTTCACAAGTTCTTGTTTCGACACGCCTATGTCCTGCATCTACCGTAGTATCAGTTGATGTGGGTGTATTTTGGTCAAATATTTTGAGAGTTTGTGCCTTTAACTCTTTTTGATTTCCCTTAACTGCCAGTAGATAATCTGTTTTTTTCTTAATTATTTTCTCACCTATTTTGGATTGATAGCCCATTGCATCACATGTGACCAAACATCCCTTAATAGCTAACATATCAAGTAGTTTAGGAATCGCTGTTATTTCATTGTGTTTGTCATCAACAACTTCTTGTCCTAGGCAAACTTTATTTTGCGATGCATATGCTGAAACCATATGAATGGCGGGCTTTGCTGTATTCTTGTTATTTGATTTACATATCGTCTTTCCATCAATTGCAACCACCTCTCCATCTGTGAGTTTAGATAATGAATTGATCCAATCTGTCAATAGTTCGATAAAGTATCACATAATCAATAAAATAAGCAGGATGATTTTTGTTTAAAACCATAATAATCAATATTTTAATGGAGAATATCGACAACGTCAGAAAGAGTGATTATCAAGGGAAGTAATATTTATAAAACACACATAGATAGCGTGTTATCAAAAATATCAAATATCAACAGTTGGAGAAAAGAGTTTGTAACAGAGACTCTTATCCTGTTCTTGTGCATAAAAGGGCGCATTAACTTTTTGCAGTTGGGCCGCTTTGGTAAGCACAAGGAACAAAGATACCGACAACAATTTGAAAAACCATTTGACTTTCTAACTTTCAATAAAGAATTGATACTTGATCAAGGAAGCGGTCGGTATGTCATTGCATTTGATCCTTCCTATATTTGCAAGTCAGGTAAACATACACCAGGTGCCAGTTATTTTTGGTCTTGATGTGCCAGCCGTGCCAAATGGGGGCTAGAAATTAGAGGTTTGACCTCCATTGACAACCATACGGCTTTTCATTTAGAAGCTGGCCAACCGATGACTGGCAAAGATCAGTCACCTTCAGACTGGTATGCAGATATAATTACCGAGCGTAAAACACAGTTGCTAGGGCTGTCTTCGTATTTGGTGGCTGATGCATGGTTTGCAAAATGCATGTTTGTTGATCAGGTAATGGATACCGATATGCATTTAATTAGCAGGTTAAGAGATGATGCCAATTTGCGGTACTGTATCAAGGCGAGCCAACAGGCAAACCAGGAAGACCAAAAAAAATACGATGGCAAAGTTGATAACAACAATATAGACTTAAAGCACTTTGAGCCTGTGTCAGAAGATAAGCAGGCTGTAATACATAGTGCCATTATATTATGGCACTATTGCCGCTTAAAAGTTTAACGAAGTATTGAATAACGGATATTAGAAGTAACAAGCATTCGATAGATAAGTGACTAGATATTAAGTTCTTTTTTAGTATTTCAGCTGCATCCTCTATCTCTCCACCGGAACACCGGAAAGTAAAGATTGCTCGTTTGCTCAGTGCAAGGGCGCCATGTTGCAATAGTCTCCACAATAACGTATAGTTTATTGAGATAAAACTTTGAAGTTTTGTATCCACTATGATTTCACAACAAAGGATACATTATGATTTTTAATTTTACTGACCATACCTGTCTCTACTTTTTCAGGGAACCTGTTGACATTCGTAAAGGAATTCATTCGCTCTATCACCTGGTGCAAACTTCAGGGAATATGGATGCACTTAACGGTGATGGTTATGTATTCATCGGCAGGACACGTAAATCGATCAAGGTATTACGATGGCAAAAGGAGGGATTTGTTCTTTATAACAAGAAGCTTGAACTGGGTTGTTATACCCTGCCACAACAGTTAAGTGAAGGGGCTTTTTTTGAGCTTGAGCGGGATATTCTTGATCAGATGGTTAATGCCATAAAGCATAAAAGTAGTTCCAATGAACTGCGGCTAAAAGCTCAGTTAACGCTCTGATAAAGAGTAATAAAAGAGGAAGAATAGTGTGATTTTATCATGGTGGAATCTTACTATTTTTGCATCTTTAAGCCATGACGGACAGGGAGTTATTAGTCTTTTTACGAGAGCAAAATACTAAATTAATTGGCACGATAGAATCTTTATCTCAAATCGTGGAGGAGCTAACAGAAGAGTTGGCTGCATTGAAAGCAGCAATTCTAGAAAAGGATAAAGATGCTGAAAAGCTGAAGTGTTTTATGAATGTCAATCTCCCCAAAAAGACCGAGAAATGTACGAATACCGCCTCTGTTTCAGAAAACAAACCGCAGGCTCCCACACCCAAGCAAAGAGGTAATAATGGTGCCAAAAGAAAAGTCTGCGATAATATTGAAGAGTGTATAGAAGATACTTTGCCTTCCGATGCCAGTTTTGACGAAAAGAATGCCGTTTATCTTTTTCACCGCGATGTGATAAGGTACGAGTATATTCCACCACGTCTGATCAAACATATCTAACGATGTAAAAAATACAGAATGGGCGATGACTTTTTTGAAGGCAAAGCCCCTATAGCACCTTTCCTGAACTCTAATTTTGACAGCTCATTGCTAGTACACCTGATCCAGCAAAGATATGTGTACGGCTTGCCTGTTGAACGCATCATGAAATACCTAAATGAGATGGGAATTGAAATTCCCAAGGCAACTAATCACGGGCTAATTGAAAAATCAGCAGAGTTACTTGACAGGTTAATGCCAGTGCTCAAGAATACTATTTTAGAGGATTCCTAAATTCATTTTGATGAAACCTATCACACGATATTAGGTGGCGATAAAGGAAGCCGGAAGGGCTATTTCTTGCAGATTGAATAATGTGAATACATTTTCCTATTTCAAGGATGTAATACAGCGCCTGACTGAATGCCCAAGAATGACCAACGAACAAATGCGTAACTTGCTACCCGATAGGTGGGCGAAATAAAAAAGATAAAAATACCCCATCAAGTTGATCACTCAATTTGATGGGGTGTTTTTTTGTTATGGCAACCCGGAGACCTTTACGTTTCAGGTATAAAAAACGGAAATGATCATTATTAAAATCCGCTTCTCAATCGATATTATTTAAAACTTCAATTTGAACCTCTAAATTTTGCTGCATACCAATATGCCAATTACTAACCTCATAAGGCAATTCAATCACACCCTTTTTATCATCACATGAAACAATCACGGTATTTCCCGGCATAAGATCGATAACATCAGGTGCATTCAGACCTGCTACCTTATTTTCCAGGCGAATCATCAAATCTGTTGGATTACTAATTTCAAAATAGATTTTTCCTTTATGAACCCGAAAAGGTGCTTTTACTACTACTGAGGCTTCAAACAAATGACGTAACAATGCCTCAGGTCCGGCCAGTTCATCCCCAAAAAAAGCCACCGAGCGACGGTCGAACATAGCCTGCCGGAGTCCTTCCATACTGCGCTCCTTAGCAAACACCAAAGTCATTGGTCGGTAATACCTCGATAAATCAAACGCATAGCCAGTCGAATTATGTACATCCGTGCAACCAATATAAGATAATTGCTTTTGCATACACCATTCGGAGGCGATGGGGCAATAATCATCATAACCAAACACTTCAATACCATGTAACCAGTCTTTTTCATACAGCTCATCATGCACTGGCCACCATTTAGTTGTATCAGGTTGTTGAGCCTTCCATCCGGGATGATTCCATATAACGAAAGCCCCTTGCTTGTTGGCTTCTTCCATGGCCTTCATAAAATTAGACTGATCAATCTTATTTACATCACTCAAAAACAAAGCATTCATATGCCCAGGAGGCATCTTACGGGTTATTTCGCCGCCACGCACCAACAGTATATTTAATCGCTCCGCTTCCGGCTTTGCGATTTCATACGAACTGTTGAAATCTTTCGTTAAGTATTTTTTGTGCGGACGATATTCAATATGGTCTGTTATGGCGATGGCATCCAGCCCTTCGTGCCAGGCCTCTTTTACCCTTACTGTAGGCCAAACATTTCCATCGGAGAATACCGTATGAATATGAAAATCACACTTTAATATTTCGTATCCCTCTACCTGTGGCAAACGTATTTCTTTTCTACCCTGGTTTCTCAGCATCTCTGGTTTCTTAACCCGGTTAACATTTTGCGAAACCAAGGATGATCCGACACCTAGTAAAACAGACATTAACAACACCAACTTTTTCATAACTTATAGCTTATATTTTTTTAACATCAAGCAAAATTCACTTTTTGCTTAAACAACGTGTAATTATAGTAAACTAAGATCCATTTTTCAAAAATCATCATCCTTATTCTTTAGCCTACTAGCAAAATTAAAATCCCGGGGTTCCCCGGGATTTTAATTTTGCTCTATAAAACCTTATTGCCTTTACGACAAATAAAGATTTGAATTAGTATCCTTCGTTTTGAACTAACTTATCGTTAATATCAATTTCTGATTGTGGGAAAGGCCACAAGTAATGTTTTTGCTCAAAAATACGTTTTGCTCCAGGATCTTCAACTTGTGGGATGACAATATGCGCAATACCCCATCGTTTCAGATCAAAGTAACGAATCCCTTCCATCGGTAATTCTACTCTTCTCTCATTACGAATTCGCTCTCTTAATTCCTCTTTAGTCAGTCCCAAAACGGGTGGCATGTTAACACCTACCCTCGCCCGTACAGCATTTAATGCATCATAAACAGATTGATCCGGACCTTCCGCTTCATTTTGGGCTTCCGCGTACATGAGCAACACATCCGCATATCGTAAAATAATCACATCCTGTGCACTTTTGATGGTACTGGTAACCGGAGCTTGTGTGCGATCAATATATTTTTCCCAGGCAAAGCCTGTTGACAGAAACGTTTCGTCAACAACACCATTCCCGTATTCCCATGGTTCACCAGGGAGATAAATAGATAAATCAAGACGCGGATCTCTATTTTTATATGGATTTTGCGGATCGAACAAATCAGATTCATCAATAGATTTTCCATCAATACACTCGTAGGCATCCACTAAACCTTTCAAAGGCGAACATGAGCGCCAGCTTCCATACATAATATCTAAATGACTCACCTTATCGGGGGCCAGGTAAACCGAGGAAAACATTATTTCAGGATTATTATCCTGACTTTGCCCGTTAAACATACCCGCATAATCGTCACATAAAGTAAATTTCTTCTCATCAATAACCTGCTTAGCTGCCTTAGCTGCCTCTGCCCATCGACTCTCCGTTATTAGAACACGAGCCTTAAGTGCCAGAGCAGAACCTCTAACAGCTCGTCCTGAATATGCAGTATTTGGGAGATTGGCAGCTGCATAATCCAGATCTTTCAGCACCTCCTCCACAACTTCTTCACGTGTGCTTTTCGGTAAGTTCATATTATTGACATCTATTTCCCGGGTTATGATCACTCCGCCATATACTTTTACCAGACGCGAATAAAACAAGGCCCTTAAGAAACGCACTTCTCCTATATACTGCTTTTTAGCATCTTCATTTAACCCTTCTACCTTATCGATATTCCTTAGAAAGAAGTCGCAGGTAGCTATGGCCTTATAATTCAAAAAGGCTATAGTTTAATAATGCGTTGTAAAACCGATTAGTTGTTGATAACATAGGTCTATTTTCAAAAACCTTTCCT
>NZ_JBNGOZ010000021.1:204-88099 GCF_050589825.1 Carboxylicivirga longa | reverse complement strand
AAGGAAAGGTTTTTGAAAATAGACCTATGTTATCAACAACTAATCGGTTTTACAACGCATTATTAAACTATAGCCTTTCATAATTATATGTTATTAACATTCAATACATCAAAGACTTTTTCGTAAATCCTGCACCTGACAATCCTATAGTCATAATAAGTAAGACACTAATGGTAAATAAGATATTTAAACCGTCTTATTACTTATAAATTCCCAATAAGGTATTAGGTGAGTTCTAATGGCTTCACGATAGTCGTTTTTTCTATTTTCCCTTATCAAACAAAGTAGATCTTCATGCGTAATGATTTCGTTACTGTCCCTTAGCTGATTGTTGACAGGCGCAAAGTTGCTTTGATAATTTTGCCTTGCAAAAACAAAAATGGGTTGTATGATTTCATTCAACTGGATGATGAATTGATTGCCGGCCATTTCGTAGATTTTTGTGTGAAAACGCATTTCGTCTTCAACACTTAGCATATCAATGCTAATATTTTTCTGCTGTGCTACAATCTGTTCGAGCTCTTCAATTAGCTTTTCTGTTCGATTATTAAAGATAAAATCAGAGATGCCAACCTCAAGAGCTATGCGCAATCCCATCATTTCCTTTATGGTTTGTAGTTTGAATAAATTAGGATTAAAAACCTTCTTCAAACCGTTCAATAGAGGGGGTTCGGTTATAATAATACCGCGTTTGGGTCGGGTTTGTATTAAACCCAGCATTCTAAGACGACTCATAGCCTCACGAACTACATTTCGACTAACCCCAAAGGTATTAACCAATTCAAATTCAGTAGGCAGAGTATCGCCAGGCTTCAAGCCTCTGTCCTCAATATAGCTGATAATTTTCGCTTCAACCTGGTCGGCCAGTGTAAGTGTTGTAAATTCTGTTTGCATCGCAAAATACGGATCGTTCTATTTGTAGGACAAATAAAACGATTATATTTTAATTGACAAAACACAAACCGAATACGCCCATTGTGGAAACTTAAATACTAAGCTTTTAAACCACTACCAGTCAACAGAATTTCATCGATGGACGTGCTTTTTAAAAGTAAGCAAAGTAGAGCTTAGCCCTTATACAAATAAGTAGCAGCCATTTCTACGGCAACGCCTATTAAAAATAACTTTTCCAAAGTTTAAAACTTTGGAAAAGTTGAGATCGTCTAACATCAAGCATTGAATCAACGCTTTATTAGTTTCATTACTTCTAAACCATTACGGTGCTGTATGCGTAACAGGTAATTGCCCTGTGGCAACTGCGACCAGTTGTGGGTACTGTTGCCTGCCGCTAATGTACCCCTATCAATCAAAGCGCCCGAAAGGCTATACAAAGCAAAGCTTGCTCCCTCGCCTACATGGCTGATACTTACCTCGTCGGTAAATGGATTGGGTGCCACCATCACTGCTTTTTGTACTAGCTCCCCACCCGATGACGTTGATTGCTCAAAACCGCTGAGTTTCTTCTGACTGTATAGCATATAATCACCCGGTAACAAACGCACCTCCATGGCCGGATCACTCACCACAAGACTGTCTTTCCCCAAAATATCATACCATTTACCGGCAGTGCTAAAGTCAGGTGTAACAAGAGTAGGCTCCATACCAAAATTAGCCACAATACGCACATCGCTGCCCTCCATATTCAAGCTGATACGCTTTACAGCACCACGCACATCCATGGTAAAATCATCAGTGGCAAACACGGGCTCATTCTTCTTTATCTCAATCATACGCCTGTAGACCTCAAACAATCGTGTACGATCCGGGTCGCCCTGATAATCCCACTTGGGTGGCTTGGGTGCAAGGCGGCAGTCATTACTCACTGTACCATCCGTGCAGCGGTTGATGCTTAAATCAAACCCCAGCTCACCAAACTGCCATATCATTACCGGCCCGGGCGTGGCCATCAGCAAGACGGCAGCTCCTTCGGTACGTTGCAGCGCGGTTGCTGTTTCTTTCACATTGTGATCACCCACTACATTACCAAAAAGTTGATTTTTATACATGATGCGCTCCTCATCATGACTCTCCATATAATTAACGAGCACCGGCTTACTCCATTGTCGTCGTTGGTAATTGGTCCACGACAAGTCGGATTTAGCATTTTCGGTATAGCCCATGGTAGCCTCATTATAATTATGATTAGCATTACCCCACAGCAGGATACCGTGATCGGCTAGTTCTTTCTCCTCAGCATTGGCAGCCAGATGTTCAAAGATAACAAGGGCATCGGATTTACGTTGCCAAATCTCATCGGCCATGCGCTTTAGCAGCCGAATACGATCAGCATCAGGTCCGTTGGCCCACTCATCGCCATCCATGGGGTACTCGGTATTGGAGAATCCCTTGGTGAAATCAAAACGAAAACCATCCACCTTGAACTCACGCATCCAGAAGGAACAAATACTATCTACCAAGGCCTGCGTATGTTCACTCTCGTGGTTGAAGTCATAGCCCCAGCTTAAGCCCGGATTATCGATGTTAGACTTGGCATTGTACCAGGGATTATTCAAGGGCTGACCATCGTTACCCAGGTACATACGTGCGAAAGGCGACTGACCATAGGAGTGATTCAGCACCATGTCCATGATAACAGCGATACCTGCCTTATGGCATTCATCTATGAAGATTTTATAATCCTCAGTAGTGCCATAGGCCTTATCGGTGGCAAAATAGAACGACGGATTATAGCCCCAGCTGTCATTTCCTTCAAACTCGTTAAAAGGCATCAGTTCGATGGCATTCACACCCAATCGCTTGAGGTAGGCCAAAGTGTCGGTAACAGTTTTAATATCCTGCGCATCGGTGAAGTCGCGTATCAGCAGTTCATAAACGACCAATTTTTCGGGCGATGGCGCCACAAAATTATTCACCTCCCAGCTGAAGGTCTGATCGGCGGTGGTAAAAACACTCACAATCTCGTCCTGTCCCTGCGGATAAGGTTTTAAATTAGGATAGATGCGTTCGGGTATATAACGGTCGTTCCAAGGATCCAATATCTTGTTGGCATAAGGATCGGCAATTTTAATCTGCCCGTCCACCCAAAACTGATAGGCATATTCATCTTTGTTATCAAGTCCATCAAGGGTGAGCCAGAAATAATCTCCGTCTTTTTTCATCATGGCGGCAGCAGAGGGCTCCCAGTTATTAAAATCGCCCACCAGGTACACGTATTCTTTATTGGGCGCGAAAAGCACAACGGTAGCACTTGTGGCACTCAGCACATTCACTCCCCTGCGCAATCCTGCCGGCATGGGTTCATTCACCACATCACCCCGCACAAAAAACTTACTCAGCGCCTCTACACTTTCGGCTCCGCGCGATGCCACGGCAAGTAAATTATAGGTGCCCGCCGTAACATTGCTCAGTGTATGGGTAAGCGATGAAGCATCGGACTGCGCTACCACTTCATCATTTACCCAAAGCTCTATTTGATCGTTGAGCAAGGCATCAACACGGATATCAACACTTGCGCCAGCCTCATAAATACGGTTATTGACCGGGCTTGATATGGCCACTGAGAGCACAGCATCAGATACATCTACAAAAATATCCTTACCGCCGGTATCCTTCCCCTCCAGACTGGTGTCAGCACTGCGAAAAACAAAGGCCATCTGCTGGATCACTTCGCCATCCGCAACGCCGTAATACTGCCGTACGTCAGGTGTAATTTCGAGGGTATAAACATCAGTGGCTGTTCGGGTCATCTTGTATTTAGCACTATTATCGCCCCAGGTAGGCGCATATTGCCAATCGCTCGACCCACTGCTTTTGTCAGTTATCACACCGGTATGCGCATACACATCACCGGTAAAGCCGGCCAAACCGCCTGTTCCACGGTCGGCATAGAAGGTAATGGTTACCTTATCGGATTCGGTAGGCAGCGCAGGATCGGATATTACCACCTGAGCCTTGGCACCGACTGCCAACAACAGAAGTGCCACCACCACATAAGTCCCTTTCCTAATTTCTGTAATGTATTGTTTTATCATGGCATCGTAATGGTTAAAAAAAGCCGCCACAAAGGGCGGCTTTTAAAGTATTAATTGGATAAATAGATTACTGCGTGATGGAGCCTGTGCCATTCATAAAATCAAGGGTAATTACCGCATTCCCTGCACTCATTGGCACTCTCTCTTGATCTCCACCGGTACCCCGGTACTCAATCATATCGTTGAGAATGATAAACTCGGCCTGCCACCAGTCGCAAGCCAGGGTTTTGGCGCCTACGTGCATACGCAATTCACCTTCGGCTACTTCGCCATCATACTTGATCACTTTGTTTTCCTTGTCGATGGTAAACAAATTAGCCGGGTTGGAAGCATCCCATCCACCAAATACAGTACCCATACCATACACATTGGCAGGATTGGCTTCCACGGTCTCGTTCAACAGATCCACCACCACAATGTAGTAGTTAGCCTCCGGCACCTGGATATTACCGCCACCTTTGGCCCATACGCCATCCACTGGGTCGCCGTCGATACCAAAGTCGCCACCCCAGGCACGTTGTGGTGCAATTTTAAAGCCTGAATTACCACTTGGGTCAAGCCATACAATGGCCCAGAAAAGCTCTGGGTGAGAATGTACAGGTACAAACTGTGCATAGTTAGTGTCCCAGTTCCAGCCACTGGCATCGCCTGCACCGTTGAGGGCACCACCGGTCATGTATAGCTCAGCCGGATAGGCCGACTCTTCCACGGTCAGCACCATGTTTTCATCAATCGTGAGGCTGTAATCACCATCGCTGGCGATTTCAATGGCTACACCACCTTCAATAAGTGTATAGTCGCTGTTGCTTGTGGCACCATAAACCACAGGTGTTGATGCGTTGTACTTCACCTGGAAGGTACCGGCTGACAGTCGGGTTTTCATAGTCATATCTGATCCTTCCTGGCTAAAGCGAGTTGCTTCATTCACAACGGCAGAACCCACCAAAGAATAGAAATTATCCTCTTCCACGGTAAAAGTCATGTTTTCTGCATCCAGGCTTACGAAGTAATCGTAGGCTTTCACGGGTATGTGTTTACCTTCCTCATCGGTAAGATTACCTTCCATCTGCGGTGCATACACCAGGTCGCTTGTGCTCCCCAGCTCCTGCTGATATACATTATCATTCAGAAAATTGAAGGCACCCTCCATCATGGTAATAGCTCCATCGCTCTTCCAAAGTTTGGCATCACTATCATACTTCAGTGCGACAGCTTCGGTCAGGGCAGAACCCTGTACCTTCCACACCGGCTTCTCATCCTCGTAGATATACCTTTTCACCAACATAGATACAGGAATGGAAATTTTCTCATCGCTTCCGGCTGTAGCCACAACACGCACCTGTAAACCCACTTCTTCTTCAGCCATCACTCCCAAATCGCGAATGACCTGATTCATGGCAGCGGTTGTTATGGTCATGTAGGTTTTATCGGTAGTGCCAAGGCCTGCAGGCGAGGTAAAGTCACCTGAAGCCAGATCCACCTGCACATCATAGCTAATATCCTCAGAGGTGCCAAAATAGGCTGCTTCCCAAATAAATGTTTCAAAGGCACCCTCATCATTCTCCTCAATCAAACTATAGGTGGTAGAACCATTGGGACTTAATATTGAGGCAGGCCCCGGCTCCATGGGTATGCGCGTAATACCGTCTTCATCATTACATGCGGTAAACGCCACCATCAGAGCCATTAACGTATATATAATATTTAACTTCTTCATAAAAATATGCTTTAATTATCAAGTAAAACAGATTAGCATTATCAATCGACTGATTATCTTCTACTGCTTTGTTAACTTGATAGTACCATTCTTTTTATTAAATAAAATCTCGTAATCTCCGGCCTCTTTGGCGATGAAATTAATTTCGCCATACTCGTTAACCGGTGCAGGGCCTACCAAGTCGGCAGGTACTGACTCCACAAGAGTCATATTATCATAAAACCATTGTACAGGCCCCCAGTCGGTGTTCTGTCCTAAAAAACGGAAAGAAGAAGGCTCGGCAGCAAGGGTGATGGTTCCCTTATACTCATCGGCCGATACTGACTCCAACGGTAAAGCATCAGCAGGCGACCATCCGGCAGCCGTGGCATCGCCTACCACATAAATCGGAGGCACAACAGCATCGTAAGGAGTTACATTTAACTGTATTACATTACTGTACATCACGGCCACATCCTCGTTATTGTTATCAGCTCTTACGCGAACGTTTACAGTAGCTCTTTCGCCCGGTGCTTTATCAAGGCCGGTAAGGCCAAACAACAGGTTAAAAGATTTCACATCGATACTTTGAAACAATAGGGTTGTTGACTCCTGCATATCTACTTTATTCACAAACTCAGTATCGTCAAGATCAGCAACCTCAATGGTATAATTTGAAACAATGGGCATATTAAACTTAGCGCCACTGTATATAAATGTTTCGAAAGGATTCTCAGCATTCTCTTCGGTTAAAACATACTCCAAGGCACCATCGGGTGATACCAAAACAGGCGCTTCAAGGGGCGCTAAAACCGGTGTTTCAACATCCTCGGTGCAGCTATTGAGCAACACCATAGAAAACATGAACAGGTATATGAATTTCAAATATCTCATAACTACAATATTAATAACCAGGGTTTTGAACTAAATTAGAGTTAGCACCAATATCTTTGGCCGGAATAGCAAATAAGCGTTTGGTAGCACTTACCGCTGCACCTGATGGCACACCGCCCTTCCAGGCCCACAAATATGCGTTGGAAGTGTATTTATTATAACGTATCAGATCGGAACGACGGGTACACTCCCAATACAATTCGCGGCCACGCTCATCGAGAATAAAATCGGCAGTAAGGTTACTTTGCGTGATATTGCCCGAAGCATTGCCAAAGGCACGCATTCGCAACTTATTAATCAGGCTCACCGCCGTTGCTTTATCACCGCCCTGTCCTTCTTTTACCACTGCTTCAGCATACATTAGGTAAGCATCAGCAAGTCGAAACAGCGGAAAGTCAGTGGTAACAAAGTCCTTGTTAGACGGTGCTGATCCATCACTATTGATGTTACGGTATTTCATTACACCAAAACCATCAGAATACAAAGCAGGGTTTTCAATTTCCTTAGCACCCGAATCAAAAAAGGTACCATCTAAACCATCCACATAGCCGCGCCTATCTCCCGCCTGAAACAAATCGATTAACTGCGGACGTGCCCGGTTACCTCCCCATCCGCCACTGAGGCCAATGGCATCAGGTGAGATACCACCACCGGTTGAACTGAAGCATAGGAAAGAAGTACCACCATAAGTCTGCATTTTATCACCATCGTAAGGGACAGCAAAAATAAAACCCGAAGCGATAGAAGAATTGTTATTATCGGCATAGAAGAGGTGCTGATAATTATCTTCATAAATATCATAGGCATCAATTAGCTTCTTAGTCTCTGTAATCACCGCATCCCATTGAGGCGTACCCGTATAAACCTGGGCATTCAAATACAAACGAGCTTTTAAAAAGGCTACGGCACCGGCGTCAACACGGCCATAATCAGCTGTTGCAATGGGTGTAATATCACTTTCGATGGCATCCAGCTCGTCGATTACCCAGTCAAACAAATCCTTACGCGAAATTTGCTCGGGTAAGTAAGTTCCAATACCATCTGCTTCAGTAACGAAAGGAACGCTGCCAAATACATCGATGGCTACCGCATAGGCATAAGCCCTGAGGAAACGGACCTCGGCACGCATGGCATGAATGTTCTCTTTAATATCCTCCTGACCACGGGCCGCCAACTTATCGTCGGTTGACTGACGTAGAAACTCATTGGCCATTGACACCTGATGATAAATACGATAGTACAAACCTTCAATAAAGGGGTTGGCCGCTGAATATTGCAGTTGGTTTAATTGTGAAATACCAAAATCGCCCCAGGCACATATTGCCTCATCAGTAGTTAATACCTGCGCATTCCACAAGTTACGAATAAAGGATGACGATCCTTCGTCAATACCACCAACATCGCCGTTACCGGCCGGTCCTTCCTGCCCCGTAAGAGCCAAAGCAGCATATACTTTTGCCACCACACGTTCATAACCTTCCTCGGTCTGATACACTTGGTCGCCTGTGGTTTTGGTGGGATCAATGGGCAACTGATCCAGCTCGTTCAGACATGAGCTGAGCATCAGCGTACTCACCACGGCGATTGCCACGTTTTTGCTTATATATTTTAATAATCTCATCTTCATCTGTCTATTAATTGTTTTTCAAAAACCGGTTTACTCATTAAAAACCAAGATTAACACCTAACATAAATGTTCTGGCTCGCGGATAGAAATTATTATCAATTCCGCTTGACACTTCAGGATCAACTCCGTTGTAGTCCGAAATAACAAACAAATTCTGCCCGGTAACCGACACCCTCAGGCGCATGTTGTTTTTACTGATATTATTAAAACTATAACCAAGCGAGATGTTATCCATCCGGAAGAAAGAGGCATCCTCGATGTAATGCGACGACCAGTACTGATAATTATTAAAGCCTTGCGCAGCCATTGGCAAACGGTTACTCAGGTAATTACCACCACTGTTGTAAGTATCCTGCTTCACGCCCATGGTTGAAGCATTGTTGTTATAAACCGAAGCACCAAACTGCATGCGTCCCGACAAAGAGAAATCCCAGTCTTTGTATTCAAGGCGTGTATTGATACCCACCAGGGTAGTTGGAGCAGCCTGTCCTACTCTTATTTTATCAAAATCGTTAATCAAACCGTCTTCATTCTGATCCACGTAAACGCCTTCCAGTGGATTACCTGCCTCATCGTACACCTGTTGATACACAAAGAATGAATTGGCCGGATAGCCCACCGAGTTAATCTGAATGTTAGAACCGGTACCACCGGCAATACCACCCACCTGATTACCCAGGAAAGTTGGATCATCGCTTGTAGTTAGTTTAGTAATCTCATTCTGGTTGTAGGTGAAGTTGGCGCCAACCTCCCAATAGAAATCGCTCTTTACAATAGGGCGATAGGTTAACCCCACCTCAACACCGATGTTCTCCAGACTTCCTACATTGGTTACCAACTCGTTAATGAGGTTGGCACCGGCAGCAATGGGCACCATATTCAACAGGTCTTTGGTTTCGCGGTAATAGAATTCCGCCGAACCGGAGAACTTATTTTTTAAGAAGGCATAATCAACACCCACATTATAGGTGGTTGTTTCTTCCCACTTAATGTTTTCATCATAACCATCGGGGCGCAGTGTATTCACATAACCGCCATCCCATGGATACATGGCTGTATTATTGGAACTAACATAAGGTCCCTGATAAGGCAGGTCGGCAGTTACACCCTGCTGACCGGTAATACCCCAGCCCAGACGCAACTTAAGATCAGACACTACCCTGGAGTCCTTCAGAAAATCCTCGTTGATAAGACGCCATGCCAAACCCACAGCCGGAAAGATACCCCAGCGATTATCTTCTGAGAAGCGCGAGGTTCCATCGGCACGCATCGTGAAATTAAGCAAGTAACGGCCATCATAGTTATACTCGGCTCTACCAAAGAAAGACTGCAAGTTATTCTGTGCCTTGTAGGGTTTGAAAGGAGTTACTTCATTGGTCCTATCAAAGTTGTAAGTAACGTTATCGCCTTCGCGATAAAAGTCCTGGTAAGCATACCCAGCCATCACCTTTAAGTTATGATCACCAAAATCACCGTTGTAGTTCAAGTAGAAATCCAATGTTTTATTTTCCTTATCCTGGTTATAGGGCGAGTACTCCCCGGCACGGTTAGGATCGTTGGGTGACGACCAAGCGGCCGTTGGCTGCGTAATGGTTCGCCCCTCTGATTTAGACCCGTCGTAACCCAGGTTTAAAGTAGCTGTAATAGCCGGAAAAAAATGTAAGGAGTAATCAAACTTGGCATTTATGATGTAACGATGCACATCACTCTGGTTATCACGCAAGTTTAATTGTGCTACGGGGTTCATGGTAGCAATAGGAATGGGCTTGGGCTTAGGCTCGCTATCATCCACCCAAGTGTAGTAACCACCGTAGGGCGAATTTTGATCGTACACGGGCTTGGTTGGATCAAAACTTACAGCCGTACCAATGGCATCGTCATTTGAGAAAGTGTTATTCACAAACATATACTTTGCGTTAACCCCCACTTTCAGGTGATTATCGAACAGCGTAGGATTCAAATTCAAACCAACCGTTGTACGATTCATGCTTGATGTTTCAATAATACCTTGCTGATCGGTATAACCCACCGACAGGCGATAGGGCAAATTCTTATAGGCTCCCGAAAGACTTACATTATGGTCAGTACCCATGGCCACTCGATAAATCTCATCCTGCCAGTCGGTATTTTGCTCAGGATATTGGTTCACACGATTAACGGCCTTAGAACCCTCGCCATAAGTTTCCAAAATGAACTGACGATACTGATTACCATCCATTACATCAAGTAAGTCAGCCGCAGCGCTTACCGAAAAATTACCCGAGTAATTCACCTTCATCCTACTACCTTTCTGGCCTTTTTTTGTAGTGATAATAATTACACCATTAGAGGCACGAGAACCATAAATGGCAGTGGCCGAAGCATCCTTCAGCACTGAGAAAGACTCAATATCATTAGGGTTCACCACGTTAAGCGGATTTTGCATACCATCCACTCCTTCGGTATCGATGGGCACACCATCAATCACAATCAACGGATCATTAGAAGCATTTAGCGAGGATCCGCCGCGAATACGAATGGTTGAACCGGCACCCGGCGCTCCGCCTGTACTGGTTATTTGAATACCGGCCGCCTTACCCACCATCAAATCTTGTGGTGAGGCAATGGCGCCGGGATTAAAGTCTTTGGTACTAATGGCCGATATGGAACCTGTAGCATCTTCTTTCTTAACGCTGCCGTACCCTATCACTACCACCTCTTCCATGCCTATCACATCTTCCTCCAATGCAATATTGATTGTTGAACTGGTAGCAACAAGCTCCTGTGATTTATAGCCGATAAACGAGAAAACCAGGGTTTGCCCGTTTTCAAGCGTTAGCGTAAATTTTCCATCAGGCATGGTTACAGTCCCCGTAGTGGTTCCTTTCACCGCGACTGTTACACCGGGCAATGGCATGCCATCGGCGGCATCGGTCACCGTACCTGAAACTGTCATCTCTTGCGCATAAAGTGCATTAAAGCTAAATAAGGCAACGAGCATAAACAGCAACTTAAAAAAACTTGACTGTCTTTTCATAAAAACTAGATTTTCATGTGATTAAATTCATTCTTAATCGCTACATGAAGCTCATTTAATAAACTTTCATGTGTTGATAAACAATTTTAATTTATCATACCAAGCAATACCAGACACTTTTATAAAGTATCCATTATTCTTGTCATTAAACATTTGTTATCCGCTTTAAAGGATTTTCATTCTGTGGAAAAGAGAAATTGTACCTGTCATTACCTTTAAAAACGATGCTTTATCGATCCCTAATGAACACTACAAACATACTCATTTAAAGGAGATTTATAAACACTTATTAACACTCAAGTACATTTGTTTGCAGGATTTTTACTGCAATCGTTTGCGGTGTCGTTTGCGGTGTCGTTTGCGGAGATATTGCATGCTGTAAAACATGTTTTTCATAACGCCTGTTTTTCACAAAAAATAAAATATAATGCTATTTAGGCAGATTTTACTATTTTTAATCTTTATCAGCTAAAACAACCATTGTTTAACGATTATGAAATCACAGCCCATCACCATTAAAGATATCGCACGGATACTTGGCATATCACCATCCACGGTGTCGCGCGCATTGAAGGACCATCCTGATATCAGCGCACGGACTAAGCAGTTAGTGCAAACATTTGCTGAAAAGGTGAATTATCGACCCAATGCTTTAGCCTTGAGTTTACGAAGCAGCAAAACCAACACCATTGGCATTGTAATACCCGAGATCGTTCATCATTTCTTCTCATCGGTCATCAGTGGCATTGAAGACGTGGCCTATGGGAGGGGGTACAACGCCATCATTTGCCAGACCAATGAAAACTACCAGCGTGAGGTTATTGACTTGCAGGCACTTGTTGACAATCGGGTGGATGGTATTCTGGTATCGATGAGCAAGAATACACATGCTTTTACCCATTTTCAAAACCTGAAGGAAAACGGTGTACCCGTGGTTTTTTTCGACCGCATCTGCGAACAGATAGACACCGACCGCGTGATTGCCGATGATTTTGAGGGTGCCCGCATTGCCACTCATCACCTTATTGAAAAAGGCTGTAGAAAAATTATGCACCTGGCCGCACCGCAGCATCTGCTCATTGGCAAAAACCGCAAAGAAGGATTTTGCAGCGCCTTACAGGAGCACAACATTCCTTGCGATGAGCGCCTGATTATTAAATGTGATACGCGCGAAACTGTATTTGCCAATGCCGATGATATTCTGCGCCTGGCGCCCGAAATAGATGGCATCTTTGCTGTGAATGACAGTACTGCCATCGCCGCCATGCAGGTATTACAGCGCAACGGCTATAACATACCCAAAGATATTGCTGTAGCAGGCTTTGGCGATGGTCCCAATGCCAATATCGCCTATCCACCACTCACTACCGTGGAGCAGAAAGGCTATGATATAGGACAGGCTGCCATGCAACTGTTAATTGGCCATATTGAGAATACCAGCCAGAACGATGAGTACGAAACAAAGATTTTTACGCCTGAATTAGTAGAACGCAGCTCATCGCAGCTGGGGAAGGATATTTAAGTACTGCAGATTATATTGGCCGTTAGGCGCATATTAAAATATAGTTTCACTATAGTGAAACATTTTATATCTTTGCTTCATGGAGTTTAAAAAGAAATTTAGGACAGCTATTTTCTATAAAAACTACTTTGAGAAGTTTTTTATTAAACAGTCAGACAAAATTAAAGCGAAAATTATCTGGACTATACAGTTGATTGAGGAACTTGAAAGAATACCAGAAAGTTTTTTAAAACATATTGAATCAACAGAAGGACTGTATGAAATAAGAATAAAGTTAAGCAAAGATATTTTTAGGATATTTTGTTTTTTCGATAAAGGAAAACTTATAATTCTAGCAAATGGATTTCAAAAGAAAACGCAAAAGACACCTAAAAAAGAAATTGAGAGAGCATTAAAAATAATGGAGGAGTATAGAAATGAAAAGTAGTAACAAAATGACCCTGGATGAATTTAAGGACAGACATTACGGTGAAAAAGGGACAAAAAAAAGAGAAGAGCTAGAGAGTGGCTACGAAAACTTTAAATTAGGTACACTTTTACATGAAGCTCGTCTTAAAAAAGGTATGACCCAAGCTGAATTAGCTAAAAAAGTAGGAACAACAAAATCTTATATTTCAAAAATTGAAAATAACGTAAAAGAAGTTCGACTCTCGACGTTGCAAAAAATCGTTCAGTTAGGGCTTGGAGGACATCTTGATTTATCAATAAGATTATAAAATAACTTGCGCTAACAATGCGCAATGCCCCCTATAAACCCATAGTATTGATTAAAAATCAAGGTAATCAAAACTTTTTTAGGCTTATGGATTTCTTAAGCTAACGTAAAAAAGGGGACATCAAAGCGGATGAAATTTGAAGTAAAGTATAAAAATGTAAAACACTGAAAGACTGGTATTTATTTTTACGTTAGCCTAGATAATAAGATGATACCACCATTAATCTATACACCTGAAAGAAGCATCGAAGTCTTCAAAAAGACAGAAGAGTTTCTAATTGAAAATCCAGACTTGAAATTAAAGATAGAGAAACTTTCATGGATTTATCATTCTTTGCATAATATAATTCCGACGACCATGCAAAGTTTTTGGTCAGGACATAGTTTTCCATACAATGAATCTTGGGAAGAAATTCAAATATCATTTAATCTAATTTGCTTCGGTCTATATAAACAAGCAATGACTTCTTTGCGTAGTACGCTCGAATTAGGACTTTTATCTGTATATTATAATATAAATGATGATGGTCATAATGCTGTTAAAAAGTGGTTAAGTTCTGCTGATTCTAAGGAAGCTGATACGCCAAAAATACAGGATGTTTGGAAAATCCTTTTACAACATGAGAATATTAAAAAGTTTCAAGAGCAGATTGATATAAAGGGGAGACTTTTAAAACTCGGATTTCTCCACAATTATGTTCATACCAAAGGACATGTATTCTCAAATAAGCTTGGTAAATTAAAATCAAATTATCAAACATTTGAAAAGGATTACATTGAAAAATGGATAAATACATTAGAGGAAATTGTAATCATTGTAATGACTCTTCATCTATTAAAATACCCCGCAGGATTGATTCAATTCGATTACAGTCGCAAATTTGGAATAGATATACCGAGTTTTAGTCATCTCCGTGAACATGAAATTGAAAATTTAACAAAGTATTTACCAACTGAATATTTTCAACTACTACAGGAGATATCAAACAAAGACCAAGAAACTATCAATTTTCTAGAGTGGGTAAATAGTCATCCTGATATAACGGAAGAGGATGTGGAAAATCAGATTGTTGAAATGGATAAAATGGATATTGAAAGGCAAGGTATTGAAGACTACAAAAGACAACAATTAATTATTTACAGAGTTGAGGACTTTAATGACCTATCTGACAAAGTAAAGGATAGAATAAATAAATTAGAAAAATGGGCAATTGACAATAATTTTATTGAGCCCAAATTTAAAATGAAAAATTAAAGCTGGTAAATTGATAGGTTTAAAGTCCGCATCCCTTACGACACCATACACTAACCGCTATCCACATGGGTACAACACAATCCTAAGAACAATCAAAAAATAATGAAATGAATAGGATATTTTTAATCGTAATCATACTGATTGTTTCTGTCTCTTGTAATAAGCGTGAAACGGCTATTGACATTTTAAGTCAGACAATTAACACAATAGATGCTATTGAGTCGATTTATTATAAGCAAGATATGTCGAGGACAAACCCACGAAGCGCAAATGATACCATACAACGATATCGGGAGATGTATTTTAGAAGACTAACTTCTGATTCTATCGTCGGTGTTAAAGGACATTGGTACATGTATGTTAACAACAAAGAAAATGTGATTTATGAAGATATCTATGATGGTGATAGATTAATACGTAAAAACAATAGAGACAGTGTCGCAAGGATTTATGATTTGGTCAAATATCCAGATTTTAAGAAGAAACCTTTTTGGGGTCATAATACACTCTATGGAATGCAATATGAATTGAAATACATACTTAACAACATGGAGTCATACTCAATTGACAGGTTGAATGATACAATTGTTGATGATAAAAATTGTTTCCAAATACAAGTGATCTTAGAGGATAAAATATCAATGCCTGGCTTTAGGATTAGACTTGAAGATAAAAAAGGGAATATTTCAAAAACGCTTTATTACATTGATAAAGAGAATTATTATCCAATTAAAATGAGGGGAGAAAGCTATTCAATTGATGATCCTAAACAAAGTGTTTTTATTGACCAAAGGTATTATGACATTAAATTCGACCTCATAATTGACGAAAATATTCAGTTTAATACAACAGAAAAGTCAATTGTTGGGTTTGAAAAAACAGAGATGAAACCAGAATAAATTCGGCACCCTATAAACCGTCATAATGCATCGCTTGCCACAAGCGCAACACAAGCCACGCTGCATACACCAACCGTTGCGTTCAACGACATAAGCACCACCGAAAACGTTTGCATAAAACCTCTGACCATCATTCATAACAAAAAAGCATCTTTTTTAGGGTCTTTCGCAATCGTTTGCAATATATACTTTAGCTGATAAAGAGACACATAGGCAAAAACACCACAACAAACAAAAGCAGTAGTATTGCTAATTTTATCTTAAGTTTGTTGTGGAAAAATTAGAGAACTTGCTTACCTGCTGATACCTTTTTTACGATGCTTATAAGCACTTTATAAGTAAAAGGTGTTTATTGTACCCCTATTTTAATAAGAACATGCCTGCGGCACATTTACGCATTAAATATGCAATGCCTGTAATGTGTTCCACAAGTTATGTTCATGCATAAACAAAAGTAATTATGAAGCAATTACCAAAGTTATCATTTTGGCAAATATGGAACTTAAGCTTTGGCTTTTTGGGTGTACAGTTTGGCTTTGCCTTGCAAAATGCCAACGCCAGCCGCATCTTAACCAGTCTTGGTGCCGATCCGCATAACCTGTCCTTTTTCTGGTTGGTAGCCCCTATAATGGGGCTCATCGTTCAGCCGGTTGTGGGAGCAGCCAGCGACAACACCTGGACACGCATTGGCCGGCGTTCGCCCTATATATTAGGGGGTGCCATTGTATCCATGATTGCCATGTTTTTCATGCCCAATGCCCCGCTGATAATGAAAGCTGGTGGTGCCGGTGTTCTGTTTTTTGGTGTGGCCATGCTGGCCCTTATGGATGGCTCGTTTAATGTTACTTTTCAGCCCTTCAGAGCTTTGGTGGCCGATATGACACCGGAAGAACAACGTAACATTGGCTATTCGGTACAGAGCTTTTTAATTAACACAGGTGCTGTTATTGGCTCGGCCCTGCCTTTTATCTTAACCGCTGCCGGCATTGCCAACGAACCCGAGGCAGGTAAGGTAGCTCCTTCAGTCATCTGGTCGTTTTACATTGGCGGTTCTTTATTATTGGTCAGCGTGCTGGTCACTGTTTTTAAAACCAAAGAGTATCCACCGGCTGAATTTGAAGCCTACAAGAACATTACCGAGGAAGATAAGGAGCAGAAGGACAGTTTCTGGAAACTCTTGTTCAACATGCCTAAAACGATGCGCCAACTATCCATCGTTCAGTTGTTTTCCTGGTTTCCCCTCTTTTTATTGTGGGTATATGCCACTACGGCCATTTCGCAGCACCACTTTGGAGTGCCCATCGATTTTAATGCGGAAACAGAAACCAATGAAACCATTCTGAAAGCCTTCAACGAGGCCGGTAACTGGGTGGGTATCTGCTTTGCGGTGTATAGCGCCGTGGCAGCCCTCTTCTCAACCCTGATGCCCTGGTGTATCAAGCGCAGCAGTCGCAAAACGGTGTATGCCGGTGCCCTCCTGCTGGGAGGAATCGGCTATGTCTCCACCTACTTTTTTAGCAGTCAGTATATGCTGTTAGTATCGATGGTAGGCATTGGCATTGCCTGGGCAGCCATACTGGCCATGCCCTATGCCATCCTATCCGGCTCCTTGCCACCCAAACGCATGGGCATTTACATGGGACTGTTTAATCTTACCGTGGTAGTGCCGCAGATACTCAGTGGTATTATCGGAGGCCCCATATTAAGAAGTCTGTTCAAGGGCGAAGGCATCTACGTGTTGATCATGGCCGGTATCATCATGATGCTGGGAGCCATTATGGTAGCTTTTGTGAAAGCTGAAAGTGAAGCAAACGAATAAAACAAAGGGATGGGAAAGATAAAAGCATGTTTATTTGATTTAGACGGTGTTATTGTGGACACTGCCAAGTATCATTACATTGCCTGGCGTGCCCTGGCCAATGAGCTTGGTTTTGAGTTCACTGAAGCAGATAACGAGCAACTTAAAGGCGTAAGCCGTATGAGGTCATTGGACATTTTGCTGGGCATTGGAGGCATCACCCTCAGCGATGCTGAAAAAGAACGGCTGGCAGAAAAAAAGAACGAGAATTATCGCCGCTACATTCTTCAGATGCAACCCGATGAAATACTACCCGGTGCCAAAGAGCTACTGCTTGAGCTGAAAGAAAAAGGCATTCGCATTGCCTTGGGATCGGCCAGTAAAAATGCCATGACGATACTTGATCGGCTGGAGCTGACTGATCTTTTTGAAGCCATTATTGACGGCACCAAAGTGAGTGAGGCAAAGCCCAACCCCGAAGTATTTCTGAAAGGAGCGGCCGAACTGGGCGTTTCGCCAGAAGCATGTGTTGTTTTTGAAGATGCCGAAGCCGGTGTGGAAGCAGCCTTGGCGGGTAAGATGCGCTGTGTGGGCATTGGCTCGCCCGATATTTTGGGTAAAGCCAACCTGGTGATTGATGGTCTGCATCAGATGAGCTATACCAGGCTAATGACACTGGGCAGTGATGAATAATGCGTGATATGACCGCCTTAACGAAAGGCCTAATAACCGTAAGTCATATCCCCAAATCGCAGGTGTTTAAAATTTTAAACCAATTACAATGAAAGAATACTTAAAACACGATGAGTGGTGCATCATAGAAGAGGGCTTCAACCCTGAAAATCATCAATCCTCTGAAAGCATTTTCAGCTTGGGCAATGGTAAAATGGGACAGCGGGCCAATTTTGAGGAGGCCTATTCGGGTCCGTCATTGCAAGGCAGCTATATAGCCGGCATCTACTACCCCGATAAAACACGCGTGGGCTGGTGGAAAAATGGCTATCCCGAGTATTTTGCCAAAGTATTGAACAGTCCTAACTGGATTGGCATCGATGTGCAGATAGAGGGTCAGCAGCTGGATTTATTCACCTGTAAGACCGAGAATTTTACACGTACCCTCAATATGAAAGAGGGCTATCTCCAACGCTCCTTCACCGCTACCCTGCCCGATGGCAAAAAAATTAGCGTACATGCCCAGCGCTTTGTCAGCATGGCCGACACTGAGAATGGTGCCATCCGCTATGCGGTGACCCCACTTAACTTCGATGGCAACATTACTTTTACAGCCTACCTCAATGGCGACGTGAAGAATGAAGACGCCAACTACGATGAGAAGTTCTGGAACATATTAAATACTGAGGCATTATCCGATGAAGCATACCTGGTGACTGAAACCAAGAAGATAGGCTTTCGCGTAGCCTGTGGCATGAAAATAAGAACCACACTGAATGATGCTGCCATCGTATGCAATGCCGGTCATGAAGCACAAGACGGTTATGTGGCCAGCAAGGTGTCACACACTGTAAAACAAGGGCAGTGCTTCACCCTGGAAAAAATTGTAGGTGTTACCAGCTCACTGAACTACGATAAGGATGTCGTGCTTGATGCTTGTAAAAAAATAACTGAAGCAGGGTTCGGCAAGGGTTTCGACACATTGCTTGAAGAACATATTAAAGTATGGGCCGAGAAATGGGTGCACAGCGATATTCGCATTAAAGGCGATGTGGCGGCACAACAGGGCATACGCTTCAATATTTTCCATCTTAACCAGACCTATACGGGAGAGGACGAACGCCTGAATATTGGTCCCAAAGGCTTTACAGGCGAGAAATACGGGGGTTCAACCTACTGGGATACCGAGGCTTACTGCGTTCCTTTCTTTATTGCCACCGCCCCGGCAGAGGTAACACGCAACCTGCTGATATATCGCTACAAACACTTACCCCGTGCCATTGAAAATGCGGCCAAGCTGGGCTTTACTAATGGAGCTGCCCTCTACCCCATGGTAACCATGAACGGTGAAGAATGCCATAACGAATGGGAGATTACCTTTGAAGAAGTGCATCGTAACGGCGCCATTGCCTTTGCCATTTATAATTATATCCGCCACACCAACGATGAAGCTTACCTGGCACAGTACGGTCTGGAAGTATTGCTGGGCATTTCCCGTTTCTGGAGTCAGCGGGTTAGCTATTCGGAAAAGCGCCAAAAATACGTAATGCTGGGCGTTACAGGTCCCAACGAATACGAAAATAACATCAACAACAACTGGTACACCAATAAAATGGCGGTATGGTGCCTTAAATACACGCTTGAAGCCCTGGCAAAAGTAAAGGCCATGGATGAAGGCAGATACAAATCCATCATCAGTAAAGCCGCCTTTGACTATGAAGGAGAAACACCGCGCTGGAAAGATATAATTGAAAAGATGCACTTTCCCTACAACGAGAAGCTTCAGGTGTTTATGCAACAAGATGCTTACATGGACAAAGAGCAGAGGCTGGCTGATGATCTTAAGCCGGAGGAGCGCCCTATTAACCAATACTGGTCGTGGGATCGTATATTACGCAGCTGCTTTATTAAGCAGGCCGACACGCTGCAGGGCATTTATGTATTCGAGGAGGAGTTTGATATGGCTACCATACAGCGTAACTTTGAATTTTACGAGCCCCGCACGGTACATGAATCATCACTATCGCCCTGTGTGCATGCCATACTGGCGGCCAAAATAGGCAACAATGAGAAAGCCTATGAGATGTATCTGCGCACCTCGCGCCTTGACATTGACGATTACAACCACGAGGCACACGAGGGCTTGCATATTACCAGCATGGCCGGTACATGGATGGCCATTGTGGAAGGATTTGGCGGTAAACGCGTTCACGACGGGCAACTGTTTCTGAACCCCATCATTCCGGCTCAGTGGCAGGAATATTCCTTCCGCATTGCCTTTATGGGCAACGACCTGGAGGTTGTGGTCAACAGCAAAAGAGTAAACATCATTTCCCACGCTGAGAAAGCGGTTAAGCTAAAGGTATATGGCAAGTCCATTACCGTTCCACCCCATCAATCTGTAATGGTGGATATTAAGCACTAGAACTTTAAAATATTTAACGGAACGGTTGTCTGGTACAAGGTATTTATAAAAGAACCCTTCCTTAAAAAGTTCATTAATTACTATGCCCGCAGGTCGAGATTATTCAAGACTTGCGGGCTTTTTAAATTCCAATAATCACTTAAACGCATAATGGATACGAAAATGCATTAACCAGGTAGAATAATAGTCGTTAAAAAAGGAAATCGAACTTATGATTTTTTGTGGCAAACGACAAAACCCGAAGAAACTTAAATATTAACAGCTAAAGGCTGCCACGATCCACTTTGAGTGGTACCGGCTCTTAATATGCCGCTTTGAAGTAAAACACGACGACGGGGCAATGATAAATCAGGGACGATTAGTGCCCACGCCGTCGTGCATCAAAAAAGAAAAAATGATACTAATACAATCCGATAAACAATCGGATTAGCAGAACAATTACAACCAGGGCAACAACAATTACCCAGGAGGTTGTTAAAGGACAGTAAGTACTGTGTTCATTTTGCGATGAGATATCAATGTGCTTCATCTGTTTATTATTTGAAAGGGCTGCATACACTTAAAAACTAGTAGTTAGTTTTGAAAAGTTCTATAAATAACTATTTACGGAACGAACCTTACAGGCGATTGGCGGTAGAGCACCGTTCCTCAATACCTTTTGAACACTCTACTAGACAAAAGCACGCTTAGCCCATAGAAATTACCATTAAAATAATTGACACTGCAGGTAGTAGGCCAAAGCACCTGCCAGATAACCACATAAAGCAATCCAGCTAATACGCCGCAGATACCATAAAAAGTTAATGCGCTCAAGACCCATGGCGGCTACACCGGCTGCTGAGCCAACGATAAGCAAGCTACCGCCGGTACCGGCACAGTAGGCCAGGAATGTCCAAAACTGACCATCCTGAGCAAAACTGGCAGCTGCCCCCGCAGCTTCGGCCGGTGCAATGGCATACATGCCCATGGAAGCAGCTACCAAGGGTACATTATCCACCACCGATGAAATAACCCCAATAAGCAGGTTTGTAGCATAGAGATTATGCACAGTATCATCGAGCCATGTAGCCAATAAATCGAGGTGCCCGGCCGACTGCAATGCTGCCACGGCACTTAGCACACCCAGAAAAAATAATACGGTGGGTATATCCACTGCCTTTAGAGCCGCCGTAACTGTCAGTGTACGCTTATCAGCAGTACTGCGACGCTTCAGATAGCGGTCGGTCATTATCCATAGCACCGATAAGCCCAGCAACATACCCACGAAAGGCGGCAAGTGAGTAATGGTTTTAAATACCGGCACTGAAACAAGAGCCAAAGTACCTACAACCAACATAAACATTTGCTCCTGCCGGGTAGTAAACTCATCTGTTTCGCTGGCCGGAAGCTGAGGTTTCACAGCCTGAACTTTAACAATATAAACACTAAACAAAGTGGTGGCTACCACCATATTAACAAGGCTAGGAAACAACAAAGCGCCGATAATATGCGCCGAAGTAACTTGTCCGCCAATCCATAGCATAATGGTGGTAACATCGCCAATGGGCGAAAAGGCACCTCCCGCGTTAGCCGAAATAACCACTACACTGGCAAAGATCCAACGATTTTGGGGTCGTGAAATAATCTTACGCAACACGGTGATTAGTACAATAGTAGTAGTGAGGTTATCGAGCACAGCCGACATAAAAAAAGTTAACAAACTAATAACCCAAAGCAACCGCTTTACATTAGAACCATCAATGCGATCCGTTATCACCTTAAAACCCTGATACTTGTCCACCAACTCCACAATAGTCATGGCACCCACAAGAAAAAACAAGATGGAGGAAATCTCTGAGAGATGATGAAAAAGCTCGTGGTGCGTTATAAATTCAAGCACATTGCCATTATTATTGGCTACAAAATCGTTCCAAGCCACGCTGGCACCATTGGCCAGTATTTCCTGACCACCAATGGCATAAATAGCCCAGAGGAGTGTACCGATGAGCAAAGCTGTTGCTGCCTTGTTAATTTCATTAACATGCTCAAACACAATAAATCCATAGCCTACAACAAAGACTATTAACATTAAATAAAACATAATATAGCTTTTCTAAAAGTTTGACTTTTAGTTATTTTAAAGAGAAATGAAGATGAAATGAATGCCGATATAAAACAATCAGCTATTCAACTATAAAGGAGGTGAGGTATCGGCCTCAAAAAGAATGAGTGATCCACACGGAAGAGATCCCTCCTGATTATCATTGCGTGGAGTACAATAATTGGATAAGCCTTGTCCTTCGCCAATCGGATAAAAGGAACCTGCGTCTATTTCATATTCTGCCTGGTATTTAAACGCATCGGCAACCATCACCTTGTCACTATCAGCGGCATAAAACCACTGAGATGGATCCCCATGTGCCGATGCAGCTGCATCCACCTCATCGGTAGTTGCCATGGCAACATCGAAGGTGAAAACAACGAACAAAAGGTATAAAAATATGTTCCAGGCTTTGGACATCTGCTAAAATTGAGCCGGCAAATGTAGGGCATTTTTTTAAATACCATCAATAAAAGGAAAATATATTAACCAACATTAAGAATACCCACTTCATCCAATATCTCATAATAACCTATATAACAACTCGATACTCCTCCTCACTAAACATACAAACGTCGTAATACCATTGAACGTTGAAAATACCTGCTCAGGATTTTGCCAAACTCCTGTTTTAGCATTTATTTTTGCAGTATGGTTCAGGGCACGAAATATAAAATACCAAAACGCATACTTATTGTCTGCTTTTGCCTGGCTTTTATCAAGCAGTCCACTGCACAGGAAGTTGCCGATTCCATTCACCTGCTGATAAAGCACCGCATTATCAATAACGACACGATTCCGCATGTCAACCTGAACGAGGTAGCGGTAATTCCCTCCTATCGTTTCAAAAATAAACGCCACAAAAAGCGCTATGGCCGTATGGTGCGCAACATTAAAAAGGTACTACCCTACGCCCGTAGTGCGAGCCACAAAGTGAGAGAAATAAACACGCATTTAAACACCCTACACTCTGAAAAGGAGAAAAAAGCCTACCTGAAAGAGGCCGAAAAATCCCTCTTTAATGAATTTGAACAGCCCTTAAGAAAATTAACTTTCTCACAAGGTCGCCTGCTTATTAAGTTAATCAACCGCGAAACAGGCGATACCACCTACGAACTGATTAAACACTTCAAAGGTGGATTCTCAGCATTTTTCTGGCAGGGAATAGCCCGCCTCTTTGGAGCCAATTTAAAGGCAGTATATCAGAAAGATGAAGATGATAAAATGATTGAACACATTATCATGCTCATCGATAATGGCATCATCTAATTACAGTAATCTTGGCCTGTACAAAGCATTCTTTACTATCTTTAGGGCCTAATAATTAATTGCAGATACATGACACCATCATCCTATCCTTCCAGGCTGCTGGAAAGTGCCGTTAATGAGTTTGCTAAGCTACCCGGCATCGGGAAGAAAACAGCCCTGCGCCTTGTGCTATATCTTTTGAAACAGGATAAGGAGCAGGTGTTTAAGTTTGCCGATACCCTGCACCACATGCGGCAGTATATTATGTACTGTCAAAGCTGTCATAATATATCTGATAGCGAAACCTGTGCGATATGTGCCGATGCAGAGCGCGACCATGGTCTTATCTGTGTAGTTGAAAGCATACGCGATGTAATGGCCATTGAAAGCACTCAGCAGTATAGAGGCATTTACCACGTGTTAGGTGGGGTGATCTCTCCCATGGATGGCATTGGACCCGATGACCTGACCATAGGTCCGTTGGAGGAAAAAATTAAAGCCGGCGGTGTGAAAGAAATTATTTTTGCACTGAGCACCACCATGGAAGGGGATACAACGAATTTTTACCTCTACAAAAAATTTGAGAAATATAATATCGAAACCACAACCATTGCACGTGGCGTGTCCATCGGCGATGAACTGGAGTACACCGACGAAGTGACCCTGGGTCGATCATTGGTGAACCGACTACCTTTTGAAAAAACACTTTAATATGAGCGCTCAAAAAACTTTAAAACAAATCCGGCTGATTTATTTTATCGTCGTTATCTTACTGGCTGTTTTTGCGGCCCTGTCATTCGTTTTCATAACAATGAATGGTCGCGCCTTCCCCATGGATCCGGGGGCTGAAAACAATCTGAAGTCACTGATTATAGTACTGGCACTGGCCGGTATTCCTGCAAGTTATATGTTTCACAACCGTAAAGTGAAACACATTAACCAAGGACTCAGTACTGAACAGAAACTACAGCAATACCGCATGGCCTATTTTATTAAGATCATGACACTGGAAGGCATATCGCTACTGAGCCTCCTGGCCTACTTAATGATCGGCAATATCAACCAAATAATGATATTTGGACTGGTCTACCTGTTTCTGGTACTTAATTATCCGAAAAAAAGTAGCATTTTTGAAGAACTTAACATTGACGCATCTGATTTATAACACAAAAACTTTATGCTTATAGCGGTTGACTTTGACGGCACCATCGTCGAACACAAATACCCTGCCATTGGCAAGGAGAAAATATTTGCCTTTGAAACGCTCAAATCCCTCCAAAGCAAGGGACACCTTCTTATTCTGTGGACCATACGCACCGGAAAACAATTGGATGAGGCAGTAGAATTTTGCCGTAAGCATGGCGTGGAGTTTTATGCTGTCAACAGAACTCACCCTGAGGAAGAGATGGACCAAGGCATCAGCCGCAAGGTCAATGCCGACATTTTTATTGACGATCGCAATGTTGGGGGCTTCATGGGCTGGGGCGAAATATGGCAGTGGATTAACAGCCAGGCGCCCGATGATGAAAAGAAAGACTTTCAGCAACGTTACTATAGAGCAGAAAGAAAAACCTTCTGTGGCTTTTTACAAGCCTTGTTCTGTCGCTAATAATTAAACTGTAAGGCTATCAATACTGAGGAAGCATCATCATGAATCCAGCAAGCGTCGATTTATCCATTATCATAGTCAGCTTTAATGCACCTGATTTCTTAAAACTTACGCTTGATTCTGTTTTAGCAGCAAAGGGAGCGCTCTCCATTGAAATTATTGTGATTGACAATGCCAATAACCCGGGGATCATCCAACTACTCAAGCAAAAATATCCCAAGGTAAAAATCCTACCTAACACTCAAAACCTGGGCTTTGCCAAAGCTAACAACCTGGGACTGAAGGTTGCCAAAGGACGACTTGCCCTTTTGCTAAACCCGGACACACTAGTTGCTGAAGATACTTTTGAAATCCTTATTAAGTATTATAAAGAACACCTTAATACAGCCGGACTGGGCGTTATGATGCTGAATGGAACCGGTCGCTACCTAAAAGAATCAAAACGTGGTTTTCCCACCCTCTCGGTTGCTCTTTATAAACTAATGGGTCTTTGCAAGGTATTTCCGCATAGTCCTGTTTTTGCAAAATATTACGAGGGGCACCTTGATAAAAACAAGAAAGCCCAAGTAGATGTATTATCCGGTGCATTTCTGGCAATGCCACGACAACAAAACGGCAGCTTTACCTTACTGGATGAGGCTTATTTTATGTATGGTGAAGACATTGACTTATCGTACCGTCTTAGCAAGAAAGGCGGTCATAATATTTACCTGCCACAAGCACCCATTATTCACTTTAAAGGTCAGAGCACACCTAAAAATCCCCACACCATCTTTCACTTCTACCATGCCATGTGGCTGTTTTACAAGCAGCACCTCATGGCAGAAAAATCAGTGACCACCAATATTTTAGTCAGACTAAGCATTAAAAGTATAACAGCTCTCAAACAACTGCGCATAAAAGTTGGCAAATCAGCGAAAGAAACGTCCATTAAGCTGAATAACAAAAATCTTAATCTTATTTCAAACAACAAAGATCTGCATGCCACACTGCAAAAACAGTTAAATACACACATTTCTCTTTATTCATCACCCCCAAAGAGCTCCAAAGGAGAAATCACCCTGTTTGAGTTGGGGGCCATCCCCTACAAACAAGTTATTAACACACTTAAAAACAAGCGTGGTAGCTACGGTTTTATCACAGAAGACAAAACCAGCCTGATTGTTTGTCTGGATAGTAAAAATAAAGGCACCATTATCCCCCTTTCCTAAAAAAGGAAATAAACAAAAAGAATTCATTTTAAGTTATTTACTTGTCTGTCATCAATGATTTTCGCAATTTTAATGCAATAATTTTGACCACAGGCTAATAACTTTACCCATGATAAAAAAATTTCTCCCCATTTTCTTATGTCTGCTCGTAAGCATCCCAGCAATAGCCGATAAAAAACCCCGCAAAAAAGACTTTATACAGATTGAAAACCTGATTCAGATCGACAATTTCACGCAAGCAAACGAGCATATCCAAACACTACAGAGAAAATACCCCGATGATCCCTACCTATATTTACTTGAAGGCATCTGCCTGTTAAATATTGATGGCAAAATTGCGCAGGCCATCACTCCCCTAAAAAGCGCCAAGGCTCATTACGGACTCTATCAGCGACGTAACGAAAAGGCACTCCAGGCTAACATTCTTCTGGCACAGGCCTTTCATCTGAATGAGCGTTTTGAGGATGCACTTAGCCTGTTAACACAGCTTCGTGACACAGTTCCTACTAAGTATAAGGACCTGCACCAACAGCTAATTTTGCACATCAACTATTGCAACAATGCTATCGAACTGAAAAAACATCCTGTAGATTTTAGAATTAGCAACCTGGGGCAGGCTATCAACACTGAGTACGATGAGCATAGCCCTATTATATCAGGCGACGAAGGCACACTTCTGTTTACCTCCAACCGGCGAGGTTTTTCCACTTCAAGCAGCTACACCCTTTACCCTGAAGATATATACAGCAGTAAGTGGCGCGAAGGAGCCTGGCTCCCCTCAGTCAATGCCGGCGCAACCATCAACAGCAATAATTATGATGCAACATGCAGCCTTAGCCCGGATGGTCACACCATGATAATTTATCGTAATAATGGGCAAGGGGATTTGTACATTGCCGAGTATGATAAAGAGAAATGGGGATCGGCCCAGAAACTGCCCAAGCCCATCAACAGCAACCACGAGGAATCGCACGGCAGCCTGTCGGCCGATGGCAATACCCTGCTTTTCACAAGTAATCGCCCCGGTGGATTGGGCAAAAAAGATATTTACATGGCGCAACGGCTGCCCAACGGAACCTGGGGCAAAGTAAGCTTATTGAGTAACACGGTCAATACTCCCTTGAACGAAGAAAGCCCCTTTCTGTCCTACGATGGAAAGACCTTATACTTTGCATCAGAAGGCCATAACTCCATGGGTGGCTATGATATTTTCAAATCGGAGCACGATGATAAAGGACAATGGCAACCCGCTGTTAACATCGGCTACCCTATCAACACTGCCGGTGATGATCTTTTTTTCATTCCCACACCAGACGGGCAGCGTGTCTATTTTGCCTCCGATCGAAAAGGCGGCTACGGACGAACCGATATCTACATTATCGAGTTTCCCAAAACAGATGAACGAAGTCTGGCACTAGTATCAGGTTTTCTATTTACCGAAGAGGGGCAACCTGCTGCCACGGCAGAAATAACGATACACGAGGCGGTCAGCGGTACGCTGGTGGGCACCTACAAGCCAAGGGAGCAAAATGGCAAATACACACTGATATTACCTACTGGAATACGCTACCGAATGACCATTCGTACGCCAGGACTCAGCACAATAACACGGGAGATTGAACTACCCTACCGCAACAATTACATCAGCCGCGATGCTGCCGTTTACCTGGAACCAATGGTGTTAAAAAAATGAAGGCAATACCAACAGCATGCTTCCACCTGTCCATACGGTATCAATGCCTGATTCATGCGGGTAAAGGGCACGTTGATAAAAAACAACACCTAGAACAGCAGGCAGCTGCCTATTTTTAATTATTTTGCAAAATTCTTTTTATAACCAAACTCTAAGTACATAAGGTATGATACAACCAAAGGCTCTCATAATGGCTCTTTTGCTGGTCCTTACCCGGCTTACCCTGGCCCAGTCCGATGCAAAAATTGATAATAAAACCTTTAATGCGGCTGTAAGACTGGCCGATGATGAAGCATTTGACGAAGCTATTGACTTATTTTCGCAACTACTGAAGGAAGCTCCCAACAACATTCCCATTCTTTACAACTTGGGTAATTGTTATCTCAACACTTCCGATGGTCCTGATACAGCCATTGTATATTTCGAAAAAGCCTTTCACCTGTTACAAGAGGAGGAAAGGATTGGCGACCTCGGTGTTGATCTTCAGTTTTCGATAGGTAAGTCTTATCAGCACCTTTACCAACATGATAAAGCCATCGCAACATACGAGGCACTGATTGAAATGCTTCCACCGGCCGACGAGTTGCTACGTCAGGATGCCCTGCGTGAAATAGAGATCTGCGAAAATGCTATTCAGCTAATGCAATCACCTGTTGAACTGAAGGTGAAGAACCTAGGCTCGGGCATCAACTCCAAATACGATGACCACAGCCCCTTAATCACGGCCGACCAAAACCTACTACTCTTTACCTCGCGCCGCGCTTCCAGCTACAGCGAAAAACTCTTCGACGGCCAATATGCTGAGCGCATCTACAGTGCCACCAAAGATGATGCGGGGTGGGAAAAAGCCAAATCGCTTAAAGAGCTCTTTAAACGTGCCGGACACGAGGCCGCAGTTGGATTATCAGCCGAAGGTAGTGAAATGATTATCTACCGTAATGATGTGGATGGCGCTAACCTTTACACTTGCCTGTATGATGACGATACGTGGAGCGAACCCATAAAGATGAAAGACCCCATCAACTCAAAATTTGATGAGACACACGCGACAGCAACAGCAGATAAGCAAACTATTTACTTTACGAGTAACCGCCCTGAAGGATTGGGTGGCCTCGATATTTACCGGGTACGCAGGCTTCCCAACGGACAATGGGGCAAGGCTGAAAACATGGCGGCTTTCAACACTCCTTTCGATGAAGAAACACCCATACTGCATCCCAACGGCAAAGTAATGTATTTCAGTTCCGAAGGTCATAATACCATGGGGCAATTCGACATTTTTTATAGTGTAATGGACAAGGAAGGCAACTGGGGACCCGCTATCAACATGGGATATCCCATCAATACGCCCGATGACGAATTCTTTTTTGTCCCTACTACAACACCCAACATTGCCTATTATGCTTCTGCGCGTTACGATGATA
Organism: Carboxylicivirga longa; assembly: GCF_050589825.1. Lineage (NCBI taxonomy): Bacteria > Pseudomonadati > Bacteroidota > Bacteroidia > Marinilabiliales > Marinilabiliaceae > Carboxylicivirga > Carboxylicivirga longa. The sequence goes on along the minus strand of NZ_JBNGOZ010000021.1, from coordinate 58,323 downwards.
ATCTGGGTGGCTCCGACATTTACCGCATAGAATATGAAGAACCGGAAGTCAACCGACTGGCCGTGCTTAAAGGCAGCCTTGCTGCCTCAGATGATGCACCCATCGAAAACGTAATCATCAATGTGACAGATGAAGCAACACAGCAGACCATCGGTCAATATCGCCCCCACCCCGGCACAGGTAAGTATGTGTTAATACTTGAAGCAGATGGTAAATACAAGATAGAATATGGGGGCAACGGCTTTAAAACCCAACAGCGCACTATTGAAATCAACCGTGAAATGACTTATAAAAACAGTAGCAAAGCCTTCGAATTTAACGACATTATGCTGGCAAGTGTAGCGCCCGCTCCTGTAGATGACAAGGTAGCTACTGAAGTTACTTATGACATTAGTGATGGCATACCCTATTACACGGTGCAGATTCTATCGCTTAAAAGGCCTGTTGCTTCTTATGCGGTATTTAAAAACCTGGAGCAGGACCTCATCAAAGCCTATCAATGCAAAGACGGCTTCTACCGCTATGCCTATGGAACTTTTAAAGGCTACAAAGCAGCCCTCAAGGCTAAAGAGAAGGTGTTAAAAACAGGACTATGGCACGATAGCTTTGTGCGCGACATCAAACAATACGATTCATTGATTAAACAATAATGCAACAAGAGGAAATACTACTAAGAGCCCTTGAGCCGGAGGATATCGACCTCCTTTATCAATGGGAAAATAATATGGAAATATGGGAGGTGAGCAATACGCTCACCCCTTTTTCTAGGCACCAGCTAAAAACCTATATTGAGCAGGCACAACTGGATGTTTTTCAAACCAAACAACTGCGACTTATTATTGAGCTTGAGACATCTCACACAGCGGTTGGCATGATCGATCTCTTTGACTTTGATGCCTTTCATCAGCGGGGTGGCCTGGGCATTATTATACACCGCAACTACCGACAAAAGGGCTATGCACGTCAGGCACTGGAACTATTTACTACCTACTGCTTTAACAACCTGGCGCTTCGTCAGCTTTATGCCAACATTAGCATTAACAACACAGCCAGTCTTGCCCTTTTTGAACAAGCGGGCTTTGAGCGCGTGGGCATTAAGAAACAATGGCGAAAAACCAAGGATGGCTTCATCGATGAGTGTCTATACCAGCGTCTCCGTTAGGGAGGCCATAGACCTCGGCCGCATTAGGTATAGCCTTTAACAACTCATAATTACCCTGCGCATCCAACAGGCGGGCACAATAGTGCTGCAAGCCATTGGTCACCACTAGATAATCTACATCTAAGCGGGTATTATAGCGTGCCGCCTGGTTAAAAACAGCACGTGTAAGGGTCACGCCGGGTGCTTTACATTCAACAATAAGCGCCGGCTTTCCTTTCTTGTTATACAAAACAATATCGGCACGCTGACGCAGACCATTGACCTTCACCAACATTTCAACCGCTACTAAGCCCGGTGAGAACCCCAGGTGATTAACCAGATAATGGATAAAATGCTGACGCACCCATTCCTCGGGTGTGAGAGCCACATATTTCTTGCGCACCTCATCAAACACCTGAAGGCGTGAACCCGATTGTTTCGTTTTAAAAGCTACTGCCGGTAGATTAAGTTGCTGCATCGACCATTTTTTTCAACAAAATAAATCAAATTAAACAGAAAAAGTTACCTTAGCGTAAGAAATAAAACGCTGCACAGCGCGCTTTATGTGCGCATGCCGGACGTATTCATGACCGGGTTAACCTTAATAGTTTTTTCATGAAGACCAAAAAAGAAATTGTTGACAACTGGCTTCCCCGATACACAGGCCGGAAGCTTGAGGATTTCACACCCTACATACTGCTCACCAACTTCAACCATTATGTGGAGTTATTTTCAGAGTGGTACAATGCTCCCATTGTAGGCCGCAACGGCAATATGCCCAACTGTAGCGCCAATGGCATCACCATTATTAATTTTGGCATGGGAAGCCCCAATGCCGCCACCATGATGGATTTATTAAGTGCCATTGCCCCCAAGGCCGTGCTATTTTTAGGCAAATGTGGCGGACTAAAAAAGAAAAATGAACTGGGCGACTTTGTTTTACCCATCGCGGCCATACGCAGCGATGGTACATCGGATGATTACCTGCCACCCGAAATACCGGCACTACCCGCCTTTAGCCTTCAGCGCGCCGTATCCAGCGCCATCCGCGATAGTGAAATGGACTACTGGACCGGAACCGTTTTTACCACCAACAAACGCGTGTGGGAGTACGACGAGCGCTTTAAGAAATACCTGGAGAAAACACGTGCTATGGCCATTGACATGGAGACAGCCACCATTTTTACGGTCGGTTTTTACAACCACATACCCACCGGTGCACTATTACTCGTATCGGACCAACCCATGATATCAGCGGGTGTAAAAACATCGGCAAGTGATAAAATAGTGACCGAAAACTATGTTCATAAACACATTCAATTGGGTGTTAAGGCACTTACAACCATCAAAAACGGTGGCAAATCCGTAAAACATCTTCGCTTCGACAGCTAGTGAAAGAATAAAAAGGACAAAACCTACCGGATGACACCGCCTATTGATATCGTATGTTGTCATCCGGTAAGTTTTATGAAAGATAACAGACCTTTGAGGAAGTAAAATGACTTTTGAGCAGATAATACAGGAACTAAAGCAAAAGACGTATCGTCCCATCTATTTTTTAATGGGTGACGAAGGTTATTTTATCGATAAGATAACCAATTACATTGCCAATAATGTGCTAAGTGAAGAAGAGAAAGGTTTTAATCAAACCATTCTGTATGGGAAAGATGTGGACACCACAGATATTATACACGCAGCACGCCGGTATCCTATGATGTCGCAATATCAGGTAATTATTGTTAAGGAAGCTCAAAATATTCAGAAGATAGAGGATCTGGAAGTTTATGCCAACAATCCGCTGAAATCGACCATACTAGTCATTAATTACCGATATAAGACCCTGGATAAGCGTAAGAAGTTTTACAAGAGTGTTGCCAAAAACGGTCTACTATTCGAAGCCAAGAAGCTATATGATAATAAGGTGCCGGAATGGATCAACTCCTATCTGCGCAGCAAAGGCAAAAGTATTGAACCCAAAGCATCGGCACTGCTCACAGAATGCTTGGGTAATGACTTATCGAAGATTACCCATGAGCTGGATAAACTGGAGATTGCCATTGGTGCCTCGGTGAAGCAGATTACAGCCGACCATATTGAAAAAAACATTGGCGTAAGCAAAGACTACAATAATTTTGAGTTACAAAAGGCCGTGTTAAACAAAGACATTGCTAAGGCCAATAAAATCATCCTGGCCTTTGGCAAAAACCCGAAAGCCTACCCCATTCAAATGACCACCGTAACGCTTTTTGGCTACTTCCAAAAGTTATTGGCCTATTATTACCTGCCCGACAAATCGAAAAATGCCATCGCCTCAGCCCTTAAGATCAATCCTTTTTTTGTAGGGGATTATACTCAGGGAGCCCGCAATTATCCTGCACGAAAAGTGGTTGAAATCATCAGCCTCATCCGAGAGTACGACATGAAATCAAAAGGGTTTGGCAGCGCCACCACCGAATCGGGTGAACTATTGAAAGAACTGGTCTTTAAAATAATGCACTAAATAATTATTAATTGTGAAGGGTAATTGGTGGATGATTAATTATAATTAATCAATTAACCATTAACAACGAATCATTGAGAATTAACCATTAACAACTGACAATTAACCATTAAAACACAACATGGATATTTCAATTATCATCATCATAGCCATCAGCGCCATCAGCATTGCAGGCTTTAGTCAGCCCGAGCTGATTTACAAATATCAGTTTAACGCCTGGCAAATTAAGGAGCGTAAGGAATATATACGTTGGATCAGTCATGGCTTCTTTCATGGAGGATGGATGCACCTGTTGATTAATATGTTTGTGCTATGGTCCTTTGGCCGCTCGGTACAGATCTATTTCATGCAAAGCTTGCCCGGCAACAGCAAGCTCATTTTTCTATTGTTCTTTTTATCTGCCATTGTAGTATCAAGCATCTATTCTTTTCTAAAAGAGAAAAACAACTATAATTACAACGCCATTGGCGCATCCGGTGCGGTATCAGCAGTTGTATTTGCGAGCATCTTATACGACCCCTTCCGCATCATCTACTTGTACTTCATACCTGTTCCGGGCATTGTCCTGGGCATTGGCTACCTCGTCTATTCGCGGGTGATGTCCCAGCGCAATGTTGATAACATTGGACATGATGCACATTTTTGGGGTGCTGTTTATGGCTTTGTATTTCCAATACTACTTAACCCGGCTTTACTACTTCACTTTTTCAACGAACTAATAAGAATATTCTAATATGGGCAACAAAGCCGTTTTTATCGATCGCGATGGCGTTATCAACAATGATGAAGGCCACTATTACATCTACAAATTCAAAGATTTTAAACTGAATAAGGGCATTATAGAAGGTCTGAAACAACTTCAGGATGCCGGATATAAATTAATTGTCATCACCAATCAGGGGGGCATTGCCAAGGGCGAGTACAGCGAAGATGATGTGGAAATTTTACACGGGCACTTCCTGCAACTGATGTTCGATAACGATATTCGCATCACCGATATTTATTACTGTCCTCACCACGACAGCGTGGAGGATTGTGATTGCCGCAAGCCCAAGCCTGGCATGATTGTACAAGCACTTGAAGAGCACGGTATTGACAAGAGTCGTTCTTACCTGATAGGCGATGCCGACAGAGATGTGGAAGCCGGCCAAAAAGCAGGATTAAAGCAGTGCTTTAAGATAGAGAAGAACAGTTCCATACTACCCGTTTGCGCAGCCATTTTAAACGATGAATAATAGCGAAAGAAGCGTTCTACTCAACGGCATTATCAAATCTGCTGACGAGGCTATTCTAAGCAGTTCAAACCGGGCTTTCCGCTATGGGGATGCCCTGTTTGAAACTATGCGATGCGTGCAGTTGAAAGCACTGTGGTTTAACGATCATTATCAGCGTTTGCTTAACGGTATGGCGCTGTTAAAAATGGACATTAAATCACTACCAACTGCATATCTTCTTCAGAGAGAAATCAGTAAGCTGGTACGCCTAAATAAGATATATGGCGATGCACGTATTCGGCTAAGCGTATTTCGCGAGGACGGCGGGCTTTACACCCCACAAAGCAATCGTGTAAACTGGCTGATTGAAGCATCTCCGCTGGCAACGAGCGGCTACACCCTGAATACAAAAGGGCTGTTAACAACCATCTATCAAGATGAAACAAAAGCCATCAAACATTTGGGGCAATTCAAATCAGCCAACGCCTTATTTTTTGTACTGGCCGGTTTATATAAAGCAGAACAAGGGTTGGATGATGTGTTGATTATGAACGAGCATCACCAAATTATCGAAGGCTTGGCCTCCAACCTGTTTTGGGTGCATAACGATCAGATTTATACGCCACTGCGTTCATCGGGCTGTGTTGACGGTATTATGCGCAAACAAGTTATCCGGCTGCTGAGAGCCGATGGGTATACACTACATGAAGTGGCGGGAACCGATGAAGCTACTTTGATGAATGCCGATGAGATTTTTCTGAGCAATGCGATACAGGGTATTCAGTGGGTGGTGGGTCTAAATGAGAAACGTTACTTCTGTCGGGTAAGCAAAACGATCAGCCGCCTGCTCAACAAGGCCATGATTAATTATACGTTGGATTCTCCGGAAAATTCGTCCAGGCCTTAAATACGTCACCCAAATCTTCCATGGCCTGCTTCCATATGTGATCAATGTTATCGTCCATTACCATGGCATCCTTTGCTTCAGCAACAATCCATGAGTTTTCCTTGATCTCACCTTCCAGCTGTCCGGGCGACCAACCTGAATAACCGGCAAAAAACTTAACCTGAGTATAATCGGCCACGCCGGTATTTATCATGTCCTTAACCACATCAAAATCGCCACCCCAGTAGAGGGTATCGGTTATTTTAACGGCTCCCTGGATTTGATCGCCCAGGGTATGAATAAAATAGAGCGTATTGGAGGATACGGGTCCGCCCACATAAAGCTCCCCCTTGAAGTTAAACAAGTCCTCTATGACCTCATCAGGATAAAGCTCTGATGATTTATTAAGCACAAAACCCACCGCACCCTCTTCGCTATATTCGGTTAAGAATACGATGGAACGATTAAAATAAGGTCCCTGTAAAAAAGGCTCGGCAATGAGTATGCGCCCTTTGGCAGGCTTTAATCCGGGCTTTTGTACTTTGAATATGTCAAAATTCATGCTTTTCATCGACTCTATTAACTTCTACTTTATTTTAAATGTAACATTTTTAGACGAAGTTTGGACGTATCAGCCTGCTTTTTTTCTCTATCGATAACTTTAAATGACGGTTAATTCCTCTCCCTCATCTAAGATTTATGGCAAGGACTTCAGTAGCTAGTATTGTTAAATAAATTTAACACATCTTCAAATGCATTTCAAGCATTTAAGTGATTTTTAACACTTTCCGCACTCTATTACCTGGCCTTACACTTGACCTGATTGTTCAGATTCACTTATCTTCGCAGCAAAAAAATTAACTTCGATGATGCGCAGGCAATCCACTTTACGTTTTTCCTTTTTCATTACCTTTTTCCTACTCGTAAGTTTTGGCATTAGGGCCAATGATGCTGATGACTCCAATATTATCTTACCACCGGCCGTGATGAAAGATGTTGTAAGCACCTTACGCATACAGCAAACTACACCGGGCGAATTTGTAAGCCCCACCCTACTGATTGATGGGGTTAAGAGAAGCCTAAAGCAAGATGATGAAGGCTTTTACCTGGATTATACCTTCACCCAAGAAACAGAAATACAGCTAATACAGCAGAGCCGTATCGAAAGCAAAACCATCAAGCCTATTCCGCTCTGGTTGTCACTCCTACCCCCGCTTATTGCCATTATTATGGCATTAATCACCAAAGAGGTGTTTTCCTCCCTTTTTCTAGGCTTACTGATCGGCACCACCGTGATCTATAAATATGCCGGAGCCGGCGTTATCATGGCATTTTTTAAGGGTGCCTTTGCCATTATCGACACCTACCTGATGCAGGCCCTCTTAAGCCAGGAACACCTTTCTATCATCATCTTCAGCATGTTAATTGGCGGCATGGTCACCCTCATATCGCTCAACGGCGGAATGCGTGGGGTGGTCAATATTCTGTCGCGCTATGCCAATAATCGCCGCTCAGGACAATTCATCACCTACCTGATGGGCTTACTCATCTTTTTTGATGATTATGCCAATACCCTTGTGGTGGGTAACACCATGCGTCCGGTAACCGATAAACTGAAGATATCGCGCGAGAAACTAGCCTATCTGGTCGATTCCACCTCGGCACCCATTGCTGCCATTGCCTTTATTACCACCTGGATTGGTGCTGAGCTCAGCTACATACAACAGGGCGTGGCCGAAATTGGCCTTGAAACTTCGGCGTACGCTGTGTTTCTGCAATCCCTGAAATACTCCTTCTATCCTTTACTCACCCTACTGTTCATTGGACTACTAATATGGCAGAACCGTGACTTCGGCCCCATGCTGAAGGCAGAAAGACAAAGCGTGAACACCCCGCGTGAGGAAGCCAAAAAGAAAGGACGATCACCCCAGATTATGAAGGAGCTGGAGATGGCAGACGATGTAACACCCCGCTGGTTCAATGCGGTGATACCGGTACTGATTGTGGTGCTGGGCACCCTGGCCGGCTTAATATATACAGGGTGGGACGTAACAGTATGGGGCGATGCTTCGCTTAATTTTACCACCAAACTATCGAAAACAATCGGTGATGCCGACGTATTCAATGCCCTTATATGGTCTTCGCTAGCCGGTGTGTTTGCCGCTCTATTGCTCACCACAGCCCAGCGTATTCTTAGCCTAAAGGAAAGCATTGACGGCCTTATCAATGGTTTTAAAACAATGTTTCATGCCATCCTGATTCTCTCATTGGCCTGGTCGCTGGCGCTGCTTACCGAGCACCTTCACACGGCTGAATTTATCACCGGCATACTGAGTGCCATTAATATCAGTCCGGAATTTATCCCGGCGCTTACCTTTGTTTTCTCGGCCATCATTGCCTTTAGCACAGGCTCCAGCTGGGGTACCATGGCCATCATCTACCCGCTTATTCTGCCGGCTATCTGGAAGATTGGATTGGAAGCAGGGATGGATACAGACGCTATTCTGCCTCTTTTCTACAATGCCGTATCGTGTGTGTTGGCCGGTGCCGTACTGGGCGACCATTGCTCACCCATCTCAGACACCACTATACTTAGCTCACTGGCCTGTTCGTGCGATCACATACACCATGTGCGCACACAAATGCCCTATGCGCTACTGGTTGGATCCGTGGCCTTGCTCGCAGGCACACTGCCTGCCGCCTTTGGCATACCGGTTATCTACTCCTACCTATTGGCTATTGCCCTGTTGTTTGCCTTCATCCGGCTAAAAGGGAAGACCGTAGCGGGTTGATAGTGAGGTTTGAGTAACGAGAGGTGAGCAGGGAGTGCAAAGAAGAAAGTAATGAGTGGCAAGTACAGAGTAATGAGACTGGCTTACAAAGCACTAACAAACAAAAGACCTTAGCATCAAGCTAATATATTGCATTTTACTTGATGCTAAGGTCTATATTTTATCTTCCAGATTATCCCCTATCGTTTAATAGATGGATGGGAAACGTTTGGGATCAAACTCAGCCATGAGTGCATAGATGGTCTCATACACGTCTTCGGCACTGGGATTACTAAAATAATCACCATCGGTGCCATAGGCAGGCCGGTGATCCTTGGCCGTCACCGTTTTGGGCGATGCGTCGAGGTGATAGAAAGCGCCTTGCTCCTCCACAACCTTATGCATCATATAGGCGGTGGCACCGCCCGGCACATCCTCGTCGAAGAATACTACCCGATTGGTTTTCTTCACCGATTCCAGTATCACACCCTGCACATCGAAGGGCAACAAGGTTTGAACATCAATCAACTCCACCGAGATGCCGATATCAGCCAGCTGACTAACAGCATCCTGCGCAATTCTTACGCAAGAGCCATAGGTTACGAGCGTCACATCTTTACCTTCCTGCATAATTTCGGGCACGCCCAGCGGAATTTTAAACTCCCCAAGGTTATTAGGCAGTTTTTCGCGCAGGCGATAGCCATTGAGTGGCTCAATCACCAGGGCCGGATCATCGGCGGACAGCAGGGTGTTATAAAAGCCGGCGGCACGGGTCATATCGCGAGGCACACATACATACACGCCCCGTATGGAATTGATGACCATACTCAGGGGTGAACCACTGTGCCAGATACCTTCCAGACGGTGCCCCCGAGTACGCACAATCACCGGTGCCTTCTGTCCATTCTTGGTGCGGTAGCGTGTAGTGGCTAAGTCATCGCTCATGGTCTGCAAAGCATAGAGCAGATAGTCGAAATACTGTATCTCGGCAATGGGTCGTAACCCTCGTAACGCCAGACCAATGCCTTTGCCCAATATAGTGGTCTCACGAATACCTGTATCCCGCACACGCATATCACCATATTTCTCTTGCATACCCTCCATGGTTTGATTTACGCCCCCTAAAAAGCCGGTATCTTCACCAAAGGTGACCACTCTGGGATCGGCAGCGAAGAGTCGATCAAAGTTATCTCGTAGTATTTCACGGCCGGTCACAGACTTTGCCTCGTTATCGTAGGCAGGCGGTACCGACTTCACTGCAAGTGCTGCATGCTCATCCTCACAGTAGAGCCAGCGCGTGTAATTTTCACGTCCTTCTTCGTTGTATTTCTTCACCCAGTCTTTCAGACGCGATTTCATACTACCAGGTTTTTCACAGCCGGCACAATAATGGCGCAATACCTTACGGGCAGCACTCAGTATCTCCTTGCGATTGAGTGCCAGTGATGACTTAAGCTCCGTTACAATACCATCAATCTTATCCTGCTTAATATCACTACAGGCACACTCCTTCTGCGTGATAATGGCCAGCAAAGCATCCCGTTCGGCTTTAAACGCATCCATAAATTCCTTATAGGCGGCCTTCTGCGCCAACCTAACTTCTTCGAGCGCTGTTTCTTCAATGGCCGTCAAATCATCTTCGGTAGCCAGCTTGCTGTCCAGCATCCACAGGCGCATTTTGTGCAAGCCATCGTGTTCCTTTTCCCACTGCAGGCGCTCGGCTGATTTATAGCGTTCGTGCGAGCCACTGGTAGAGTGTCCCACAGGCTGGGTCAGCTCCTCCACATGAAACAAAACGGGTACATGTTCTTCACGGCAGCGTTTAATACCTTTTTCATACATCTGACACAGGCCGGCATAGTCCCAACCCTTGGCGGTATAAATAAGCATTCCATTTTTATCCTTGGAGCCTTTTTCAAACCCCCGCATGACTTTGCTGATACTCTCTTTTGTAGTCTGCACTTTTTTAGGCACCGATATACCGTAGCCATCATCCCAAACCGATACGGCCATGGGTATTTGCAATACACTGGCGGCATTAAGCGTCTCAAAGAAGTGCCCCTCTGAAGTACTGGCATCGCCAATGGTACCAAAGGCCACTTCGTTACCGTTGTTACTAAACTGATCGAAGGGCTTTAACGCCGGGTTATTGCGGTAGAGCTTTGACGCCATAGCCAGCCCCACGAGGCGAGGCATCTGGCCTGCCGTGGGAGAGATATCCGAAGAGCTACACTTCATTTCGCTCAAACGCTTCCAGTTGCCTGCATCGTCAATCAGGCGGGTGCCAAAATGATTATTAAAGGAACGTCCTCCGTTGTCTGGGTTCAGATCCGTTCGTGTTTCGCCATACAGCTGAGCAAAAAACTGCTTGGGTGTCATCATGCCGGCCGCCAGGATAAAAGTCTGATCGCGATAATATCCCGATCGCCAGTCACCCTTTTTAAACTGCTTGGCCATGGCAATCTGCGGTAATTCTTTCCCATCGCCAAAGATGCCGAACTTAGCCTTCCCCCCAAGCACTTCCTTGCGGGCCAAAAGACTCATATTACGGCTCATACAGGCTATTTTGTAGTCGTTATGCACTTCTTTTTTAAATTCAGCAAAGCTGAGCTCGCTTACTTCTACCGACATATTTATGATTTTTACTGTTTTTAGTTGCTAGGACACAAAATTACTAAGAATGTGTCATTATTTACGGGCAACTATCAAACATCTGAAGCACATCGTTTGTTTGCCTAACAGTAAATTTTAGTATTTTTGTGCCGAAATTAAAAGGAGAGATTATGTGGCCGGTTTTATTAGTAACAATTTTGTTGATGGGGATTGTCTTTATTCTGATGGCAATTCGTATTATACTTCAAAAAAACGGGAAGTTTCCCAATTCACACATTGGTGGCAATAAGGCGCTTAACGATAAGGGTATTTACTGTGCCACCACACAGGATAAGTTGGCTCGGAAAGAGGCCTTCAAGATTAAACCATTGAAACTGGATGGTGACTTTGAGAGTCAGACCACCAGCTGTTAATAAAAAAGTGCTGAGCTGAAATTAATATTTTCAGGCTAACGCTGCTAAGTAAAATACAAAGGCCGCAGGTGTTGCTATAACAATACCTGCGGCCTTTTTGGTTATTGATTATTAAACAGTTAGTTTGTATCAATGATGAATTTTGAAAAACCCTCGGTCATGGCCACTTCATAGGCCTCATCTTCCACGCCATCCAATATAAAGTAGGCCTCCAGACTGCTGTCTGCCTTCACTAAAGCCATGCTCTTTTCAAAGCCCAGCACCATAAAAGCAGTGGCGTAGGCATCGGCTGTCATACAATCGGGTGCCAGTACCGACACGCCCAGCAGACGATGATCAACGGGATAGCCGGTATAAGGGCTGATGGTATGGGCGTATTTTTTACCGCCTTTAATATAAAAGTTACGATAGTTACCGGAAGTAGCCAGCGCCACATCACTGATACCAATTATTTCCTGCAGCTGACGATTTAGCACCGCCGGATCATCAATGGGCTTGTCGATACCCACGCGCCAGCTTTTGCCCTCCGGGTTATGTCCTTTCACCCGCATTTCGCCGCCTATCTCCACCATATAGTTGCTAACGCCATAATCCTCCAGTAATTTGGCAATCACATCCACCGAAAAACCTTTGGCAATGGCACTGCCATCCAACATTATTTCAGGACGGTCTTTTACAAGGCGCGTTCCCTTCAAGTGCACCTTGTCCATGCCCACGAAATTCCGGATGGAATCGATGGCGGCCTCTGTGACACTGTCTTTTTTTGAGAAACCAAAGCCCCACAGATTAACCAATGGAGCAATCGTCATATCAAAAGCCCCATTGGTAGCCGCTGTTATTTCTTTAGCCGTGTTAAACACCGCCCGAAAATAAGCATCGGTCTCATCCGACTCATTCCGGTTGATCTTGCTGATCACCGACTCTTCTTTATAAGTGGACATGGACCAGTCAAAGGCATTTAAGGTGCTCTGAATGGTGTCGGATAAATCTTCTGAAGCCTCATAGCTCAGGTGATAAATTGTGCCAAAAATAAGACCCTCGTTGCGGATATATTCCTTTTTCGGCTGGCAGGCAAACAAGCCAAGCACGATCATGATTGTCAGCAATACATTAAGCGTTTCTCGCATCGTCATTTGTTTTAGCGAACAAATTTGGTAAAATACCTTCTTAAATCCCAAACCGGCCCACTCTTTTTCACACCTGTTAATCCACCTGCAGATTATATACTCCGCTGGTAATAACCTGTTCGTTAGGCAAGGCATTTTGTACTTCCACAAAGCCATTATAGCTATCGCCAACAATTGCCTTTTTCTTTTCAAGGAAATACAACTGACTCTCCTGTTTCTTTACAACAAAATAATAGCTGTCGTCTTCTTGCTTAACAAGCGCTTCTTCAGGCAGCCCCAAGGCTTCTTTCTGACGAGTGATGATTTGAGCCTTAACATAGGATTTATAAACAAACTCCTGCATATCTTCGGGTTTAATCGAAGCCCGGCACTCTATCGCTTTAGAATGCTCCTGCACACGCCTGGCAACAGCAGTGAGTTGTCCTGTAAACATCTCATTGTCCCTATTCACCACCTGAAATACAACCGGACTGCCGGTTTTAACAAGCGGCATATCCCTTTCATATACTGACAGACTCAGTTGCAGAGACTTCGCATCCACCACCTCGGCGATATTCTCCTGAACTTCAATACCGTCACCTATCATCAAATTCAACTGTGTTAATTCACCTTCGATGGGAGATGTAAGGAAGTAACTATCAACAATATTGCCTGCTCCAATGGACTCCAAATCGAGATTCAGGCGTTGGAGTTGCAGGCTAAGTGCATTATAATCGGCTACTACTAAACGGTACTCGCTCTCAACCATGAGAAACTCCTTTTCGCTGCCAATATTATAACCATAGAGCGCTTTACTACGATTATAATCGGCCGTAAGCTTCTTCTTTAATGCAATAGCTCTCAGATATTGTTGCTGCCAATCAATCAACTGAGCGGAAGATATTAACGCTAGTTTTTCGCCCTTCCTCACTTTTTGCCCAAGCGTTACATAGACGGCTTCCACCCGCCCCGGCAAAATCGTATTTATTTGTGCCACTCCATTGGGCTGCGCACAGATATACCCATTGGCACTTATGCCCGACTTAAAGAGCATCTGCGTAGGAGCAGCAATTTCCATCTTTTCCATTGCATACTGCTGCTTGGTGAGTTGAATAAACTCCGATTGATTCCCAGCTTCTTCATTGCTTTGTCCACCTGGGGAAGAGCATGCAAGAACAGTTAAGGTAAGGCTGGTGAATAAGGCTGATTTTATTATAATTCGTTTCATGTTGTATCGTCTGATTAAATAAAATTTATTTTACTGAAGGTAGTTAAGCTCCAGCACCAGGTTGTTATACTTATAAATATTCTCATAATAATCCTGCATTAATTGCAGGGCATTCTCCACAGTCATAATGAATTCCAGAACACTCATATCACCCAGCTCATAACTCATGTTGGCAGATTTTAGCAGTTCTTGACTCAAAGTCAGTCCAGTCTCTTCGAAGTAGCTTATCGCCCCTTGATATTTAAGCAGTTCGGACTGCAGGTTACGGTAGGTGCTGGTTAAGGAACGTCGGTAATGAGCCTGCATTTTCTGACTAATTTCAACACCTAGCTTACCCGCTTTAATTCGAGCGCGTTGTTCCCCAAAAAACAAAGGAATGGATACACCTGCGTAAACCCCGGAATAATTGTCGGCTCCTGCATGTGAGTTGGTACCGTTGTAATAGCCCAAGGAAATATCGGGCAGCAACTTGTGTTTCTCAACACGCAATAGCGCATTCTGGTGCTGCTCCTGCTGCATCAGCTTAGCCAGCTCAATGCTCTGCTCGGGTTGAAAAGCCTGAAGCGCTAACAAGCGAAGGGGCTGAGCCGGCACGGTTAACACACTATCGGTCTGCAACAATGTATTAAATTGCTCGCCGGCGATCTCGAGATCATAATTCAATTTTGTTACTACGGTTCGTATGCGCTGATGCTTGGCGAGTGCATTTAATTTCTCAACCTGACTGATGGCACCCATCGCAAAACGCTCTTCTGCATTTACAGAGAAATCGGCATACACGCTGTCCACCTGCGATAAAAGCTCTTTTCTGTTTTGCAGATAGACGATGGCATGGTAAACCTGCGACACCTCTTTCACCACTTGAAGCTTCTGTTTTTCGTAGTCCTTTTCCACCAACTGGGTGCGAATATTGTTCGCTTTTTTTTGTGTACCATAAACGGTTGGAAAGCTAAAACTTTGCTCTACTCCCAACACATTTAAAGGATGACCATTGGCAGCGATATTATTCGCATCCCGCTCATAGTAGAGCTGGGTTTTATCAATTGCATAAGCGGTAGCTGCCAGGTGCTCACTTTCTTCAATGCGCAACTGATAGGCGGCCAGCTCTTGATTATTTTCGAGGGCAATGGCCACCGCCTGCTCCAGACTAAGCTCGCCAGTTCGATTACTTTGGGCACAAACAACACTACCTGCCATAAAAAGCAGCGCTAACGATACGGCTTCTTTTCTGATAATGCGGAAAGGAAACAGACTAATGCGCTTCACGTTGTAGAATATTTCGAACAACAGTGGTAAAGCCACCATGGTTAGAATTGTGGACGTGAACAATCCGCCAATGACAACCGTTGCCAGTGGACGCTGCACTTCGGCTCCGGCCCCTGTTGAAATGGCCATTGGCAAGAAACCCATAGCGGCTGCGGAGGCCGTGAGCATAACGGGGCGCAACCTGTTTTTTGTTCCCAAAATAATTAAGGTACGTGTATCTTTAGTATTGCCATTGAGTTTTAACTCTTTGAGATGCTCTATTAATACAATACCGTTGAGCACCGCTATACCAAACAGGGCAATAAACCCAATACCTGCTGAAACACTAAAAGGCATATCTCTGAGCCATAGGGCCACCACCCCACCAACGGTGGACAAGGGAACAGCTGTGAAAATCAGGAAGGCATCGCGCAGGGAATTAAAAGCAAAGTGAAGAAAAATGAAGATCAGCGCCAAGGCTAAAGGCACGGCAAAAAGTAGCCTTCTAGTCGCATTTTTAAGGTTTTCGAACTGTCCGCCAATTTGAATATAATAGCCTGGAGGTAAGCTCACCTGTTCCTCAATCAATTGATCAATGTCAGCCACTACTGATTTCAAATCACGGTTGCGCACATTCACACTCACCACGACACGCCGGCTGGTATTCTCTCTGGATATTTTCGCCGGTCCCTGACCAATGGTAATGGTGGCCAACTCTTTCAATGGCACCTGATGGCCGCTATTCAATGGCACCAAAAGATCTTCAATATCACCCAGCTCTTTTCGGTTATGCTCAGGCAGGCGCACCACCATATCGAAACGTTTCTCCCCTTCGAATACAAGGCCCGTTGTTTCACCACCAAAAGCCATGGTGAGGTAACGGTTAAGGGTAGCAATGTCGGCTCCGTAATAGGCGATTTTACTGCGATTATAGGCCACACTCATTTGCGGTAAGCCCACTGTTTTTTCGAGAATAATATCAGCGGCTCCCGGCACACCCTCAATAAGCTGCTTTATTTCATTGGCTTTGGCATCCAAATAATTCAGATCTTCTCCAAATATTTTAATCGCTATATCTGCGCGCACGCCGGTTATCAACTCATTAAATCGCATTTCAATAGGTTGTGTAAACTCGTATTCAACGCCGGGAATAACAGAAAGGGCTTCCTTAAATAGCTCAGCCAGCTCTTCCTTGGAATCAGCCGAAGTCCATTCGCTTTTTGGGTGGAGCTTAATAATCATATCAATCTCCTCCATCGACATGGGGTCGGTGGGTACTTCTGCCGCACCAATGCGACAGACAATTTGATTCACTTCGGGAAACTTATTCTTTAAAATCTGTTCCATGCGGGTGGTCATCTCGATGGTTTTAGATAAAGACGTTCCCGTTTTTAAGACCGGCTGAATAACAAAATCTCCTTCATCCAGGGTTGGAACAAACTCGCCCCCCATGCGGGCAAACAGAATGCCTGTGCCAAGCAAGGCCACCAGTGAGAAACCCAGCACGGCTTTTTTGTGGCAACAAGCCCACCTGATGACCGGTTCGTAAGAACGATAGGCGGCCGACATTAGCAAACGGGTGAGTTTATTTTTTTTAGTGGTTTCTGGTTTAAGAAACAAAGAAGCAGCAACGGGTAACCAGGTCAAACCTAAAATCATGGCTCCTATAATGGCAAAGCTGAAAGACAGCGCCATGGGACGAAACATTTTCCCTTCCACACCGGTGAGTACCAAAATAGGAATAAACACAATAAGAATAATGACCTGACCAAAGATGGCGGAATTCATCATTTTAGAAGCCCCTGTAAAAGTCAAATCATCCATTAACGATTGCTTCTCATCAGGTGATCCTTTGGCCACTGCTCCTCTTTTTTGAGAGAGCTGAATAACAATAAACTCAACAATAATAACAGCTCCATCGATAATAATACCAAAATCGAGCGCCCCTAAACTCATCAGGTTGGCATCCACCCCAAACACATACATCATGGACAAGGTAAACAGTAAGGATAGCGGAATCATGGAACCAATTACTAAAGCCGAACGAAGATTCCCCAATATTAGAAAAACGATGAATATAACGATGATACACCCAAACACCAGGTTCTCAATCACGGTAAACGTTGTTTTTCCGATGAGCTCGCTCCGCTCCAGCACAGGATTGATGAAAACACCCTCGGGCAAACTCGCCTGCACTTCGTCAACACGCTGCTTAACCGCCTTAATCACCTCTTTAGAGTTAGCATCTTTCAGCATCATGATTTGGCCCAGCACTTTTTCTCCACTTCCATTGGCTGTGATGGCGCCATAGCGGTTGGCATGCCCCAGCTTGACATCTGCCACATGACTGATAAGCACCGGTACACCATTGCGGTTTTTAATCACAATTTGTCGAATGTCTTCAATGGATTTCACCAGGCCATCACCTCTGATAAAATAGCTCTGGTTGCTTTTCTCGATGTACGAAGCCCCCGATATACTATTATTGGCTTCAAGGGCGGTAAACACGTCCATCAAGCTAATATCCAGACTGGCTAACTGCTCCGGATTAACTGCAATTTCAAACTGTTTGAGATAGCCTCCCCAGCTATTGACTTCAACCACCCCATCGATGCCCGATAGTTGTCGTGCAACAATCCAGTCCTGGATGGTACGCAAATCCATTACCGAGTAGCGATCTTCATACCCGGGCTTTACATCCAATACATATTGGTAGATCTCCCCCAGTCCGGTAGTAATAGGACCCATCTCGGGCTCGCCAAAGCCAGCAGGAATATTGGCGGTTGCAGATTTAATTTTCTCTGCAATCAGCTGACGTGGTAAAAATGTGCCAATCTGATCGTTAAACACAACAGTCACCACCGACAATCCAAATTTTGAGACCGATCGTATTTCTTCAACACCCGGAAGGTTGGCCATCTCCAACTCTACCGGAGCCGTTATGAACTGCTCAATTTCCTGCGTGGAAAGGTTGGATGAAGTAGTGATGACCTGTACCTGGTTATTGGTAATATCGGGCACGGCACCAATGGGAATATTCACTATTGAATAGATCCCTGCCCCCACAATTGTTAAGGTAAATAATATAACGATCAGCTTATGCCGAACGCTATATCCAATAATTTTACTTAGCATATTTTTCGATTTACACCTTGCTACTTTGCAATTTACAACAAGGTTTGTATAGTAAACAAGATTTTAAACACTTATATAAATCTTCAACCTACAAAAGGTATAAAAGTTAATTATAAGCATTTAACAAGGCGAACCTCTTAAGCTGTAAACCGAATAAAAATGAAAGTCTGGACTAAAAGGAAATAGATAAAACGGATAAAAGACAGACTCCTCTATTAGCGGTGGCTCTTTGCGCACCGCATTGATAGCGAGTGCAGTTTCCAGCGCCGATGATGCTTTTAAAACAAAACGTTTTTGTCGATAGTCCTCTAAATGATAGTTGCCTGTATTGCTGTTAACAACTACATCTAAAAAATATAGAAATCCCGTTTTTTCAGGCAATTCAATCTGCTGCAGACTTTCACATTGCTCATGAGAATGTGCCAGTGAAGAATGCCCCAAAATAATTAGGAGCACCAAAGTGAACAATATTTGTCTTAACAGCTTCATCAAAAATGTATAACAGTAGCTATTTATTTTAAAAAAAGAAAACGAAGATAAATAATTTTAACTAATACGCATCTAAACGTATATTACTCTATTGCAATATGCGAGCTAAAAATCATATTTCCTATTAAAACAAAGCATTGGAACGTTTCACTCACTTAACTGCATAAAAAAGCCCCAATCAAGGGGCTTTTAAATATTATCTACGATCCGAAATCATCAAAGGCAACCATCTCATCGGGCACACCCAGATCGTACAGCATTTTGGTTACTGCGTCGTTCATCATCGGCGGTCCACATAAGTAGTATTCCACATCTTCGGGCTCTTCATGCTTGCTCAAGTACTCGTCATGAATCACCTGGTGGATAAAGCCTGTTGAACCTTCCCAGTTATCTTCCGGAAGCGGCTCAGACAGTGCAATGGTAAACTTAAAGTTCGGGAACTCTTTCTCGATGGCGCGGAAATGATCTTCATAGAATATCTCTTTCTTCGAGCGGGCACCATACCAGAATGTCACCTTACGACCGGTTTTCACGGTGTGGAAAAGGTGGAAGATATGCGAACGCATAGGTGCCATACCGGCACCACCACCAATAAACATCATCTCATTATCGGTCTCCTTAATAAAGAACTCACCATAAGGCCCTGAAACGGTCACTTTATCACCCGGCTTGCGCGAGAAGATAAAAGACGAACAAACCCCTGGATTCACCTTTTGGAAACCACCGGCCACACGGTCGAACGGAGGCGTTGCAATACGGATGTTCAGCATTACAATATTACCCTCGGCTGGGTGGTTGGCCATTGAGTAGGCACGGTAAGTAGGCTCCGGATTCTTCATCTTAAGGTCGAACAGGCCGAATTTCTCCCATTCGCCACGGTATTCATCCTCAATAATCATATCCTTGAAGTCCACATCAATCTTAGGCACGTCAATCTGGATGTAACCACCCGATTTAAAGTCCAAGGTTTCACCCTCGGGCAACTTCACTACAAACTCCTTAATAAAAGTAGCCTGCCCGTTGTTAGAAACCACTTCACACTCCCATTTTTTGATGCCCATCACTTCTTGTGGGATCTGCATGGTCATATCTTCTTTTACCTTCACCTGACAGGCCAAACGCCAGTTATTCGCTTGCTCCTTACGGGTGAAATAGCCTGTTTCGGTAGGCAGGATTGAACCGGCACCGCTATCCACCTGACAGCGACACATGGCACAAGTACCACCACCACCACAAGCCGATGGCAAGAAGATTTTATTACTACCCAAAGCCGAAAGCAAGGTTTGACCGGGCTCTACCACCAATTCTTTTTCGCCATCGTTGATATTGATGGTTACTTCGCCCGATGGCATTAGTTTTTTCTTAGCGTACAACAGGATGGATACCAGTGCCAATATCACCAAGAGGAATATTGCCACACTGGTTAGAATCACCATCGTACTATCAACTGCTAATAATGTCATTTTCTCTACGTTTTTCTTATTACAACTGAATTCCCATGAAACTCATAAATGCCACACCCATCAGTCCGGTTACAATAAACGTGATGCCCAGGCCACGTAAAGGAGCCGGAATATCCGAGTACTGAATCTTTTCGCGGATGGCAGCAATACCAACAATCGCCAGTAACCAACCAATACCCGAGCCTACGCCAAATACAGTGGCTTCGCCAAGGTTAGCATATTCGCGCTCTTGCATAAATAATGAACCACCCAGGATGGCACAGTTTACAGCAATCAACGGCAAGAAGATACCCAGTTGTGAGTATAGTGTAGGGGCGAATTTCTCAACCACCATCTCTACCAGCTGCACCATAGAGGCAATCACAGCAATAAACATGATGAAGCTTAAGAAGCTAAGGTCGAACTCAGCAAAAAGCGGTTCTTTCACACCCAGTAAATTATCTAACCATACCAAAGCGCCTTCGCTCAACACATAGTCGTTAAGCAAATAGTTAACAGGCACCGTGATACTTAGTACAAAGGTTACAGCCAATCCAAGACCGAAAGAGGTATTCACGGTTTTTGATACCGCCAGGTAGGAACACATACCAAAGAAGTAGGCGAATACCATGTTATCAATAAAGATTGACCGGATAAATATATTTATATAATCCATTTTTCTGCTTTTTTACAATTACGATTCTATCAAATCTTTATTACGTGAACGTTGTACCCAGATGATGATACCCACCACGATCAAAGCCATAGGAGGCAAAATCATGAAACCATTATTGGCATATCCCCACTGATAAAATACATCGGGAATCACCTGCATGGCTCCCAGTCCGGGCAATGTCAGGAAACCGGTTCCTAACAACTCACGGAAGAAAGCTACCACAATCAGGATAAAACCGTAACCGGCACCGTTACCAATACCGTCCAGCACGGCCGGCCAGGGCTTATTACCCAGGGCAAAGGCTTCTAGACGTCCCATGATGATACAGTTGGTAATAATCAGCCCTACGAATACCGAGAGCTGCAAGCTCACTTCATAGGCGAAGGCTTTCAGTACCTGGTCTACAATAATTACCAATGAGGCTACTACCACCAGCTGCACGATAATACGAATACGTGAAGGGATGGTGTTACGCAGCAATGATATAATCAGGTTAGAGAAAACCGTTACAAACATAACAGAGATGGACAATACAATTGCCGGCTCTAATTTAACTGTTACTGCCAGGGCAGAACAGATACCCAGCACCTGAATGGTAATGGGGTTTTGTGCTCCCAGAGGAGTTGTAATCAGCTTCAGATTCTTGGCTGAGAACAAAGGTTCTTTTTCACTACTCATCGTCACAATAATTTAGTTCTTTAAAAACTTTTCATAACCACTCAGGCAGTCTTCTAACATGGTACCCACACCCACACTGGTGATGGTACCACCCGAGATACCGTCCACTTTGTGCGGATCGCCCTGCGACTGACCCTTCTTAACCACTTCAATGGAGGCAAAATCACCGCCCTGATCAAACAGCTTCTTGCCGGTGAAAGGCTTTTGGAACATATCGGTGGTAATTTCAGCACCCAGTCCCGGTGTTTCACCTTTATGACCAAAGGTAGCACCGTAAACTGTGTTCTTATCCTCATCCAGCGACACATAGCCCCAGATGGGTCCCCACAGTCCCTTACCACGTAAAGGAATAATATATTTGGTCTGTCCGTTGTCGAGCTTACACTCGTAAATAGGGTAAGCACGCTCTGCATCACCCTTCTTTACTTCTTTGGCCATGTCCACGGTAAAAGCATCACCTTCCACCTTTTCGCCATTGGCATTAAGCACAAAAGCATTTTCGATGTACTTATTATATTTCTCCACAGCATTAGCGGCTGTGCTCTCGATCTGTACCGACTTCAGGATGTCCATCTTCTTGGCCACGGCCTCATTTTTATCCTGCATAGGCTTCAACGATTGTGCTAAAAAGGCCAGGATGGCCGCTACCACAATCACCATAACAGATGCGTACAGAAAGGTATATGTATTTCCTTGTCTATCCATTTTTCTAATTATTTAGGCAGCTACCTTAGCTCTTTTTAAACGTCGTTTGATATTTCCCTGTACCACATAGTGGTCGATTAAGGGTGCAAATGTGTTCATCAATAAGATGGCCAGCATCACTCCTTCGGGGTAAGCCGGGTTAAACACACGCACCATCACGGCCAGGAAGCCAATCAGGAAGCCGTAAATCCACTTACCTTTTTCAGTGCGGGTAGCCGATACCGGATCGGTAGCCATAAACACGGCACCAAAGGCAAAACCACCTAATAACAGGTGATGAAGCGCATCTACCTGCATCAACTCATTGGCACCCCACAGGTTAAACAACAGACCCATCACATAACCACCGGCAAATACCGAAGCCATAATCTTCCAGCTTCCAATACCTGTATAAATAAGAATGATGGCACCGATTAAGATGGCTAGAGTAGATGTTTCACCAATAGAGCCGGGGATCATACCCACAAAGCTATGCCATAAATCAAAGGCACCGCCTTCGGCAAATTTGGCCATGTTACCGCTTGCTGCATCACCAAGGGCAGTCGCTCCGGAGAAACCGTCAACAACGCCTTCGCCTTTCGCTAATCCTGATACCCAAACCTTATCGCCCGACATCATTGATGGGTAGGCAAAAAACAGGAAGGCACGTGCTACCAGCGCCGGGTTCCAGATATTCATACCGGTACCACCAAACACCTCTTTACCGATTACAACAGCAAAGGCAGTAGCTACTGCGACCATCCACAAGGGAATATCAACGGGCAACACCAAAGGAATTAGCATACCCGATACCAGGAATCCCTCCTGTACTTCGTGTCCGCGAATTTGGGCAAACATAAATTCAATACCCAGACCAACACCATAAGAAACGATGACGATGGGCAATACTTTCAGTGCTCCGTGGCCGATCATCTCCCAAAAAGAGGCATCCTGCCCCAAGGCCAGGAAATGCTGATAGCCTGTGTTCCAAATACCAAACAGCAATGCCGGCACTAATGCCATAACCACAATTGCCATGGTACGTTTCAAATCAACCGCGTCGCGCAGATGAACCCCGTTTTTGTTCGTTGTATTGGGAACAAAGAATAAGGTCTCCAGCGCATCGTAGGTCGAATGAAGCTTCTCAAACTTCGCGCCCTTTTGAACGTGAGGTTTGATGTTATCAAATAAATTTCTTAACGCTTTCAATGTTATATTTTTTAATTTGTATTGAGTACAAAGTAATGAGTATGGAGTACTAACATCTCACTACTGACTACTGACTACTTTTTAACTCAACTCTTTAATCATCAAATCAATACCTTTGCGTAGCGTGGCCTGAAGCGGCTGCTTCGAGGTACATACAAACTCACACAGGGCAACATCCTCTTCAGCCAGCTCATAAATACCCAGCTGCTCCATCTTATCAATGTCTTCAACCAGGATGGCACGGAAAAGGAACTCAGGCAGGATGTCCATTGGCAACACCTGATCGTACTGACCCGACACCACGAAAGAACGCAGCCCCCCATGCATATTGGCATCCAAACGGTATTCTTTCTTTTTACACATCCAGCTAAAGAACGAACGCGAGGCACTGAACTTACCCAATCCGGGCATAGCCCATCCCATAAATTCATAATAGTCGCCTTCAGGAATAACGGTTACCTGCGAATGGTAAGCACCCAGATAACCATCGGCATCTACCTGCGTACCTGTTAGCACATTACCACTTACATATCGAAGTTTATCGTCAGTTTTAACATTATCCTTCACCAGGGGAGCAATACTGGCACCCACCTTGGTGCGGTAATAACCTTTTTTCTCTACCTCGCTGCCGGCTAATACTACAATACGGTTGGCATCATACACGCCCTCGGAAAATAACTTACCAATGGCAATTAGCTCTTGCGGCTGTGTTACCCATACTACCTCACCTTTGTTAATGGGCAGGGTATGGTGTATTTGAACACCTACATTACCGGCAGGATGCGGCCCCTCGAAGGAATGCACGGTAACCCCCTGCAAGTTCCTAAACGCTTTTGAAGCAGCGCTATTCGGCACACCCACATGCACGTTATCACACAACCTTTTGATTACTTCAATACCGGCTTGCAATGCACTTTCCTGACCGGATAGGACAAAGTCCATATCGGGCGCAAGGGGAGCACTGTCGAAACCAGAGATGAAAAAGGCTTTAGGTGTTTCATTAGCATTGGCGATCACATCGTAAGGACGCTTGCGGATAAAAGGCCAAAGACCGGCGGCCTGAAGCTTTTCAACGATTTGTTCCTTTGACAGATCAGCAGGATTAGCAGCACCGAACTGCTCCTTATCATCTGAACCATCAGCTTTTACGACCACTTCAAGGATTTTGCGGCGTTCGCCCCGGTTAACCATGGCCAACTCTCCACTCACTGGTGACACAAATTTTATTTCCGGACGGTATTTGTCGAAAAATAAAACTGTACCCGCCTTCACCTTGTCCCCAACTTTTGCTGCCATCTTAGGCACCAAACCGTGAAAATCGGTTGGCTTAACAGCATAAAGATCGGGTAATTCGGCCTGTCCAAAAACGTTGTCGGCTTTACCGGCAAGCTGGATATCGAGACCTCTCTTGATTTTTATTACCTCTGACATGTTTGAAAAACGGTTTTTTTATTTTTACGCGCAAAAATACATAAATTTATCACTAATCCGCATATATTGCATTTGTAAAAACATTATTAGCATGGTTTATTTCAATCGATTTGATCTTCCTCATCCCTTATATAAGAGTTTTAAATCTTTTTTTTTAAATAAAAAAGGACTATTACTTGCAATACTAGTCTCCTTAAATATTACAACACAAGCCTCTACAAGTCAAATACCCACTCAAACCGCTAGTCATATACACACCGTACAGGTATATAAAAAAGGATGGAATATGTCCTACCCCATCATTAATCTTTACCCCCAGGAACAGCTTACCCTGGAATTCGATGACTTTGCCTACGACTCAAAAAACTATCAATACAGCATTGTGCATTGCACCTCCGATTGGGAACCCTCGGGGCTGATGCAAACCGAATACATAGACGGTTTTATGCCCAACGCCGTAGAGGACTATGCCTATTCGTTTAACACAACATTTGATTACATCCATTACACACTGGATTTTCCCAACGACGATATTAAGCTTAAAGTATCGGGCAACTACCTTATTAAAATCTTTGAACTGGGCTACGAAGACGAACCTATTCTGGTGCGTCCTTTTTATGTAAGCGAACAAGCTGTTAGCATTATTCCGCGCATCAAGTACACCGGCAATGCCAATTACCGTGCTTCCATGCAAGAGCTAAACTTCAGCATTCAACATCCTAACTTCCGCATCGACAACCCGCGCGATGAAGTAAAAGTGGTATTGCAGCAAAACGGCCGCTGGGATAATCGCATTGATGACTTAAAACCGCTGTTCATCCGCCATCAGGAGCTGGATTACTCGTATAACCATGAGAATCTATTCGACGGCGGCAACGAATACCGCTGGCTCGATATACGCAGCACGCGCTTTGCTCCGGAGCATGTTGCCAATATTGAATTTTTTGATCCCCACTATCATTTCACCCTCTTCCCCGACAACCTAAGGGGCAAGAAACCCTATTTCTACCGCGAGGACTTCAACGGTAAATATTACATTGAGGTGAAGGAATATCCGGATGCGACTATTGAAGCCGACTATGCTTACGTTCATTTTAAACTGCCGCTACAAGCTCCTCTTGTGGATGGAGATCTGTATGTTGTTGGCGGCCTCAGCAATTGGCTGCTTAATGATAATAACCGCATGCGCTACAACCTCAATACCCACACCTACGAGACAACACTGCTACTCAAGCAGGGGTTTTACAATTACCAGTACCTGTTTTTAGAAAACAATACTACTCGCGCTGAAGTAGAACGCTTTGAAGGTAACTATGGACAGACTGAAAATGACTATATCATCTATGTGTACTATAAAAGCTTCAGCGACAACTATGAGCGGCTGATCGGTGTTAATATTTCCAACTCACTAAAGCACAGTATCAAACAATAAATAATTACTGCAATATCTTGCAGCCAGCACTCAACCTTCTCCGTTTACTTTGAACTATGGCGCATCTGTTAATCTGAACTTGATTTCAAAGTTGAAATCAGCATTTCGTCTGCTCCCTTTTTTAATCATTTGTTGTTTACAAAGCCAACAAACATAAAACTCCGACGATCAGCGCTTTAACTTTAAAATTTTTTGTTAATTTTAACTAACCCAAACAACAACAATATGAACGCGCCAAAACTTTCTTCCTTTCTTCCGCTGCCAAATAATGTAATTACCCCGACCAATCTTATTTCTGAGGAAAAACATCTTTTGCAAACGTGGAATATATTTCCCTTTAGTTTTAAATACTACATGCCTTTAGAGAAGTTCTCACCTTAACCTTTGAATAATCGTTTCAAACAGCCAAAACGCCCTTTCATCCATTAAAAATAATTGCAGGAAGGAGAAGAATTTACTTTTGTACCTCAAATATAAATTTACAATTAAGATGAAAAAGAATTATTTATTGTATGCCTTGAGCTTTATGCTCACAGCCAGTGTTTTTACGGCTTGTAGCGATGATGATGATCCGGTTGTTAGTCCTGTTGAAGAGACGGTTTATACCGATGCCACAGGCTTACAGCTGACATACAACGATGCTGCCATGTTGGGTAAACAAATCACTTATACACCCAATGTAGCGGATGTAACTAAAGCCACCATTACATTAGCCGGTGAGCCCTTAAACCTGACTGCACAGACCAAAAGCACTGAAGGAATCGCCTCTCCGGGCATTATTCCTGGCGAAGCAAGCACAACACTTAATGTTGAAAACGTTGTGATTACCGGCGACAAAGTAACATTTACCGGCACTGATGAGGCCAACGGCCGAACAATCACCTACACAGGTGAGGCAAGTGCTGATGCCTTAACCTTAAACCTAAGCGTTGAATTACCCGCCACGCCTTTGGATGGCACTACATGGAATGTAATTACAGGAGAGAATAATGCTCCTATTCATATTCTTTGGGACGCTGATCCTTTCATGTTTATGGGAAATCCTGAAGGATGGGATATGCAAAGTGCTTTAAACTTGATCATGATGATGACCAAAATAGAAGAGCAAACAATACCGCAAATGTTATGCGGTGTACTTAAGTCTGTTTCCTTCTTACCCAACGGCAATATTCAGGCCGAATACAAAGACAGCCTGAAAGCAGCTGAATGGTTAACATCACCCCTGAACATTGCTATGTACACTGCCAATGAAAGTGATATTCGTTTGTACCTGAACCCCGGGCAAATCATTGCCAGTGCCACTAAAAGCACAAAAAGTACTGATCCTAATGCGGCAATTGCTGCCTTAATTCAGCAAATTGCACCCATGTTGGGCGAAGGCATTCCTTTGACTTACAAAACGGACGAACAAGGTGCTATGATCGCCTACCTGGACGAAACTACCTTGCTACCCTTGCTACAAACTGTAGCTCCTATGTTTGAGGACGAAGCATTTGTGAACATGATCGTTGAGTTACTTAAGGCTCAGGCACCTGCTGACATGGCAGGAACAATTGATTTATTTCTAAAACCTGTCCTTGTCGCCATACCTGAAGTCGTAGCTTCTACTCGCTCAATGGAAATTGGCTTAAAATTAACGCCAAACGCCAACTAACATTACACATAGTTTATACGTTCAAAAGGCTGTCTTGTAAGAGATGGCCTTTTTTTGTCTGCATATTTCGCCGATGAACACAGATGACTTTTAAGCAAAAAGTAAGTGTTATAGAGTTGATTACATAAGCTTTGACCAGATGAAAAATATTATCCCCCTTGGAAAAGGGGGATTAATTTATCAACAGCCCACAACCTAAACGCCTCAGGGGGATTGAATTTCTGTCCGCAGATTTCGCCGATGAACACAGATTACTTTCCTACGGAAAGTAGGTGTTATAACAGTAATAATGTGCCTTTTGACTGACTAAATAAAGTTTATCACCCTTGGAAATAGGGGATGGAATCATCAACAGCCCACAACTCAAACGCCTCAGGGGGATTGAATTTATCTCCACAGATTTCGCCGATGAACACAGATGACTTCCCTGTGGAAGTCAGTGTTATGATGTTGATTATATGTCATGCAACTAGCTGAATTGGATTATCCCCCTTGGAAAAGGGGGGATTAATTTATACGCATTTGCCAAGTTAAAAAGTACAGGGGGATTGAGTTCCATCTGACCCTTAAAAAAATAAAATTGAACAAATGAAAAACCAACCAAACCCTGACATAATTCATGTACATCGATTTTAGAATTTCATAGATTTGTTATCATCCTGATACATTGGGATATTAAGCCTGGTTCATCCGTTATTGTATTAACTAGTTACTAACAGAAAAAATAAATCTATGCCAAAAGGAATTTTTCAAGTACCGCCGGCCGTTAATGAGCCAATTAAAAGCTATGCTCCCGGAACACCCGAGAGAGCCGAGCTGAAAGAAATGCTGCAAAAACTTCGTTCCGAAGAACTGGACATCCCCATGTTCATAGGCGGCGAAGAGGTGCGAACAGGTAATAAAAAGCGCATTCACCCACCCCATGAGATCGCCCACACCCTTGGTTATTATCATCAGGGCGATGAAACGCACGTGCACAAGGCCATTGATGCTGCTTTAAAGGCTCGACAAAAATGGGCCAACCTGAGCTGGGAGCATCGCGCCTCTATCTTCCTGAAGGCCGCTGACCTGCTGGCAGGCCCCTACCGCCAGCTGATTAATGCCGCTACCATGCTGGGGCAGTCCAAAAACGCCTTTCAGGCCGAGATAGACTCAGCCTGTGAGCTGGCCGACTTTTTCCGCTTCAACGTGCAATACATGACAGAGATTTACGCCGGTCAGCCCGAGTCGGCACCCGGCATATGGGATCGCGTTGAATACCGACCGCTGGAAGGTTTTGTTTTCGCCCTCACCCCATTTAACTTTACATCCATAGCAGGTAACCTGCAAAGCGCACCGGCCATGATGGGTAATGTTACCGTGTGGAAACCATCAAAAACTGCTGTTTACTCGGCCTATTTCCTCATGAAGCTATTCCGCGAAGCCGGTGTTCCCGACGGCGTTATTAACCTGGTATATGCCTCGGGTCCGGTAGCTGCTAAAGAGATATTTTCACACCCTGACTTTGCCGGTTTCCATTTCACAGGCTCAACAGGTGTATTCCAAAGCACCTGGAAGGCCATAGGTGATAACATTGCAAAATACAAGACCTACCCACGCATCGTTGGTGAAACGGGTGGTAAAGACTACATACTGGCGCATAAATCGTGTGATGCCAAAGGGGTAGCTACAGCCATTGTGCGGGGCGCCTTTGAGTATCAGGGACAGAAATGCTCGGCCGCCTCACGTGCCTATATGCCGGCCAGCCGCTGGAAAGAGATTTTAGGCCTGGTGAAAGAGCAGATGAAAGAGGTGAAGATGGGGCCTCCCGAGGACTTCAGTAATTTTGTGAATGCAGTGATTGATGAGACCTCGTTCGACCTACTGGCCAGTGCCATTGATGAAGCCAAAGCCAGCCCCGAGGCTGAAGTAGTAATTGGTGGTGGCCACGATAAGTCGGTGGGTTATTTTATTGAGCCAACCATTATTGTAACCAGCAATCCTCGCTACAGAACCATGCAAGAAGAGCTTTTTGGGCCGGTGTTAACCATCTATGTATATGAGGATAATCAATTTGAGGAAACCATGGACATATTGGATACCACCTCTATCTATGCCTTAACGGGATGTATCTTTGCTCAAGATCGATATGTGATTGAGAAAGCCACTAAACGCCTGGTAGATACAGCCGGTAACTTCTACATCAATGATAAGCCCACGGGTGCCGTTGTGGGACAGCAGCCCTTTGGCGGGTCACGCGGATCGGGCACTAATGACAAAGCCGGATCGGCCATTAACCTGATGCGCTGGGTAAGCCCCCGCACCATCAAAGAGAATTTTGTTCCGCCTCACGACTTTAAATATCCTTTTCTTGCAGAATAAGCATTGTTATTGATTTTGATAAGGTATAAAGGCTCCACATTTGGAGCCTTTATTGTTGGGAATCATAGAAACCCACCCACTTAATGTGCCAGCTGCACCACTGACTTGAGAGCGTGCAAAAATCGTTTCGTATAACGTCTTTTAAGGCGAAGGTAGGACTTCAGAAACATCACCTCGTAGATGGTATCATCTTCGTCGATCTTTTTAATATGCGCGTAATATTTTGCCAGCACGGTTAAATACTCGGGATTGGAGCTTATCTGCTGCAGATTACGCAGGCCTTCGTGGTAATTAATTCGCCTTTTAAAACGTACCCTATTCAAATCAATCAGCAGATACTGATAGCGATTATGACCCATGTTTTTAACCAATACATTGGTGCCGTTAAAATCCTTATGAAACACTCCGGCGGCATGCAATCCATTAATCATATAATTAACAAACCCACTAACAATCGGATGCTTATCAGGGGAGTTACTATCTAAAACTTCGGCAAAGCTGAATTCCACCTCTTCGAAGCGGCAGATAAAATAGGAATGCGTAAGATAATGGCACGCATTATATACTTCTACATAAGCTATGGGCTCCGGCGTATCAATACCTAAAACTGCCATACGACGCGCGTAATTATAGGAACGTTGAGCTTTGGACTTTCGAATATAGGAATACATGACCCGATTAAATAGTGTGGGCTTACCATAAGCTTTGACACATAAATCTGTGTCTTGAATCTTTATTCGCTTAATTTTATTGCGCTCATCCCAAATCAATTCTCCATCCTGCTCAAAGCAAGTATGAATATTCTCAATATAAGAACGGAGATGTGAATACGCTTTTGCTATTACTATTTTCCTCATAACAAAAATCAACAGCTAATTATATAACAAA
Source organism: Carboxylicivirga longa (assembly GCF_050589825.1). NCBI lineage: Bacteria > Pseudomonadati > Bacteroidota > Bacteroidia > Marinilabiliales > Marinilabiliaceae > Carboxylicivirga > Carboxylicivirga longa. The sequence continues at coordinate 27,127 of NZ_JBNGOZ010000021.1, read as the reverse complement.
CTTAAAGCACTCACCTTGATTATTTTAAAATTAGTGCATGAAGCTGCCCTATCCTGGATTAAACGGACGGAAAGCGCATAGTGCGCACGTGTATTTTAGGCATAGCTATGCTTTATTAGCACATAAAAGATTACCTTTGTATAAACCTTTAGCCAATGCAACGATCAAAATTTAAAACATACATCAGGCCACTCATCAGTAATAAATTTTTTCTGGCTGCTGTGGCATTTATTGTTTACATAGGCTTGTTTGATCAGAACAGCCTCATTGATCGTTATCAACTATCGCGGCGTATCAAACAGCTGGAGAAGGAAAAGCAACATTACATTGATGAAATTACTCAAAACAACCGTAAGATGGAGGAGTTGCAAAGTAGCCGTGATAACCTGGAGAAATTTGCCCGTGAAGAGTACCTGATGAAGAAAAAAGGCGAGGTGATTTTTGTAGTCGAAGAGACTGACTAAAAGAAGTTGTACCTCTTCATCTCCTAATTGAATAACAAACCATTACAATGAATATTTATAAATTTTTCAGTGTCGTCTATTACCTGGGGATGGCACTTGTTTTTTTAGGTGTGCTAATGCACATAAGCGACATTTATTACGGCGCCTGGGTTTTTGCCGGAGGCTCACTGATTATGCTGGGCATAAGAGCATACAACAGAGCAGTATGTCACGACATCAATAAACGTGTTAATACCATTTTACTATACAGCGCCGCCATGCTGCTGCCCGCAAGCTGGGCCATGCTAACTGGGCGCCGCTATTGGATACTTTTCATCCTCCTTACGGCCGTGCTGGACAGTTATGCCAGTTTTCGGCGCATTAAAAAGTAAAGGGCTTAACACTCCTTTTTTTCCAGTTGCCGGTATGCCTGCAAAAGGGCACCGGCATCAAACACATCCAGCATTATGCCACGCTGCTGTTCATAGAGGCTTAGCGCAGCATCAAACACCGGCATTTTATCAACAAAATGCCGGTGTACATAATTGAGGTAGCGAACCACCCGAAAAGCGTTAAAAACCTCATAAAAACGCTTCTTAAAGACCGCTAATGAAGCACAGTTCTCCTTCACTGGCTTTAAAGCCCTAAAAAAATCGGAATTCAGTAGGTAACTGCGAATACGACCGCTCAGTTGGTAAGTGAAAGCCTCGTACTGATCTTCATCAAGGGTGTAAAGCTCATCTTTAATCTGTAAGAAATCCTTTAAATCCAAAAAAGCCTGTAGATTATAAGTAGCATATTCCTCCCCTGACCTTACAATGCCTTTGACCGAGGGTCCTGTGCCAAAGGGAACACGGTCCGATGGGCGTGATGAAGGATATACCGTAGTGGTATTTAAATCACAGAAACCACCTTGCTGAATCACTTTTTGCAAAAAATAAAAATCTTCACCGGCTTGTTTACGAGGCATCCCTCCTGCCCTTACATAAGCATTGCTACGTACGGCAAAACATGAGCCTACAGTGTGATAAGCCAAGGGAAAACCGGCATTGCGCAATGCCTGCACATAATAACGCAGATGCAACTCATACTCGGCGATGGCGGCATACACAGCAGCACCGCAACTTCCCTCCAACGGATGCTCAAAGTAAATACTACAGGCATTCATACTTGTGTCCTGAAAAGCTGATGTGAGCGCGCTAAAATAATTCGGTTCCACATGGCAATCGGCATCCAGTGATGCAATAATTCCTTTGCCCTTACCCTGCTGGTAGAAAGACCAGGCAGCATAATCCATTCCCACTTTACGGGCGTATCCCACACCTGCATGCTTTTTAGGTATGTCAAAGGCGGTAAGGCAACGGATATTCAGATGACCACTCGCTGGTGAAAAATACCCCTGCACTTCGGCCATCAGGCGATGCTGCCGTTCCTTAACAAGGGCATCGGCCAGGGTGGCATAATTAAAAACAAGGATGAGTTCAACCGGCTGAGCGTAATGCTTGGCCGCCGCCTGCAGACTTTGCAAAAGATCGGGTAAGGCATCCTCTTCGAGGTAAACCGGCACCACCACTTTTAGCTCTCCTTCAACAGGGGCATCTGCGAAGTTAAGTCCGTGCTTATTAAAGTATTTTGTAAACAGTTTATCCATCAATAAAAAAAGGGCAGAAGTCCACCGACCTCTGCCCCCTTATAGTTTTTATACTGTATTATTTTGTTGCTGCTTTGTGGCGTGCATTTAAAGCGTCCACAATCTCACCTGTGATATCAACACCATCAGCGCCATAAAGCACATTATCACCCAGTGTATTACTTAAAATCACCTTATAGGGCTTGGTTTGCGTGTAAATCTCCAGGTAGTTAATAAGGGTATCGCGTAACTGGCGATTCAACTTATCCTGCTCTTGCATCAGCTCATTGGTAAGTTGTTGATTCAACTGCGCCAAATCCTGCTCGGCTTTGGCCAAGCGCTGTTGTTCTTTTTGTGCGCGTTCCATGCTTAAAAAACCGTTATTCTGAAGTTTACGCTGAAACTCAACTGCATCCTGACGAAAAACCTTGGCTTTGCCATTGAAATCCGCACGAGAGGCTTCTTCCTTACTCATCAATTGTTCATTCACCTCTTTAGCATAGCTATAGTTAAGCAGCAATGAGTCAGTATTTATATAAGCTACCGAATACGCATCTCCGCCCGTTTCATTACCTGCGACTACCTGGGGCTGCTTTGATCCAGAACCGGTAAAATGTAATACAAATAATATAATAACCGCAATTAGCAATACGCCGTTCAACACTGTTGATAATTGTTTCATACTTTACTTGTGATATATTTAACTAAGATTTTACGGACAACAAATATAGGTGATTACCCTACATATAAAAATATTTGCAACTTTTTTTTACTTAAGCCATCACGCCTGCATCAGGCTTTATCAAAACTTGTCTAAGGTTAATCAAATCGGCATGCTCTAACAAAAAACAGACAGTATTTATTAGTCAGCGATATAGCCGAAGAAATGAGCGTGGTTTAGTTTCCGATAGTCAAAAATATGTGTCCTAACAATAATCAAGCACGGTATTAACAAATATTTTTTATAGCATCCTTCGAACAGCGCGTTAAGCCTTCACTTCAATCCTAATGTGAACCAGCCTGAAATGAGCTAAACATGATGACTACAGGCTGCCCTTACAACATTTTCTGCCAAAAAACACGAGCATTAGTTAAGACACTAAAAGAAAGAACGCGTACGTCGTCGATACTTCGATCCTGAACCACCAATGCCAGGCGCACTGCAAGGAATTGCTCCTCTTGAGCTACGCTTTTTAAAACCTTTATTGAAACGAAAGATTAATGAAAGCTCATTGGCCCCATTGCTGTAACCACTTAATTCGGATAATGTCCAGTCGTAACTATAGGCAATTCGGGCAGGCCCCACATTGATACCCATAATAAAGATCAAGCCATCGTGATTAACGAGGCCACCACTGGAGGCGAAAGGAAGTCCCCGATACCACAGTCCTAATTCAATGGGATTGATGTACCAGTATGTACCAATATCGAGCTGATTGAAATTTTGCTGCATACGGTAATTAAAGGCCAGGGTAAGACTCTGATCGTTATTACGTCGAGATCGTTGATTATAGTGAAATTTATATCCCCCGTACAATGATGTTTTAATGGGGTGATGCGTTTCCAGGTCAGTAGTGCTAATATCGCTCTTCACCAGGTTATGCACGGCTGCGCCCAACCAGAAATTGCTACTGTAGATCATGGCGGATGCGGCGGCATCAAATTGTTTGTGATTATACTCTCCATTGCCAGAGCTCCCGCCCGGTGTGCTGCCGCCATTAGCATCCTGATCGGAAGGAAAAATGGCATTGATAAGATCCAGATTACGCTCCCGATAGGCAAACTCAATTCCCGGACGCACAAAAATATCACGTGCTACCTCAATTTCATAGGCGTATAAAGCACTGATACTTTGCTGCACAATGGCACCCTGTCCGCTGTCGTCGCGCAGCAACATGATGCCCACTCCACTGTTGTAATCGTCAAAAAAATGATCGGCCGATATGGCATAAGAGCGGAAGGCACGTGAAAGACCGGGCCACTGATCGCGATAGGTCATACTGGCACGGGTTCCGTCACTCAGCCCCGTGAACGAAGGACTAAGATACAGGGGAGTAGCATACATCTGTGAGAAGGATACATCCTGTGCCGCAGCTTTGCCTGCAAGCAAGCAAGCCACGACTACAAGGCATCCCTTAATAAACTTATATATCCGATTGGTATTAACGCTCTTTATCATACTGGATTTATCTCACTAATAATATACTTCCTGCTTTGTTAAACTCACGACCGTTGGTGAAAGTACCCGCTGCCTTATAAACATATACAGCTTGTGGTGCCAACTTACCCTTGAAGTTACCGTTCCATCCCTCATCAATGTTGTGAGACTCAAAAATCATCTGTCCCCAACGGTTAAATACCTGAATATGGAAGGTAGCTACATCGCGGTGCTGTGGTTTGAATATAGCATCGCTACGATCGCCCAAATTACCCGTATTGCCACTGCCACCGGGTCGAGGTCGGAAGGCTGTTGGAAAGGCTACAAAACCGCTTAATTCTGCCGTCACCGCCTCTTCTTTTGTCAGGCTACTCTCACAGCCCAAGGCATTCTCCACTCTAAGCGTAATGTCATAAACGCCACCATCGCTATAAGTATGCGAAGGATTGCGCTCCTCGGAGCTATTACCGTCGCCAAAGTCCCAGAACCAGCGGATGGCATCGATGGACATATCATGACAGCGAATTTCATCCTCAGGGATATAGACAACTTCAGGCCCCACCGTGAAATCGGCTACCGGATGGTCATGCACAATGATACGCTGCGTAAACACGGCATCCTGCCCATCAGGGCCGGCGACGGTTAATGCCGCGGTGTAAATACCGGCCTGCTCATAAGTATGACTTGGGCTGCGAACGGTAGATGAAACACCATCACCAAAGTCCCAGGTAAAATCATCACCTCCTACGGAATAATTGGTAAACTTGACCTTATGCGGGAAACACCCTTCTTCTTTATCCACTATAAATCCGGCGTCAGGTACTTCTTTATAATCAATGGTTACTTCGTCGTATACCTCACAGTCACCTGTGGTAATGCTCCATCGGAAGGTATTTTTACCGGGTGCCAAATCGCGTACAGTAGTATTAAAGAAGGTAGCATCGTCGAAGGTACCACTACCGGCTATTACAGTCCATAGCGCATCTTGCGAGCCCGCATTGGCAGCTTGAAGCAAATACTCAGGCTCATAAGTAACATCATCTTCGCCGGCATAGGCTGTAGCTTTGGCACTGCTGATCGTCACCATATCCTCGGTGGTACAATCGCCATAAGCAATGGTCCATTTATACACATTCTCACCCAGTCCCATACCGGTCACCATGGTATTATGCTTGTGCTCATCTTCAAAGACACCCTTACCACTCACCACTGACCAGGTACCGCTACCATCCACCGGATCGTTGGCATTCAGCACTATATAATCCTCACAGGTGGCTCTATTATCGCCTGCCTCAGCCTGATCCGGTACTTTGTTAAACACGATAAGCTGATCGGAAGTGAAGCAGTTACCTTTAATAATGCTCCACATGAGAATATTTTCGCCAAAGCCCAGGTTACGTATTACCGACTTAGGATCAGCGGCATTATCAAAATCTCCCTTACCCGATACCAGCGACCATTGTCCTTCTCCCAAACCATCCTTAGGAATATTGGCATCCAGCTCGGCCCAATCCTTACAATCGGTAATATCCGGACCAGCCTGCGCCTGATCGGCAGCATTGTTGGTAATGGTTACGCTATGGCTTAAATCACATTGTCCTTTTGTTAAAGTCCACTTGAAGATGTTCACGCCAGGACTCATATTACGAATGCTTGCAGTGGGACTTGTTGGATCGGTAAAATTACCACCGCCCTGCTCAATAGTCCATAAGCCCTGTCCGTGGAGAGGTTGCTCGGCTTTTAACTGATAATCGTTGTAACACGACTCATCATCGGCACCGGCATAGGGCACTGATGGTGCATTATTCACAACACGCACTTCATCCACCGATTCGCAGATGCCATTGCTCACTACCCAACGGAATACGTTCTCCCCTTTCGACAAGCCAGAAACCGCTGTTTTGGCATTGGTCTCATCCTGCAAGGTACCCGATCCCATCAATACTTCCCATCGTCCGGTACCCGGCGATGGAACGGTAGCATCCAGCAATGTATGGTCTTCGCACCCCTCCTGCAAATTACCGGCATAGGACTCGCTGGGTGCATTATTGGTAATACGCACCTCCGAGGTGGTCTCACAACCTCTGTAATCGATATGCCACTTGAGTACATTCACTCCTTTGGCCAGGTTAGATACCCTGGTGGTTGGACTGTTGATATCTTCGAAGATTGCCTGTCCGCTGCCACCAGCTACACTCCAGGTACCCACACCCGGATGTGCCGTATTGGCCGACAACTGATAGTAATCTTCACAGATCGGTTCATCGCTTCCGGCATTGGCTTCGATGCGGTTATAGCTGACCCGAACATCCGATACCGACTCACATTCATTATTGGTGATGGTCCATCGGAAGTAATTATCGCCAAAGGCCAGGTCTGAGATTTGTGACATCGGATCTGTATCATTGCTAATCACTGCCGAACCATTAAGTACTGACCACACACCCTTACCCACTGAGGGATGATTACCTCTTAGGGTTGTGCTGTTTTTCTCACACAAATTCTGGTTATCACCAGCAAAGGCTACGGTGGGCTTGTCATTGGTGATCACCACCTCACTAACAGCTGAACACCCGCCATAATTAATGGTCCAGATCAGTACATTATCGCCAAGCTCCAGGTTACGCACCTTGGTAAAAGGATTGTTCAAATCATCGAAGGTGGCGGTTCCGGCACCGGCCTTCACACTCCAGCTTCCTTTTCCGGGGAAGGTGGAAGTAGCTTTCAAAGTAGCAGTATCAGCACATAGTATCTGATCCACACCGGCATCCGTCTCCAGGTAATTATTGGCAATATTCACTTCATCCATCGACTTACAACCGCCATTATCAACGGTCCAACGGAAACGGTTAACTCCAACCCCAAGATTAATAACCTCCGACTTGGGATCATAAGGATCAACCACATCGCCCGAACCGGAGATGCGTTCCCACGATCCAATACCACGGCCTGATAGGGGTGCTGATGCATTTAAAAGGGTATGGTCAACGCATAAGCCATTTAGGATGTCCTCACCCGCATAAGCCACAGCCGGCTCATTATTGATGATACTTACCGAGTCAGTCAGCTCACAACCATTGTTATTGATGGTCCATACCAACACGTTTTCGCCCGGTGCGAGCTTCTTAGCCCAGTCCTTCTCCAGTGATGCCGGGTCGGCATGACCGCTCAGCACACTCCACTCTCCCTCACCAAAGGCCGGTGTATTGGGCAGTAAAAGAACTGAATCAGTACAAATTGTCAGATCATCACCGGCATCAGGTGCCGTTGGCGTATTATTGGTGATGGACACGTAGGCCTCGCTGTAACACTTATCGAGCGATATACGATATTTAAGCTCATTCACGCCCTGGCTCAAGCCCCGAACATAAGTCGAGGGCGAGTCAGCCTTATCGAATACTCCACTACCACTCACCACACTCCATTCAACGGTTCCACGACCCACTTCGGGCGCCACCGCACTAAGCTCAAACTCATCGGTATTACAGATGGTCTTATCCTGACCTGCCTTGGCCTGAGCCACCTCGTTATTGGTAATCACCACAATATCTTTCGATTGTGCACTACCGTTGTAAAGGGTCCACATAAATTTGTTTTCCCCTTTATCCAGGTCAATTACCATTGTGTTAAACTTGGTTTTGTCCTCGAATTTTCCTGCACCTTCAATCACGCTCCATTCTCCAAGAGCTGTAATCGGCTCGTTGGCTGCCAACTTAACAGTGCCATCACAAGTGAAATTATCACGTCCGGCATTGGCTTGCTCAATAGCACCATTGGTAATGGTTACGTCCGATGAGTAGGCACAAATACTGTTACTTACTGTCCAGCGGAAAACACTAACACCACTGCGCAGGTCGGTAATACGTGTACCTCCTTTATCGGGCGACTCAATAATACCACCACCCGATACCAGGGACCAAACACCGGATCCTACAGCCGGCTGATCGGCCACCATAACCACTTCGGTTCCTGTGATAAAGATAGGATCTCCGGCAGAAATCTCACGCTTATCGCCGTTGGCATCCACATAATACGGGTTGTTGTTATAAACATATACTTCATCAGAGGATTTACACCCATCGTGATCGATTGTCCACACAAAACCGTTCTTACCATAATCAAGACCGCCCATGAGTATTTGCGGATTGTTTATATCCTCGGGCTTAAAGGTACCCCCTCCAACACCTGACATCAGCGACCACTCACCCACATCTCCTTCTTGCGGAGGTGTAGCATTCAAACTCACGGTTTTGCGACAAATAATGGTGTCTTTACCGGCAAATACATCTACGTGCTTATTCAGTACAATAAGATCGGCTGAAGAGCTACAATTACCCCGGTTAATCGTCCAACGGAAGATATTTTCACCATGAGCAAGACCGCTTACACGGCTATCATGCGCTGTTACATCATCAAAAGTACCGGCTCCCTTAATCACCGACCAGAAGGCGGTCTCTCCTTCGTCTATTGCAGGACGATTTCCTGTGAGCACTGTTTCGTAGGCACACAACTCCTGATGTGCGCCAACAGTTGCTGTTGTAGCGGCATTATTGGTAATTACAACACGATCGCGACTTACACAACCCCTTTTGGTAACGGACCACTCAAGGGTGTTATCCCCTTTAGCCAGTCCACTAACGATAGCCTCGGGGCTGGTAGCATCATCAAAAACACCAGTTCCCATACCCAATGGGATGGACCACTGTCCGCTGGCATCGGCAGGTACCTCACTTGCTTTCAATGTGTAGGTGTCGCCACATTGTGTGAAGGCATCCCCGGCATCCACATCCAGCTGATTATTATATACGGTGATGGTTGCTGACTTGGAACAACCATTATTTTCCACTGTGTACTTAAATTGATTGGCGCCTTTCTGCAACTTGCTTATTTGTGTTACCGGCTGATCAGGCGAAGCAATCACACCCGAACCACTCACCAGGCTCCAGCGTCCCTTACCCACAAGCGGCTCAACAGCACTTAGCTCCACTTCGCTGTCGCATACATCAAGGCTCAGGCCATTGTTGATAATGGCATCAGATCCCTCGTTGTTGATCACTTCCACTTCGGCAAAACTCTCGCATCCGTTCTGCATCAATGTCCAGCGGAAACGATTCAATCCGGCAGGTAAGTTAGTTACCGTGGTATTGGCCTGTGTAGCATCGCTAAACACGGCGGATGAACCCACTGGATGAACCGCTACCCAGCCACCGGTAACCGAGGGATTGCTCAGGCTTGTACCGCTCAAACGAAGGGTACCATCACAAACATTGTTGGCCTCAGGATTTATCGATACCGACAAGGTATTGTTACGGATGGTTACTTCATCAGCTGCGCTACAGTTATTCAAACCACCGGCCACATTATTGGTCACGGTCCAGCGTAGCACCACATCGCCACGGCTCATATTGCTTAGTGTGGCATTGTGGGCAGTAGCATCACTGATCGTCGCCTGTCCGGCAATTACCTCCCAGCGCCCCGACCAGTTGCCGTTGATGGTTGCCGGATCGGTAGCCTTCAAGATGTAGCTATTGCCACAAATATGATCGTCCATACCGGCGTTGGCCGATGGCAGCGGATAAACCTCTACCCCCAGAACGGCAGCATTGGGTCCTTCGCCACAGGCATTGATGGGCGTTACTTTAACATCAGCACTTATACGATCCAGCATTGGATCCAAATCCACAATAATAGAGGCTGCATCGGCAGTACCCCGTATAATGAATCCGGCGGGCAGCTCCCAGCGATAAGAAGTGGCGTCGGCCACGGGGCTCACGCTAAAGGTAATCCCTGCTGTTCCCTGACAGAATTCTGTGGCAGAGGCCGTGATAGGTCCAACAGCATCGGGCAGATGCTTGGCAGGAATCCAGCGCTGTGTTATATCGCCATTGCCACAGGCATTGGTGGCATATACTTCCAGGTATCCGCCGGCAAAGTCAGGATCAAAATCGAGCACCACAGAAGTGGTTCCATTACCCGATACGATTGAACTACCGGCCGGTGCTGTCCATACATAACCGCCATTGGCATCACTTACAGCATCAATTGTATAAACAACGCCTGTTTGCGACTGACAAACTCCATCGGAATCATCCGTGCTGTTGATGACATTTATAGTACCCGGCAAATTATTAACCGTAACCACCGCCGAAATGGTAGAACCCATATTCATTGTACAACCATTGACATCTGTTACGCCTGTGATCTTATATGTTGTTGTTTCGCGTGGTGAAACCATCCAATTATATGTTGTGCCGACACTTGGCGAAACCACCATTGTATTTGGGTTACCGTTAGCCTCGTAACTTATTGTGTAAGGATAGGCCGTATTGGTAAATTCTATATCTAAGGTAGCTGAACCACCCTTACAAATATCCGTACTTCCGGTTAAAGTTACACCTGGCTTAGCATTCACAGTCACTTCAACCACACCATCGCCACCATTTGAACAAGTGTTGGCATCGGCTACCGAAAGCACACGGTAACGAGCATCAACTACAGGCATATCAGTTATGATCATTGGCGAAATATCCACCGTATCGGTATCTGAAGTACCATTATTTTCATCGATCCAGGTAACGATCCATGGTGCCACACCAGTCAGACTTACGCTCAACTGAACGGTACCCTCCTCACAAACTTCAGAAGGCCCGGATATGTTGGCTGTTGGCAAGGGGTTAACCACCAGTTGCACCTGTCCGTTTCCGGTTCCTTTCAAACAATTCGCATCGGCCGGATCGACCACTTTGGTAATCCGGTAGGTACGGCTCATCGAAGGTGTAACCGTTACCGGATATGGTGTTTTATTAACCGTTTCTACCCAATAGGTAGTACCATCATAAAGAGTAACGCCCAGGCTTCCGTCAACAGCGAAATCCCAATTACTGGTGGTCAACACCATATTGAAATCTTCACCCATACAGATCTTTGACGATCCGTCGGCAGAACTAAATACCACTTCTGCTTCAGGTTGTATAATGACTTGCTGATCCAAAGCATTACAATTACCACGTGTAGGTGATTGCGTATCAAAATTACCGGCATAATCATATGCTGTTATGGTATAATTGCCAGCCGGCAGATTGTTAAAGGTAAAGGTACCCGGCGTCTGAGCCACGTTCTGGGAATCAAAGTAGCCTTTTTCATTAATTATTTCAACTCGGTAGTTACCTGCATCATTAACCTTTCCTCCGCTTACTGTTCCTTCAATCACACCCGTTGAAGTACCGTAGCAGTCAACCTGACTGGCAACAGTAGTTGAAATCGTTAAGCCGGGATATTGTGTAATTTCGATGTCTTCCTGCACCGTAGTACCAACATCATCGGTGATGATAACGCGGTAATTACCGGCGGCCAGATTTGTCAGGTGCAGCGAAGTAGCATTTACATCCTGTGCCACACCCGGGCCTGTTACCTGTATGCGATAATGACTACCGGCAATTGGGAATCCGCCATACACACGATTGATGTGTAACTCACCATTATCGGCCCCATTACATGGACTAACCTGATGCACCGTCTTTTCGAATCCAAGATGCTCACCCGGCTCAACCACCTTAATACCTGTATATTCAAAGCTACAGTTATTATCGTCGGTTACTACCACCCGGTAGGTTCCTGAACTAAGCCCGGCAGCCGGATTCGTTGTACTAACCTGTGTATCGGCTGCATCGTACCATGCAAATTCGTAAGGTGCCACACCACCCGTCACATCCATCTGTACCTGGCCGTTGTTGCCACCCGTTACCGAGACATCGGTAATCTGCGGATTAGAAACGCTTACGTGCGATGCCGGTTGTTCAATCACAATATTACCCGAAGGCAATGTACAGCCTTTGGCATCTTGTATGGTTACCGAATAAGTACCCGCTGCTAATCCGGAAGGATTATTGCCCGAAGGATTACCCGGACCTGTCCATATATAATTATATGGAGCTGTGCCGCCGGAAACCTGTATATCTATTTCTCCCGTTAGCTCTCCATGACACAGTACATCTGTAATATTAACAGCATCAATTCTAATTTCCTGTAGAGGCTCTTTTATAGTATAAGAACCTACATAAGTACAACCTAGTATATTATCATTTACCACCAAGGTGTAAACCCCGGCCGACAAAGCTGATATTTCATTTGTGGTATAAGCACCTTCATTCCAGCTGAAGCTATAATCGCCACTTCCCCCTGTTACCACAGCAGTTAAAGCACCTGCTTCTTCTCCATGGCAATCAATATCCACAATAGCAACATTAACATTAAGTCCGGTTGATGCCTCAATAACAAAATCACGTGTGATAGCACAATTCACACCACCGGCTGTTCTGCCATCGGTAATGGTAACGGTGTAAGTACCCGGCGATAGGCCTTTCTGGTTGCGGGCACCCGGCGTAAGAGCCGTTGCATTGCCGTCGGCTGTTGACCACTGGTAAGTATAAGTACCATCGCCACCATTCACATCAAAAGATATGCTGCCATCGTCATTGCCACGGCACGAAACAGGCTGCACATCGATATTACTCATGGTAATGGCCTTGGTTAAAGTAGCAGACAGAGTAGTCTGACAACTTGACTTGGCCGGGTCGGCATCGGTAATCACCACATTGTAAGTACCCCCGGTAAGGTCGTTCTGATCTTTCTGACCCTTAACAATATTGGCCGGATTACCATCCACAGAACTCCAGCTATAGAGGTAGTTACCTGATCCACCGGAAGGTGTTAAGGCAAGGGCTCCGTTGCTTCCATCGCAATTTGTATCTGTAAGCTTGATAACACCATCCAATGGTGCATCTTCATTGATGATAATATCTTTTTGAGCCGTACAGCCATTGGCACCCACCACTGTAATAGTGTAAGTACCCCCTACAAGGCCACTCTGATTCTTCTGCCCTTGCACGATACCGCCGGAAACAGGCGACCAGCTATAGGTATATGGCGCAACGCCTCCCTGGATATCCAGGTTGATATAGCCATCGGCATCGCCATTACAAGTCACATGCCCCTTATCATCATCGCTGATCATTATTGGCAGTGGCTCCTTCACCTGGAAAGTATAAGTGCGGATGCAATTGGTTCCACCTTCATTCTCATCCAAATCAGTTACCTCAAGAACATACTCACCGGCAAACAGATTACTGATAGTCGGTGTTGAAGCGGTAAATGCTCCATCATCCGTCTTCGTCCAGCTATAAGCAAACTTACTACTTCCACCTGTCAGGTTAACCGAGATACCTCCCGTTTGACCGCCATTACATTTTACATCGGTAATAACCGGATTAATCGCAATTTCTTCAGGAATTGTTATGGTATGACTGGTTTCGCAATTGTTCTTATCAACAATTTTTACGGTATAAAGGCCACCCTTGGTCACCTTAAAGCGACGATAGTCAGTCACATCCTGGATGGCATTACCCGGTCCGGCCACATGATAGGTGAAATCGCCGAAGGCAGGATCAGGATTGCCGCTACCCCCTTTTATATTGCTCAACACCAGTGTGCGGATGTAAGGATCGCAAGCCGTAATCTCGTAATTAACATTAAAGCTAAGCGGAGCAGCAGGCTCTTTCACCGTGAAGGTGCGCGAGGCCGTACATGCCATACCGGTCGATGCGTCGGATACTAATACGGTATAGTCACCGGCTACCAGTCCTGCCTGATCTTTATTATTTTCATTGGCTGCTGTGATGCCGGGACCCGTCCAATAATAAACAGGATTGGCACCTACTCCGGCAACATCCAGTGTGATAGCACCGGAAGCATCACCATAGCACTCAACATCGTAGGTAGTACCCTCAATTACCAGCACTTTGTCATAGCCCACCACATAAGTCTCGGTTACGGAACATGCATTACGATTAGGATCCGCTATAGTAAGCTCATAAGTACCTACTGATAAGCCATCCTGATTAAGCGTGCTATTATCCAGTCCGAGGCCGCCATCGGGTGATGACCAATTATAAGTGTAGTCTTTGCTTGCACCACTAATAGTGATGTCAGTAATGCTACCATCGGACACTCCCTCACAGCTTGCATTACCCACATTTACGCTAACACTAATGGGCTCCAGTACAAAATCGTAGGACTGAACGCAATACGCTGGATCTGTGGAATTCTCATCATAAACCTTCAGTGTGTAACTGTCGGCAGACAAATTATCAAATGTTTCGGTATGCGTTGCGCCGTTTGGATTCACAATTCTTCGAACCACATCGCTATGATTAGCGGCTTCCAGCGTAATCAGGTAATTATGATCCATCGTAAGAATACGACCTCCACTGATTTCCACTACAAGCTCACCATCAGGCCATCCGGCACCGCCTTCAACACAACTGATTGATTCCTTAATTACATTTATCTGTAAGGCATTGGGCTGATTGATGAGTGTATTATTCACCGCTGTAACACAACCTTTGGCATCGGTAACCACCACATTATAGAAACCGGCCGTTAGTTTGGTAATCTCAGCACTTGACGTACCCACAGGTAGTGCAATATCGCCGGTACCATAGTTATAACGGTAAGGCTGCGTACCCCCTGTAATCGTAATTTGCAATTCACCGCTATCGTCGCCATTACAGCCGGTAATATTAACCGGTGTAACCTTAACGGCAAGGGCATCGGGCTGAGGAATCTTACACTCAAGCTCTCCCACACATCCCGTTGACGCTAAGATAGCTTCGACCTTGTATCGTCCGGCAGACTTGTCTGAAATCGATGTGCCGGTTTCGCTCAATGCTTCGAATGCTCCACTTCCTGCATTCCACTTGTACCACTGATAGCTAAAGTCGGCACCACCTGAAGCTGCAACAACTAGCGCCCCATCGCTACCGCCATGGCACGACACTTCTGTTACGCTCTCCAGAGTGATTTCAATATCCTCAGGTTCATTGACATACACCGATTCGCTGTGCGAGCAGGATCCGTTATAATTTACAGTAGCCTGATAAACACCTTGGCGTGCAAGGTCAGTAATTTGGGCATGCGTCTTTACGATTCCGCTGCGGCTATAGCCGGCAGGACCACTCCACGCAATTGAATAATTATCAACATTGTTAGCGCCGTGTGTAACAGTGGCTAAAACAGCACCATCCGCCTCACCGAAACAAGAGATATTGCTGGGTGACAGATTGATGATCAATTCATTGGGCTGTACCACGGTCAAAACCTGCGATACTTCGATACCCTTGTTATCACGTACGCGCACCGTATAATCGCCGGCATACAAATCACTTATCTCGAAATTAACATCGGGGGTGGTGGCCACATCACTCACTACCTGATTATCAAACTGAACACCCTCCCATGAAATTTGATAAGGTGCTTCACCTCCACTAATGAGTAAAGCAATTCGTCCGGTATTAGCTCCGTAACAATTAATTGCATTGGCCGTAGCAGAGAAATTAAGGGCACTTAGCTCATTGATTTCAATTACTTGTGTAAGCTCGCAATTAGATTGATCGGTAACAGTATAAGTATAAGTACCTTTAGCAAGGTTATCACGTGTCCATACATTATCAAAAGCAGCATCGTCTGCCCAGGTAATTGTATACCCCGGTGTGCCACCCGATGGTTTATTTACAACAATACGACCATCGGTACCGCCTACCACGGATATTTGCTTCACCGTATGCGTAACCTCAATCGGGGTAGGCTCAGCGATAACATAGGAATCAGATACATAGCATGAATTATTGTAATTAGCAGTTATCGTATAAGTACCCGGTAATGCTAAATCTTCCTGGTTGGTAATAGGATTAGCATCGGCAGGTGTACCGCTTGCCGAGAAGCCTCCCGGACCTATCCAGGTCAAGGTGTAATTATTCATATCGCCGGCATCATGTCCGGCCAGCTCCACCTGAATATGTCCATCCGCTTCGCCGGCACAAGAGATATCTTTTACCTGCAAGATATTAATAAGCAATTCATTGGGCTGCTTCACCTCCACAGGCTTCGACAAGGTAGCTCCGTTGGCATCGGTAATCGTGACCTGATACTTACCGGCTTGTAAATTCTTCAGCTCGTAGTTGCTCGTAATATTTGTATGACTGTCGCTGGCTGTTGAACCATCGTACAACACAGCATCCCACTGCACATCAAAAGGTGCCACACCTCCTTTAATAAGCAAGGCGATAATACCTTCCGCATCGCCAAAACAATTTATCGGTGTTGGAGTTGCTGTAAAGTCAAGGGCTTTCACACCAAGAATAGTAGCTGTATAGTTGTTTGTACATCCCGTAGCATCCTTGATGGTAAAGCTATAATCCTTTGGCGCTAAGCCGCTTCGCGTCCATTGTCCATCAAAGGCAGCTCCGTCTGCCCAGGTAATCGTATAAGGGCCTACACCACCGCTTGGTACATCCACTACAATCTTTCCATCGCTGGCACCCGCTGCAGAAATATGCGTTTCGGTATAGGTAGCCACAATTTCTGTTGGTGCATTGATAGTAAAAGTTTCACTTACAGCACAAGTGCTGTTATAGTTTACCGTTACGGTGTAGTCACCAGCCAGCGATAAATTATTTTGATTACTCACATCCTTAACAGCTCCGGCATCGGCATAACCACCGGGACCGCTCCAACTCATGTTGTAGTTGGGCATAGCAGCAGCATCGTGGCCGCTTAATGTAACGCTTATCTGTCCATTGGCCTGGCCATAGCAAGAAATATCGCTTTGTGCGTCCTTACTTATTGTTAACTCGGCAGGCTGTTTGATTTCAACTTTTGTTTTCGTCAGACTTACCCCTTTGGCATCCGTTACCGTAACAGAGTAAACACCGGCAAACAAATCTTTAATCTCCAGATTGTTGGCTGCTGTACTTTGCGTGCCCGAAACCACAGTATTATCATAAAGTGTTCCCGACCAATTTATCGTATAATCGGATGTTCCCCCCGAAATGGTCAGATCCAAAATACCGGTCTTCGCCCTAAAACAGTTAATGCTATTGGATACCACGGATAAGTCAAGTGCTTGATTGGCAAACACCTCCACATCTTGAGTAAATTCACAACCTTTTGCATCAGTAACTGTGAAGCGATAAGTATCGTCAGTTAGGTTATCCCTGGTCCACAGGGTATTACCATCATTCCAGGTGATTGTATAAGGGGCGGTGCCTCCAGTTGGAGGATTAGCCACCACAATCTGACCATCGGTTAAACCTACCACAGAGATATGACTTACTGTATAAGTGGCAGTTAATTCATTAGGCTGAGTAATCGTGTAAACAGGTGATGGTAAACTACATCCGCTATCATCGGTAATGGTCACCCGGTAATCGCCGGCCGGCAGATCAATGGCTTTGGCCCGATCGCCCTGATTGGCAGGCAGTACATCGATACCCGTTGACATATTTCGCCACTGATAAGTATAAACTCCACTACCTCCACTTACGCTTACCTCAACGGCACCGGTAGCTGAGCCGTGACAATCAACATCAGTAGTTATCACATTATCAATAACCAAGGCATTGCCCGGTTCACTAATAACGGCATCGGGCAAATTCTTCACACAAGTTGTGTTCACATCTCTTACCTGAATCTGGTAAACGCCGGCGGGCAAACCTTCTACAGGAGTCGTCTGCCATGCACCACCATTGATGGAATATTCATAAACGCCATTGGCCGGTAAAGTTGCAAAAGTCAACTGACCATCAGTGCCTCCCTTGCAAGTAACATCCTGAATAGTCACTGTAGTTGTAAACTCATCGGGCTCACTAACTACATAAGGACCCGTTAATACAGATTCACAAGTTTGCGTAATTTTATCACGCACCTTGAAATGATAAGTACCGGCTACCAAGCCACTGAAAGTCGGCGAAGTCTGCCACGTTCCGAACTCATTACAATAAAATTCATAATCGGTAATCGCTGCACGGCCGCTCGGGCTAATGGTAATACTTCCATCGGCTAAGCCATTACAGCTTACAGGAGTTACCGTAGCTGAGAGTGACAACTGCGAAGGCTGCGTAATATTCTGTTGAACAGTATTAACCCCAATACAACCCGCCACATTCATGTCTTCTACCATTATCACATGCATGCCTGCATCAACACCGGTAAAGGTATAGCTGGTTGCCGGGCCACCTTCCCAAGCACCACCATCGATTGAATAACGGTAAGCACCTGAACCTCCTGATGCACTGATGGTTATTGTACCATCGGCCGCATCGTAACATGTTACATCGGTGTAAGCATCCAGACTTACATTGATGGCCGTGTTCTCAGTTATGGTGTAAATCGGTGATGTTATATCACATTCGTTTGCATCGGTAATGGTAACTCGGTAATTACCAGCTACTAAGTTAATTGCATTGGCTGTCTCTCCGCCGTTTGCCGGAGACACCGGTGTGTTGGTATCAATGTTATGCCACTGGTAACTGTAATCAGGTGTACCCCCGTCAACCGTGATGGCAATAGCACCTGTGGCCGAACCATGACAAGTGGCAGGTGTCACCACTTCTGATGTGATGCTCAATCCGGCAGTCGGCTGCTGAATTACCACCGACAAAACATTTGTTTTCTCACAGAAGTCAGCCGATGTCGTTCCGCGATCACGCACCGACACTTGGTAAGTGCCAACACTTAAATTTTCGAAAACCGGATTTGGATCCCAACCTCTAATTTCGTTGGTACCGTCAGTCAAGTAGTACTCGATTATGCCCTCACCACCCGTGGTTGCTACGGTGAAACTTCCATCGTTACCACCAAAGCAGCTAACATCTTTATGTTCAGTAACAACTTCACTTGTTGTGAAATCACTTGGCTCAGTTAAAGTAACTGACAATATATCTAACTTATTGCATGTGTTTTGCTGGGCAGCTTCCGCGATGCTAAATGTGTAAGTCACTCCGGCACGCAGTCCCTTAAATGTATTACTAGCCTGCCACGGCGAAGCACCCGTTCCATCATTTATCGAGTAAACATAATTACCACTTCCTCCTGCGCCTGAAAGCACCACTTTCCCATCAGTATTATTGTAACACGAAGGATTAACAACAACCGGGGCATTAAAGCTTAAGGCAACAGCCTCAGTAACAGTTACTACAATAGTGGCCGGCGTACAAGTCTGTGCTTCAGGCTTAGCATCTCTTACCCACACCGAATAGCTTCCAACTGATAAGCCACTCACCACCAGTTCATTGGGAGCATTAGTAGCAGCCTGCCACTGTGAGTTATCTACAGCCGGATTCACCAACGAGAATTCATAAGTTCCATTTCCTCCGGCCGCTTGTACGGTGAAACTACCATCGGCACCACCACTACAACTCACCTGAACATTAGCTGTTTCGGTCAGACTCAGTGGAGCGGCTGGTTCTGTAATTGTTACCTGCGTTGCATTGTCAAATGTACATCGTGTATAATTTTTGTCCTGCACATAAATGGTATAGTCACCGGCTGCCAGGCCAGTGAACAGGTGCAGCGTTTGATCAGGCTGATTACTATTAACATAATTATCTCCATCCAGACTGAACATATACTCACCCGAACCACCTGTCGCCTTCACCATAAATTCTCCGGCGGCACCATCGTAACAATTATTGTCTATATGATTGGCTGCCACATCGTATTCGATAATATTCAGCGGATCATTATTTTCAATTATTATATTAATAGTTTCAACACAACCATTGGCATCTTCCACTGTCACGCCATAAGTTCCGGCAGCCAAACCATTAGCTGTCAAACCATTCTGACGATCGGGCCAGGTAATTTTATAAGCTGTTGGATAAGTACCCAGTTCATCGCCGGTAAACGGTGTTCCTCCACTCACCACAATAGTCGCACTTCCTTCGCAAGTTCCACCAGCAGAGCAAGGTACGCAGCCCACATTAATACGTTGCGCTTCGTCTTCCACCACCGTTAGGGCCGTGGCCGGCTCTTTAATCTCAACCGTGATGGCGTCTAATTTCTCACAGGCTGATGGTGCCAAGTCACGCACCGAGAATTCGTAAGTACCTGCTGCCAAACCGGTAAAGCTTGGGGTAGCGGTCCAGGTTGATGTTGCGGCAGATTCATTTCGGTACTCATAGTTACCGCTGCCACCCGATGCCTTTAAGGTAAGCGCACCTTCTTTATCGTCTTTACATACGTTGTGGGTAATGTTAGTGGCTTGCAAGATTAGTTCATACTGTTCAACAGTAACACTGCCCGTCATGATGGCATCGCAAGCGCCCACCTTGGCACGCACTGTGTAAGTGCCTTCAACAGATTGTCTACCAAACTCTATGGCACCACCGTCTCCTTGCACCTCAACAACCGGATCAAGCGGGGCGCCACCGAGTAATAACTCATAAGTTACATCGGTATTGGAACCATCCAAACCAATTATAACACCTTTATCTTTAGGATCATCGTCAATACAATATGATGCATCACCGCCAACTACTTCATTGACAGTAATATTGAAAATATCAGAAGGAGAATCGACAATAACAATTTCTTTTTCGTAATAGGTAAAACAGCTTCCCGGATCACTCAAATACTCGTAGCGGATAGTATAAGTTCCTGGTAACATAGCAGATGGATTAAGCACAGCCTTTCCATCATCTGCATTAATGGCATTGCCATTGGTATCGGAACCGGTATTGGTCAGACCTGTGATTTCTAAGAAGTTACCAACACCATCGGGTGTTCCATCACCATCGATATCCGGCATGGTACCCGTCAGATCAATGGGTGCTGAGGCACGGCAGATTTTCTGTCCATCAACCACTCCGGTAAAAGTTACCGGCTGCGCCAGGTGTACCCTTACATTTTGCTGAACCACTGCTGTACAACCATCACTCAACTGCTTATAAGTCATGGTAACCACATAGTTACCTTCTCCTACCGATGGATCAATAGTGGCCGTGTTATCCCCATTATCTTTTAGGAAATCTTTCACAAGATTTCCGTTCTTCTCAGCGGTAAACGTAGCTTTTACCTCGGCAATACCCTTATCTGCCTTGATGGTTTGAGGTACATCGTTGGTACAATAGTCTGTTAATAAATCAACAATAATTGTCTCTACCTTAGTAACGGTAATATTTCTCGTTCTATCAGTGACACAACCATGGTTATCAATAGTTAAGGTAATTGGGTTGCTAGCGGGCGCATAAACAATGTTGTCACTATTGGTTGAGAAAACTGCTTCAGCAGTGTCGATATGGGCTACGCCATTGCCCTTAAAACTAACGATGGCACCGGAGGGTATAGTACTGACCGGCTTGAGACTAACAGCACCATGCTCGTAACAGAAGTTGGTTTGTCCCGAACCGTTATCAATCAGTATCGATGGATCTAGCGATTCATAAATGCTAAAGTCCATAATCAGACGATTCACACAGCTACCCACGTTATAATTAAACACCAGCTGGTAATCACCAGCTCCATTGGCAAGGAAGAAGTCGGCGGGTACAAAATCGAAATCATCGTTGGGGTATGCCGGTGAAATAGCCTTATCGGCATCGTCCCAAATCTCAAAAGTTGTGGTGCCGGCCGGTGGCACGGCTCCTTCCACGAGACCTGCCAGGCGATACTTGGCATTATCACTACTACAGAAAGAAGTGGGGAAAGGGTTCACGAGCGACAGCGCCGTTCCTACTTGAACAGTCAGTGTAGTGAAACCCTCACAGTTGGTGGGTGCATCTACATAATCCAATCGTATTGTGTGGCTTCCCAGCCCGGCAGCAGCCGGTGAAAACGTAGCGGTGCCATCACCACCATCAGTGACTCCATTTCCGGAGAACACGGCTTCGTTGGTAATTATATCAGTACCCTTATAAACAGCTTTCAGTGTGATGACTGGCGAATCTTCGCAATAATCCAGATCCGGTACTGAGCCGTCAGGCAATAATATCTGTAAAGTAGTACCATCAATGGCGTTGGCGTGCACGGTAGCCTGCTCTATGATAGTATTAGAACAGCCATTGCCATCCACGTAGGTATAGGTGATATTGTAACTGGCGCCTGACATGCTTACTGCACCGGGATCGAAACTGGCCGTACCATCATTATTATCAGTGATACCCTGTCCTGCCCATGAGCCGCCATCATTACGTGGCCGTCCAAATAAAGTAATAGCCTCCTGATCTTCACAGAAATCATTGGGTAGGTTATCAATCTCAGGGGTGGGCAAGGCATTTTCGTTAATGGTAATATTATCGGCTAAAACCACAACACATGCACCGCCGGAGGATCGTGCTTCCACTGAATAGATACCTTCTTTAACATTGATAAAAGAACGGGCTGTGCCATCACCAGTTATGGCAGCTACATCGGCACCTGTATCGTCAATCAGCACATACTCAACACCGTTTTCGGTATTGGCTAAGTCTATTTCAACCCCCGGTTCATCAGCACAATACTCTGCATCGGGCACTGTTACGGTCTGCGTTTGCGGTGTGCGTTCCACTATCAGAGTGCGGCTCAGAAATCGGTCACAAATACCTGATTCAGCATACACGCGATATGTACCCGGCGCATTCAAGCCGTTAAATGAAACAGTTGTTCCATCACTTATGGGTGTTACAGGCGTATAGCTGGGATGTTGAATCTCTCCGGTGCCGTTATTAAAATATAAGGTATAGGTAACGCCGGCTTGCGCGTTGGGAATACTAATATCACCGCTGCCACACACTACGCCGCCAACAAATGGAAGGTCAGTGGGCTCAGGGCTGATGGTAATAACCCCAGTTACGAGTGCCTCACAAGCATTGGGAGCAGTGGCCAATACTGTATAAACACCGGCCGCCAACTGTGTTGGCGTGGCAAAGAAATTTTTGTCACCCGCAGTGCCATCACCAACTATAGTCTTTACCGGCGCACTTGTGTCGCCATCCAGAATAAGCTCATACGTCACCCCGGTCTGATTGGCACTGATACCAATGTTCTTAAGCTCATTAGAGCAGCCATCGCTACCTACCATAGTGATGCCTACCACATCAGGCGCCGCCTTTACTGCAAAGGATCCATCCATCAATCGTTCACAGGCTCCTCGTTTTGCATAGATCGTATAGGTACCCACATCACTTACGCCATCGAAGTTTATCGGATCGCTAGTACCGGCTATTTCCTGTCCAGCATTACCATCTCTATATAAAGTATAGCTAACACCTAGTTCAGAATCATCCAAGCCGAATACATGCGTAACATTGGAGCAGCCATCACCGGTAAGCTGTGTCATGGTTTGCTCAAGGGGTATTGTGCTAACCATCACCTGATCAGCCATTAACACAAGCGCTCCATCACAAGGATCAACAGCATATACGGTATAGGTACCCGGATCGCTCACGGTCCAGCTTAGATCCGTAGCACCGTCTCCTGTCTGTCGGCTTGCGGGTACTTCTACGTCATCTTTGGCCAGGTAATATACCACATCTTTCTCAGCAAGCGGACAAGTCACTGTTGTAGAAGCCGGTGCACACACATCAATACCGCTAATTGTTTTTACCACAGGAGCAAGGGAAGGTGTGAAATTGAAAACCGCCTCCAAGGGTAATCCTGATGCCATGCAACCATTGGCATCAGTCACATTCACCAATTGAATGGTGGTGGAAGCAGTGCGTGTGCCGCCTAGACTAGTTGTTTGTAATAAGTCATTATTTGCAGTCAGGTCGCGATCGCCTTGGCCTAATTCACGCAATGTATACACAAATGGAGCACCATTACCCCCGCTAAACTGTCGACTAATCTCAGGCGTGTACTCCGTCAGGCATAAGCCCGGTTGAATGGCATCAAAAACATTAACGACAGGACTTACTGCTTCTACAATGAACTCATTAGACAGTCGATAGCACTGATCATCGGTAGCAGAAACAAGCTTTAACTGGTATGAGCCAACTGCATTAGTCGTTGCCGTTCCTGCATTCCCCATAGTAGCATCCGAAACACCATTGCGCACCCATTCCATGGTATAAGTGCCTATATCGCCTCCTGAAACAGAACTGGTAAGCGTGGCATTTTGACCTTCAGGATTCTCGCAAATATGATTTCCATCAATCACCGCCTCGGGCAAAAGGTCCTCGGTTACCGTTACCACATTAGACACGATCTCGCGATCGCAACCTTCAACAACCACATGATAACTACCTTCTTCAGTGATCGGATAAGTACCACCTTCTTCTCCCGACAACTCTATACCATCTTTATACCACTGATACTCGTAGTTAACCGGATCAAAAGGAATTACCTCAAGTACCAGGTTCAAATCCACCACTGATGTCTGACACACCGATATACCGCCTTGCACACGCACTTCGGTGGCTGCAACACTGGATATTCTAATCTCATTCGTTTTAATCTGACATCCATCATGGTCATTTACGAGCGCCCATATCAAATCCTGATCATCATATTCGCTAGGCTTTATTGTACTTGCCTTACCAAACCAATTACCAGCATCTCCCCAAGCTTCCGAAGAACCGTCTGCATCATGCGTCACCCAAAACTCAACGGTTTCTGTCCACAAATCACCATCCCAGGGTACATAAAAATCATACTTCTCTTTTTCACATAAAACAACATCGTCCGTGTTATCATCTTCATTAAGCAACTTCCAATTATCAACATTAGCATCTTTAGACACAACAACGGTTAACTCATAATCTTTCCCCCCCTGATGATGCCAGATAATGCTATAGGTCACACCCCGAACAAAACCTGATACAATGGCATTGGGATCATTTGAATTTGAAAAAGTTAAGCTTGGACTAGCGGTCCAATAGCCTTTATCCCGATGGCCATTTACCGGCGGAGGCACCATTTCATCAAATGTATCACCCAGCTGCAGAACTCCACCTGCACAAGCCTCCACCTGCGCAAAGGTATTCTGTCCACCTACTCCTAACAACACAAGAATGCACAGTAAAACTGCCATCCTACCTTTAATGATATAATGAATTAACGCTCGGGTATTTACGCTCATGTCCCTATGTTAAGTTTTTTTACTCTTTTTTCTAGTCCAGTATGTTTGTACGCAGCTTCTAGCATTTTGTTTGCCCAATCATCGGATTTTTTACATAAAAGTTCATTTTTCTTACACAAAACATTCTGCCATAAGCACTAACTTTTATCACTCATGGTATAAACTTAAAGGCATTGCCGGGCAGGCATTTTACCAGCCCCGCAAACTCCAGGGCCAGCATGGAGGCACTTACTTTGCTCACGGGCAGGCCACTCTTCACACACAGCTCATTAGCCGTCAATTCTTTATGCTCACGCAAAATCATATATAATTTTTCTTCATCCTCATTTTTAAAGCTGGGAAATAAGGTCCTCTGCTGCGTAACTACCCCTGTAGTGCCTTCCCATCCCAGGGCATACTCCAAATCCTCCACATCCTCTATCAGGGCGGCAATATTCTTTTTTATGAGGTAATTACCTCCCTTGGCCAGCTCCTCATTAGCCTTCCCCGGGAAGGCCAGCACATCACGACTGTAAGACTGTGCGATGCGCGCCGTGATAATGGCACCTCCCTTGATGGGCGATTCCACCATTACCAAGGCATCCACCAGTCCGGCCACGATGCGGTTACGGCGCACAAAGTTGGGTCGATCGGGCTGTGTAACAGACATAAACTCAGTAATGAGCCCTCCATTCACAAGCATTTCTTTAGCAATATTGCGATGCAAGGGCGGATAGATGCGGTCAAGCCCGTGCGCCAGTACGCCCAATGTAGGCAGACCTTGCTTTAAGGCAGCACGGTGAGCACACACATCAACACCATAGGCCAAGCCACTCACCACCAAAGTATCAGGATGCCGTTGCGCCAGCCCTTCCACCAGGCGCTCGCAGTTGAGGCGCGCATCTTCAGAAGCCTTGCGCGTGCCCACGATACCAATCACTTTACGTTGATTTAAGTCGTGTGTACCCTTGGTGTAAAGAAGAATGGGGGCATCATCGCAGAAGCTGAGTCGTGTGGGATAATTATTATCGGTAAAATAGAGGGTGCTAATGTCGTGCTTACTAATAAAGTCGAGCTCGCGATCGGCTCGTGCCAGCACATCGGCCGACTTAATGGTGGAGGCAAGCCCTGCACCAATACCGGGTATCTTTGCCAAAGCCCGTGTACTTTGGGCAAATACATCCTGCTCGTTGCCCACATAGGCCACCAGGTTACGTGCCAACTTGGGACCAATGCCTTTAACAAGACTTATGGCTATTTGATATCTTAAGCGTTCTGACAATATTAGGTTTGGTATTATAAAAGACAGCTTCACATCACGTCTTGCCATCCTGGTCTACATAATCGATTTAAGCCAAGCTTCGAAAGCTCTTGAGCTCTTTAACGATCAAGCACTAAGGTAGAAATTATTTTGTTTTCAGCAAGCGCAGTACCTAATAAAAGGCAATGACATTAGTCATGAAATTGGGAGGTCGGAAGGGCGATGATTCAATCCCCCTGAGGCGTTTGAGCTGAGGGCTGTTGATAAAATTAATCCCCCTTTTCTAAGGGGGATAATCCTTTTTAGCTAGTTATGTGGCACATAATCAACGCTATAACAGTGACTTCCACAGGAAAGTAATCTGTGTTCATTCGCGTAATATGTGGACAAAGGTCAATCCCCCTGAAGCGTTTGAACTGAGGGTTGCTGATAAATTAATCCCCCGTTGCAAAGGGGGATAGTCCTTTTTAGCTAGCTATGTGGAACATAATCAACGCTATAACAGTGACTTCCACAGGAAAGTAATCTGTGTTCATTCGCGTAATATGTGGACAAAGGTCAA